>DATDRQ010000291.1:0-2983 GCA_035291645.1 Anaerolineales bacterium
ACACCGGACTATCATGGCGAGCGAAGCGGTTCTGAAGATCATGTCATTGCGAGGCGTTCTTTGCCGAAGCAATCTCTCTGTTGGTTTCGAGGGAGATTGCTTCGGTCGCTGCGCTCACTCGCAAAGACTCCGGACTATCATGGCGAGCGAAGCGGTTCTGAAGATCATGTCATTGCGAGGCGTTCTTTGCCGAAGCAATCTCTCTGTTGGTTTCGAGGGAGATTGCTTCGGTCGCTGCGCTCACTCGCAAAGACACCGGACTATCATGGCGAGGCGTTCTTTGCCGAAGCAATCTCTCTGTTAGTTTCGAGGGAGATTGCTTCGGGCGGCTGCGCCGCCCTCGCAAAGACAGGCAAGGCTTACCCTGCCCAAAATGAGAGTTATAATATCGTAAAAGGAGCACATATGCTGGTCAAACCCAACCTGCCGGTCCGCTCCTCTACCTGCAGCCACCTGGACCTTGCCCGCGAGGTCACTCCCAGCAGCCAGGGCTGCACCGCGTGCCTGCAGATTGGCGACAAATGGGTCCACCTGCGCATCTGCCTGATCTGCGGGCAGGTCGGTTGCTGCGACAACTCCAAGAACAAGCACGCCACCCGGCACTACCAAGAGACTGGCCACCCGCTGATCCAATCCTTCCAGCCCGACGAGAGCTGGGTGTGGTGCTACGCCGATCAGGCCTACCCGTAACGGGGTTGGCAGGTTAACAAGTTGGAAGGTTAGAAAGTTGAAAAGATAACTTTTAAACCTTCCAACCTTCTATCTTTCAAACTGAAGAAGATTCACGTGGATCTCTCGAACTCCCCCTCCCCCAGCCTTGAAGGCGAGCGGCGCGTCGTAACGATGCTGTTCTGCGACGTGCAGGGCTCGTCGGCCATGGCCGAGCGCCTCGACCCGGAAGACTGGGCCGAGATCATGAACTCCGCCTTCGGCTACCTGACCCGCCCGGTGCTGCGCTACCAGGGCACCGTCGCCCGCCTGATGGGAGACGGTTTCCTGGCCTTCTTCGGCGCGCCGGTCGCCCACGAAGACGACCCGGTGCGGGCCGTCCTGGCGGGCCTGGATATCGTCGACGGCATCCAGGTCTTTCGTAAGCAGATCGCTCGCGAATACAGCCTGGACTTCAACGTGCGGATCGGCCTCAACACCGGCCCGGTGGTGGTGGGGGCGATGGGTACGGCGCTGGCCGGCGAGTACACCGCCATGGGCGACGCGGCCAACTTGGCGGCGCGCATGGAGCAGACCGCCCAGGCGGGCACGGTGCAGATCAGCGAGCACACTTACCAGCTGGTCAGCGCCCATTTCGAGTGCGAGCCGCTGGGCTCCGTCGATCTCAAAGGCCGGGAGGACCAGGTACGCTGCTACCGCGTCATCCAACGCAAAGAGATTCCCGGGCGGACGCGCGGCATCGCCGGGCTCGAATCGCCGCTGGTGGGGCGCGATGCGGAGTTCGCCAAACTCGACCGGGCGCTGGCTGACTTGCTGACCCAGGGCAGCGGCTGCATCGTCGGCCTGATCGGAGAGGCCGGGCTGGGCAAGAGCCGCCTGCTGGAAGAGCTCTACCGCCAGGCCGGGTTGGCCGGCCTGCCGCCCACCTCCTGGATCGAGAGCCGCGGCATCTCCTACGACATGACCCGCCCCTACGGGATGTTCGTCCAGCAGCTGCGCCAGATCCACGCCGTGCGCAGCGGTGATTCGCCCCAGGTCGTCCATCAGAAGGTGGCCGATTTCTTCAGCAATCTCGAACCGGAGCAGATGGAAGCCTTCTTCCAGGTGGCGGACCTGCTGTTGGAGCTGCGCGCCGGCTCGAACGGGGACGACGCAGTGGACGGAGAAGCGGTCAAGCGCCAGATTTTCGCCGCCTCGCTGGAGCTGTGGGAGAGCCTGGCCTCCAAAACAGCGCTCGTGCTGGTCTTCGACGACCTGCACTGGGCCGATCCAGCCTCGGTCGACCTGCTCCTGCATCTCTTCCAGCTGGTCGACCGTCTGCCGGTCCTGTTCCTGTGCGCCTTCCGCCCGCACCGCAAATCACCTGCCTGGCAGGTTAAGGTCTCCGCCGAGACAGACTATCCCCACCGCTACACCGAGATCACCCTGCGCCCGTTGAGCGACGCCGACAGCGGCCAGTTGGTCGATAACCTGCTGGCGATCGCCGACCTGCCGCCGCGCCTGCGGGAGAACATGCTGCGCAAAGCCGAGGGCAACCCCTTCTTCCTGGAGGAGGTGGTGCGCACCTTGATCGAACGAGGCCTGGTGCAGCGCGACCCCAGCGGGCTGCGCTGGCAGGCTTCCGAGGGGGGCCAGGAGATCGGCATCCCCGATAACCTACAGACCATGCTGCTGGCGCGCATCGACCGGCTGGAGCCAGGCGCCCGCCGCTCCCTGCAGCAGGCCTCCGTGATCGGGCGGATTTTCCAGAAGCTGGTCCTGCAGGCCATCGCCGACCAGACCGGGCAACTCGACCAGCAGCTGGTCGAGTTGCAGCGGGCCGAGCTGATCCGCGAGGCGGCGCGCCTGCCCGAACCTGAGTACATGTTCCACCACGAGCTGATCCGCGACGCCGCTTACGAGTCGATCCTGAAGCGCCAGCGCCGCGCCTACCACCGCCGGGCAGCCCAGGCGATCGAAGCACTGTACCCCGAGCGGCTCTCGCAGGAGGCTTACCGGCTGGCATACCACTATGACCAGGCCGGGGACGACGCCCTGGCACTTAAATACTACAGCCTGGCAGGGGATACCGCCGCCCGGCTGTACGCCAACCAGGAGGCCTGCGAGCATTACGAGCAGGCCATTCGTCTCAGCGTACGGCTGGATATCCCGGCGGCAGAGCTGGCCAGCCTGTACACCCGCCGCGGGCGCGCCCTGGAGCTGCTCAGCGATTACGACCGGGCGCTGGAGAACTACCAGGAGCTGCAAGCCCTGGGCGAGGCGCGCGGCGACAGCTCGCTGGAACTGGCCGCCTTGATCCCCCAGGCGACCATCT
>DATDRQ010000292.1:0-21329 GCA_035291645.1 Anaerolineales bacterium
CTACACCTATCTGAAGATCAAGGGCAATTTCCTGTACGAGAAGGATTTCAAGCCCACCTACCGCTGGTACAACGACACCGTCTCCTACCGCTACCTGCTGGGCGACCAGTTCGACCCGAGCCAGCCGCTGCAGCTCAACCCGCCGGGCGGCGATATCGACGACCCGCGATCCCGCATCTTCCCCTTCAAAGTCCACGTCGCAAAACAACCCTATGACTCGGCCAACAACATCCTAATCCCGCCCATCACCGCCGGCGAGGGCGGCTACTGGACCACTTTCGACTGGTCGAGCGCCCTGCAGCTTGGGGCCGAGAACGCCAGGTTGGATTACAGCGGGGAGTATGGCTTTGCCGAGACCTGGATGTACTGGCCGACCACCCACATGGTCCAGCCGAAAGAGAACGCCTTGCAATGCACCAGCTGCCACAGCCCCGACGGGCGCCTGGACTGGCAGGCACTCGGCTACCCCGGCGACCCGATGGAATGGGGCGGCCGCGCCCAGAATAAATAGCCCGGACCTGTCAAGATGATGACCAAGCGAACCATTCTCCTGTCTACCCTCGTGCTCCTGGTTGGGGCAGCCCTGGCTATCGGAGCGGCGAGCGCCCAAAGCAGCCCGCGCGCTATCACGCAGGCCTCGCCCCTGCATCCCACCTTCCCGCTGCTCGACGAGAGCGGCGCCAACGTGCTCGAGACCGGCCACCCGGTCTCGACGGTGCAGACCTGCGGGCAGTGCCACGACGCCGGGTTCATCACCTCCCACAGCTTCCACGCCGACCTGGGCCTGGGCGACTACACCGAAGCGGGGGATACCGGCAGCGGCCGTCCCTGGGACACCAGCCCCGGCCTGTTCGGCAGGTGGAACCCCCTGACCTACCGCTACCTGTCCCCTGAAGGGGACGAACGCCTGGACCTGAGCACCCCAGACTGGCTGAAGGAGTTCGGTGACCGGGTGGTGGGCGGCGGCCCGGCCGTCACCAGCCGGGATGGCCATGCGTTATCCGCAGCTCCAGTGAGGCCTGGCGATCCAGATACCACCTCCATAGACCCAACCACCGGGAAATCTGTCCCCTGGGACTGGCAATCATCGGGAACGATGGAGATGAACTGCTTCCTGTGCCATTTCACCAGCCCGAACAACGCCGCCCGCCAGGCGGCTATCCAGGAAGGCAAATTCGGCTGGGCTCCTACAGCCACCCTGCTCGGCACCGGTATCGTCGAAGGATCAGGGGAGAACTGGCAGTGGAACCCGGCGGCTTTTTCTGAAGACGGCGAACTGGCGGCTGAGTTCGTGGCCATCCAGGACCCCACCAACGAAAACTGCGCCCAGTGCCACGGGCTGGTGCACACCGATCCCGAAGAGCCGCTGGCGCTGGCTGGCTGCGACCTAGAGAACTGGGGTACCGCCACCACCGGTCAGGTGATCTCTGCCCAAAAGATCTCCCAGTCGGGAATGAACCTGTCCGGCAAAGATGAAGTCTCCCGTTCCTGGGATATCCACGCCGAGCGCGGCCTGCAGTGCACCGACTGCCACTATTCGCTCAACAACCCGGTGCAGTATGCAGAGTCGCCTGACTCGCGCCCTGAGCACCTGCAGTTCGACCCGCGCCGCCTGGAGATCGGGGAGTATCTGGAGAAGCCCGACCATAACTTCGCCCGCGGGCAAAGCGCCCAGCACACGGTCGACCCGGAATCGAAGGCGACCATGCAGCGCTGCGAAGCATGCCATGACGCTGCCAGCACCCACGGATGGCTGCCTTATACCGAGCGCCACATGGCCGAGCTGGCCTGCGAAACCTGCCACATACCCCGGGTGTACGCCCCGGCCGTCCAGGCTTATGACTGGACGGTATTGAAGCTGGACGGCAGCCCCATGACCACCTGCCGCGGGGTGGACGGCTCGGGTGGAGACCTTGACCACCTGATCACCTCTTTCCAACCGGCGCTGCTGCCGCGCCAGAACGTGGACGGCGAGTCGCTCCTGGCCCCCTACAACCTGGTGACCGTCTGGTACTGGGTCTATGAAGACGCCAACGGCAAGGCCCGCCCGGTGCGTCTGGAGGACCTGAAAGCCACCTGGTTCGACGGCCAGGGATACGCCCCCGGGGTGGTGAGCGCCTTAGACCAGGATGGAAACGGAAGCCTGGAAGAGGCCGAGCTGCTCCTGGATACACCTGAAAAGCAGGCGGTCCTTGCTGGACGAATGGAAGCAATCGGCCTGAACAACCCGCGCATCGCCGGGGAAGTCCAGCCGTACAGCCTCAACCACAACGTGGCGCGGGGCGAATGGGTTACCAGCGACTGCCAGACCTGCCACTCAAATGATTCACTCATCGCGCAGCCGGTCGAACTGTCCGGTTCGGTTCCAGGCAGGGTGCTACCGGAATTCGTCCAGGACGCTAACACCGCAACGAACGGCAGCCTCTACACGGAAGAGGGCGCCCTGTACTATCGCCCGGCGACGCGCGCCCAGAACCTGTACATCTTCGGGCATGACCGGGTGCGTTGGGTGGACGTGCTGGGAGTGCTGTTCTTCGCCGGCGTGCTGGTGGGGGTGAGCGGGCACAGTGCGCTGCGTTTCTACGCCTCGCTGCGTTCTAAACCCATCGATCCGCCCACGGAGAAAGTGTACATGTACAGCGTGTACGAGCGCTTCTGGCACTGGCTGCAGACCCTCACCATTGTGTTGCTGCTGTTCACCGGCCTGGTGATCCACCGCCCGGACCTGTTCGGGATCTTCAGCTTACGGCACGTCGTGGTCGTACACAACGTGCTGGCGGCCCTGCTGGTCGCCAACGCCAGCCTTTCCCTGTTCTACCATCTGGCGAGCGGCGAGATCCGCCAGTACATCCCCCGCCCGTACGGTTTCTTCGACCAGGCCATCCTGCAAGCCAAGTATTACCTGCAAGGCATCTTCCTGCGCGGGGAGCACCCCTTCGCGAAGACTCCGGATAAGAAGCTCAACCCGCTCCAGCAGGTGACTTATTTCGGCATCCTGAATGTCCTGCTCCCACTCCAGATCATCACTGGCGCGCTGATGTGGGGTGTGCAGCGTTGGCCTTACGCCGCCTCCTGGTTCGGCGGGCTGCCGTTCCTGGCGCCCTTCCACAGCCTGATCGCCTGGTCCTTCGCCGCCTTCATCGTCGCCCACGTCTACCTGACCACCACCGGTCCGGAACCGCTAACCAGCCTGCGGGCCATGATCGATGGCTGGGATGAGGTGGAGAGCCATGCGGACGCAGGCGCCCAACCTGTCGAGGATGCTCTTCCCATCTCGCCGCAGCCCGCTGCGCTGGATGAAAACCTGGAATTCCCCGGCCCGCAGCCCGAAACCGGCGCTGCTCCGGCCTCCTCCTGACCCTCGATCTGCTTTGGAGTGACTTATGGCTATCTTATCTGCCGCTCGACCCAAACCCACCTCCCGCTTTAAGTCGTGGTTGTACTCCCGCCCCGAAAAACCGTACGTGCACCCTTACCTGGGCGGCGCGCTGCTGGGCGTGGTGCTCTTCCTGGCGTTCTTCATCACCGGCAACGGGCTGGGCGCCTCCGGGGGGCTCAATCGCTATGTCGTCTACCTGGAAGACCTGGTCGCACCGCAGCACATCGACCGGGTGTCTTACCTGCTCAAGCTGGCCGGCGGGGATAAGAACCCGCTCGACGACTGGATCGTCTTCCTGACCGCCGGCACATTGGTCGGCGGCTTCGTCTCGGGCTGGCTGCACGGGCGGCTTAAAGTGGAGACCGGCAAAGGGCCGCATATCTCCATTCGCTCGCGCTGGTTTTATGCCTTCATTGGCGGGTCCTTGATGGGCTATGGCGCCCGCATGGCGCGCGGCTGTACCTCGGGGCAGGCCCTCTCCGGCGGGGCGGTGCTCTCGGCCGGCAGCTGGGTGTTCATGTTCGCCGTATTCGGCGGGGCCTATGCGCTGGCCTATTTCGTCCGCCGGCTGTGGCTGTAAAGAATCGCTAAAACTGAAGAAATCCCTGAGGAAATCCCTATGGCACCTTTCCCTCTCCCCCTCGAAGCACTGCTCGGCAAGGCCGGCATGTACCTGATCTATTTGGTGATCGGCTTTGCCTTTGGCTACGTCCTGGAGATCTCTGGTTTCGCTATCTCAACCAAGCTGGCCGCCCAGTTTTACTTCAAAGACCTGACCGTGCTCAAGGTGATGTTCACCGCCATCGTGGTGGCGATGGTGCTGATCTTCGGCGCCTCGGCCATCGGCCTGCTGGACTATAACCTGATCTGGGTCAATCCGACGTACATCTGGTCGGGCATCCTGGGCGGGCTGATCATGGGCTTTGGCTTCATCATCGGCGGCTTCTGTCCGGGCACCTCGCTGGTCTCGCTGGCGACTTTTAAGATCGACGGCCTGTTTTTTGCCTTGGGCGGGCTGTTCGGCATCTTCCTGTTCGGCGAGACGGTGCAGAACTTCGACAGCTTCTGGAACGGCAGCTACCTGGGCCGCTTCACCCTGATGGACTGGCTCGGACTGCCCACCGGCGTCGTCGTGCTGCTGGTAATCCTGATGGCGCTGTTCATGTTCTGGGGCGGCGAACAGCTCGAGCGCATCTTCGGGGGCCGTGATTTAAAAAAGGAGCCCAGGCGCCGCTACGCCGGCGCGGCCGTCCTGGCGCTGGCGGGCGTTTTGGTCCTGCTGATCGGGCAGCCCACCACTTCTGAAAAGTGGACCCGGCTGGCGTCGACTAAAGATCAGGCCCTGGCTGCTCGCGAAGTGCAGATCCACCCCGGCGAGTTGCTGGCTACCCGGGCAGACGACCAGATCAACCTGGTGATGCTGGACGTGCGCAGCGAAGCCGACTTCAACCAGTTCCACCTGCAAGGGGGGCGCCGCCTCCCCCAGGACCAGATCGAGTCAGTCATCCCCACGCTGCTGCTCGAACCGGCGGCGAACACGGTCTACGTCCTGATGAGCAACGACGAGACCGCCGCCACGCAGGCCTGGAAAACCATGGTAGCGCAGAGCGTACCGAACGTGTACATCCTGGAAGGCGGGATCAACCACTGGCTGGAGATCTTCAACGCCGGCGATCCGCAGATCACGCCCACGCCGGTCCCGCCCGGAAACGACCTGCTTGGATACACCTTCCAGGCAGCCCTGGGCGACCGCTACTCCGCCGCCGATCCCAACCCGCACGAGTGGGAGCTGGAGTATACGCCCAAGATCAAGCTGCAGCAGAAGCGCGGTCCCAGCGGGGGCGGCTGCGGGTAGCTCTCCCACTCAACCTAATTCGCTCAGCGCGGCGCGGGTTCGTTCCAGGTCTGGCAAGGCCTTCATCGCCTCGAAGGCTTCCAGCGCCAGGGTGAAATGGCGGCGCGCTTCATCCCGGTTGGAGTTCTCCAGGTTCAGCTCTCCTGCGATCCGGTGGGTTCGCCCGGCCTGCCAGCGGGTATCCAGCTGCCGAAATAATTCTAAAGCCCGTTCCAAACGCGCTTCGGCAGGCTCGTATTCACCGGAAAGCCAGTGCGCCACCCCCCAGGCGCGCTGGGCGATCGCCAGGTAGAGCCTGTGATCGTCGCGCAGGGCCAGCTCTTCCAGCTGCGGCGTATACTCATGCAGCGCGGCGGCGGCGCGGTGCTCCGCGGCTGCATCGGTCAGGAGCATGTACAGGTCGTGATCATGCGCCATGGTGCCGTTTTTGACCGGCTGGCCCGGCCTCGCACGCGCGATCTCCATGTTCTGGTTAACGAGGGCGAACTCGCCCTTAGCCTGCAAGGGCAATGATCTTCAGTAAAACTGGTTGCGCTGCCATTGTTCGGGATCACCGGACACAGCGACCATGAACTCGTAGGATTCTTGCCTGTAGGCGTTGGCTCTGTCTATTTCTCCACGCAACGCGTGGACGCTCGCGCTCAGCGCGATGGAAAATCAGGTGCCCCCGACCCGTTCGCGGCTGTAGCGCCGCTCCTGTTGGCGCCATAATTCCTCGGTCGCCAGGACTTCATCCCAGCGATCCAAACGGTACCAGCACTGGGCTTGCAGCCCCTGCGCGATCACCTGCTGTTCGACAACCTGGGCGCGGGTTGCCAGGGCTTCTGCTTCCTTCAGAAACGGGAGAGCCTGCTGGTACTCGCCAACATACATGTGACCTGCGCCGGCGCTGCGGAGGGCTTCGATGCTCTCATAAACATTGTCGAACTGGAGTCCCCGGCTAATCTCCAGCCGTCGCTGTGCCACCCGCAGGTGCTCGCGCAGCAGGCTGCGACCGTCCATTATATTCGCCAGCGCCCCCAACGCCTGGGATAAATCGACCGGGCTATCCAGTTTTTCGGCCATGTCAACGGCCGCCTGTGCGTAGCGCTGAGCTGCCTCCCAATCCGGGGGATCCTGGATGCGCCAGGCATCGGTGGACAATACCGCCACGACCCGGACGGTTTCCGGGTTGGGTGGCCCGGATTGCATCCTTTCCAGGCCATCTTTCAGGGTTGAGAGGGATACCAGCCGGCTCTCGTTCGCCTGTTGCAGGTGATCCATCTCAACCGACCATTTCAAGTCAATGACCACCTGTACGATCTTACGGTGCAGGCGCATGGCGGTCGCCTCGTTTGCCTCCTCCAGCCCGCGCCACACCTCGAGCGCTTCCTGGTAGAGGGCGATAGCCTGATCGCCCTCCCTCAGCAGGCGATAGACGTCTGCGAGCTCTTCGAGCAAGGCGGAATGGATGGCGCTCTTTTCCCCCGGCTTGATCAATTCCAGCGCGGCGCGCAGGTTTTGGATGGCCTCCTCATAAGCGAATAACTTGATCGCCTGGCTCGCAGCTCGCCGGGAATACTCGATCGCCCGGTCGCGCTGGCCCGCCAGCAGGTAGTGGTGCGCTAGCAGCCCGGAAAATACCTCCAGCCGGTCCGGGTAGAGGGCTTCCATCGCTTCCGCCACCCGGAGATGGAACTCCCGGCGGCGCTTGATCAAGATCGTCTGGTAGACCGCCTCCTGCGTTAATGGATTGCGGAAGGCGTACTCCACCTCAGGGACGCGCGCCGCTTCGCGGATCATGTCTAACCGGAGAAGCGTATCCAGGCGCCTGTCCAGCTCCGGGCTGGCTTCATCCACTGCCTGCAGCACACGGTGGGGGAACGAGCGGCCGATGACCGAGGCCACCTGCAGAGTTCCCCGGGTCGCCTCCTCCAGCCTGTCCAGGCGGGCTGCCAGGAGCGACTGAAGGTTATCCGGGATGGTTAGATCGACCTCCCGGCCCGTCACTCGCCAGTAGCGTTCAGCGCTCCCATTGACGGTTCGCTCCTTGGAGATCACCATCCCGCTTTCGATCAGGGTCCGGACGACTTCCTCGATGAAAAAAGGATTGCCTGCCGATTTTTCGAGGATGTTGGCCCTCAGCCGGTCCGGCAGATCGACGTCTTTTAGCAGGCGGTCAACCAATTCATTGCTCTCGGCTTCGGAAAGCGGGCGAAGCAAGAGTTCCGCGTAGCGGTGATGGAACTCCTGATCCGAGGTAGTCTTGATCTGCCAGGCAGGCAGGTGGCGCTCGCTACGCATGGCGCACAGCAGAACCAGGGGGATCTCTTCGGTCAACGGTAGGAGCTGGAGCAACAGGTCGATCGAAGCCGCGTCGCTCCAATGCATATCGTCGAATACCATGACGGTCGGTCGGTTAGAGAACTGGATTTGCCACACGGTTCGGATCGTTTCGAACAGTTCGCGTTTGAAGCTCTCGCCCTCCAGCAAAAGGTCGCCATTCTGCATTTCTAACCCGTACAGCGCTTCAAAAAGCTGGTCTGCCAGGGGGCGGCGTTCAGCGGGCAGGCCTTCGAGCAGGGCTGCCAGCTTCTCGCGGACCAGCGCAACCGGATCGTCGTAGGCGATCCCGGTGATCCGCCGGATCAACCTTCTGAACAGGCCGTAGGCCTGGCTGGCTTCATAGGACAGACTGAGGGTTTCAAACCAGTTTCCATCCGGGCCGATCAGCTCTTTGAAGTCCCGGTAGCTCTCGTTGACGAGCCGGCTCTTTCCCAGGCCGGCATCTCCCAGTACGCACACGATGCGTCCCACACCTTGTTTAAGGTCAGCCATCACATCGTGCAAGACCAGCAGCTCAGCTTCGCGCCCGACCATCTCGGCATGCAGCCCCTCGATGCCACGCTTTTGACCGGAGATCGCCTTTCGGCCCACCACCCGGTAAGCCTGGACTGGTTCGTTCCTACCCTTTACCTCGATGCCCCCCAGGTCCTCGAAGTGAAACATCGCCTGCACCAGCTTATAGGTGTCCAGGGCGATCTGCACCGTGCCTGGAACTGCCGTCTGTTCCATGCGGGCGGCCAGGTTGATGGCGTCCCCGATTGCCGTGTATTCCATGCGCAGGTCAGATCCGACCGCACCCACCACCACCAGGCCGGTGTTGATCCCCACCCGTACGTTGAAATCGATCCCATGCTGCTGCACGACCTGGTCTGAGTACGACTTCAGAGCAGCGATGATATCTAATCCGGCCAACACGGCCCGCTCCGGGTCGTCCTCGTGGGCGATCGGAGCGCCGAAAAAGGCCAGGAGGCCGTCTCCCATCAAACGGGCAACCGTGCCTTCAAATTTATAGATCGGCCGGATCATGTGCTCGAAGGCACTGTTGATGACATCCGTCCAGTCCTCCGGGTCCATGTTCTCGGCCGCGGCAGTCGATCCTTTCACATCGCAGAAAAGCATGGTCACCACCCGGCGCTCGCCGACCATTTTGCCGCGTGTCTGGGCAGCCTCGAGCTTGGCCATCAGCTCTCTGGGGATGTACTGTTGGAGTTGGGAGTCGCCGGCATCTGGCGGCGCGGCAGCGGGCACAGGCGAGATCGGGGCAGTCTCAGGTGGAGCAGGGGACGCGGCGGAAGACGGCGGACTGCTGGCAGGCTGAGATACCTTGGGTCTCATATCAACCTGGAATGCGGAGGTGTGGTCTGCCTTGGTCCCGGCGCGGTCTCCCCAAATCGTTGTGGATTTGTCTACCAGCGTCAATCCGCAATTATCACAAAAAGAAGCAGCCTCAGGCAGGTCGATGTGGCAGCGCGGGCAGGATTGCAGCAGCAGGCTGCCGCAATTCTTGCAGAAATTTGCCGTCTCTCGATTAGAGCTCTGGCATTTTGGACAGTTCATCCGTTGCCTCGCTTTCCCCTGAGCGGCGTCTTGGTGGCCGTGGTTGATCAGCCTGGCCGGAAGCCTACCTGTGACATAACTCTTCCGCGTATACCGTCTTGGGATTGCAGAGATTATATACCATTGTTCTCCTTTTTATCTTATTTCTCGACCAAAAAGGACCTGTACTCGCGAGTATCGCGGCGGATTCCGGACGGCTGGAGAGGGCGAAATCGGGCAACCTGGGTATAATCTGAAGGATTCAACCCTTTCTGGCTCACCCGTTTTAAAAACCGATCTGGTCGAAGAGGTCTGCGTGAATCTTAAACCGATCCAGAAGCTACTACCCGTCCTGATTGTCGCATTAATCTCCGGGCTGGTGGTGATCACCTACCAGATCTCCTTCGGCTCGCTGATCTTCAGCGGGGACCTGTCGCCCTACCTGTCCAGCGGGATAGGCTTCTGTCTGATGGGCGTGGTGCTGATCGGTTCGATTGAAGCCCTGCTAAGCGGCACCCCGGGGATGGTGGCGATCCCCACTGTCGGCTCGGCGGTGATCGTGGCGGCCATGGCGGCGGGCATCAGCAGTGAATTGGGCGGAACCCCAGATCGCGTCTTCCCGACCGTCACCGCGGCGATCACCATCTCCTCCTTGCTCACCGGCGGAGCCTTCCTGCTGCTTGGCGGGCTGCGCATGGGCGACCTGATCCGCTACATCCCCTATCCGGTGGTGGGAGGCTTCCTGGCCGGAACCGGCTGGCTGGTGGCCAGCGGCGCGCTGAAGACGATGAACGGCGTCCCGCTCAGCGTGGCAAACCTGGGCCGCTTCACCCAGCCGGAAGCCCTGATCCGCTGGATACCGGGGCTGGCCTTTGGCATCCTCTTATTCCTAACCGTGCGGCGCTACAAGCACTACCTGATCACCCCTCTCGCCATCCTGGGTGCGGTTGGCGTGTTTTACCTTCTCCTCTGGCTAACCGGCACCAGCCTGGAGCAAGCCACCCGGCTGGGCCTGCTCTTCCAGCCCTTCCCAGCGGGGATGATGTGGCAGCCACCGCCCATCGGCCAGCTGGCTGCCGTGGACTGGGGGGCTATCGCCCGCCAGACGGCGGAGATCGCTACCCTGATCCTGATCAGCAGCATCACGCTGCTGCTGTACGCCAGCGGGGTGGAGCTGAGCGCCGGGCGCGAGGTCGACCTGAACCGAGAGCTGCGCGCCTGCGGCTCGGGAACCCTGGCTGGGGCGTTCACCGCCAGCCCGCCCGGCTATACCATCATCACCATGTCGGTACTGAGCAGCCGTCTGGGGGCGAACAGCCGCCTGGTTGGCCTGCTGGTAGCGGCGATCTGCGCCGGGGTGCTGTTCTTCGGCGCCCCGCTGATCGCCCTGTTCCCCAAGCCGGTCCTGGGCGGCGTGCTGACCTTTCTCGGCCTGACCTTCCTGGCGGATTGGCTGTATGACGGCTGGCGCAAGTTCACCCGCGCGGACTACGCCATCGTGGCGCTGATCACGCTGGTGATGAGCACCTTCGGTCTTCTCCCAGGATTGGGAGTCGGGTTAGCCCTGGCAGCCGGGCTATTCATCGTCCAGTACAGCCGGGTGCCGGTAGTCAAGCACTTCTTCAGCGGGCGCACCTTCCGCAGCCGGGTGGTGCGCACGCATGCCCATGCCGAGCTGCTCCGGCAGGAGGGCCTGGCCCTGCAGATCCTGGAGCTGCAGGGCTACGTCTTCTTCGGCACCGCCAACCGCATCTACGAGCAGATTAAAGAACGCCTGGAAGCGGCCGGTGCTCGCCCTACCTCCGTGCTGATGTTGGATTTTCGCTGGGTGAACGGCATCGACGCCTCGGCCGCGCTGAGCTTCGTCCGGCTGAAGCGCCTGCTCCACGAGTACGGCGTGCTGCTGGTCCTCACGGGTCTGCTCCTTGAGATCGAGCAGAAGCTGCGCAAAGATGTCCTGACACTTTCTGACCAGGATCAATGGCGCGTCTTCCCGGACCTCGACCGCGGCGTGGAGTGGTTCGAGCAGCGGGTCCTGGAGAGCGAGGCCGGTCAGCAGGCTGAGGTGAGCGCCCAACCGGGGGTGGTCCAGGTTGGCCAGGAACGCGGCGGGTTGGCGCTGCTCTTCGCCGCGTTAGGGGTGGCTGCGGAGCAGGTGGAGCAGGACGTAGATCAGGCCTTACTGCGCTTGCTGGGCTACCTGGAGCGGGTGGAACTGGACGCCGGGCAGGCGTTGATCTGCCAGGGCGAGCCTCACGAGTCTATGTACTTCCTGGATGCAGGGGAGTTGACCATCGAGTACCGCACCGGGGAAAACCAGACTCTCCGCCTGGAGACCAGCGGCCCCGGCACGATCGTGGGAGAACTGGGCCTCTACCTGGGCACCCCGGCCTCCGCAAGCGTGACCGCCGCCCAGCCCAGCACCGCTTATGGCCTGTCCTTCGACAACTTGCGCCGCCTGGAGATGGAGGACCCGCTGGCAGCGGCCCTGCTGCACCGCTTCCTGCTCAAGCGGGTGGGACAGCGGCTGCAGCGCTCCCTGGAGGCGATAGACGCGCTGGCGGCGTAAGCTCGCCTCAGGTCCAGGGGGAGCACCGCCGGGAGTGAACCTCCCTGGATTCTCGAGCGTATTCATTGTAATACTTCTTCTCCTGTAGCGTAATTAATATAGAAGTTACGCATTTGAGGGTGAAATTGGGGGTTTTTGGGCGGGCGGGGCCTGCCCAAAAACCCCCATTCTCCTACCAAAAAAGTCCGAGATGGATGGCTCACCTACGAAACCTACTTTCATTGCGGCGGTCCCACGGGAAACGCTGACCCTGAACCGGGCAGCGCCAGCCAGGGCAGACCTGGTCGACGCGTTCAACCGCCTGGTATTGGCGCACCAGGACGCCGCCTTCAGCGTGGCGTATTACCTGCTGGGAGATGTGCAGGACGCCGACGACGCAGTCCAGGAGGCGTTCATCAAGGCCTACCGGCACTTTCACCTTTTCCGGGGAAATTCCTTCCGCAACTGGCTCCTGACGATTGTCAAGAATACCAGCATCGACGAAATCCGGCGGAGAAAACGCCGCCAGATCGTCTCACTGGACTCCGGGCGTGAGGAAGACGAGCCCCTCGTCGAGGAGAGCAGGTTCTTCGCATTTCCGACAACCCCCGAACAAACCTACGAGCAGGTAGAGCAGTCCCGCAAGATCAGGAAAGCCATTTCCGGATTGCCAGAAGAGCAACAAGCGGCGGTCATCCTGGTAGATATCCAAGGCTATCCATATGAGGAAGCTGCCGAGATCATGGGCGTTCCGCTGGGCACGGTCAAGAGCCGGCTTAGCCGGGCGCGCAGCCAGCTGATGAAAACGCTCGGCGCGGGATGACAGACATCGGTTGCGATCATGCCATCGGCATCTCTCGCAAGACGGCTTCCCCCTGCCGCAAGACTTCCTCCACCAGGATATCCAGGTCCGAGAGCCGGGTGCGGTGGTTTGTGATCGCCGCCCGCAGGCAGTATTTTCCCTCCAGGGTCGTATAAGACGGAGCGACCACACCGCTCTCGTGCAGCTGGATCAACAATTCCTGGTTGAGCCGGTTGAGGGCATCTGGCCCCAATCTGCCGGGGTCGAAGCGGAAGCACACGATGTTGAGCGTCACCGGGGCCAGCAACTCGAGTTTGGGAGTGGACTCCAGCAATCCTGCCAGGTAATGGGCCTGGTCGATGTTCTGGTCGATCAGCTGCCCGAACTTCAAGATCCCGTGTTCCTTGATCGAGAGCCAGGCCTTCAGGGCGCGGAAGCTGCGCGTCAGCTGCAGCCCATAATCGGTGAACCAATGCGAGCCGCCTGCCAGGCCGCGCTCCGTGTGCGCCAGGTAATCCGGGGTGAGCGAAAAGGTGCGCAGGTGGTCGACCTCGCTGCGCACCAGGGCGACTCCGGCCTCGAACGGGACGTGCAGCCATTTGTGCAGATCCAAAGCGATCGAATCCGACCGCTCGATGCCTTTCATCAGGTACCCGCGGCGGGGCGCCAGCGGGACCAGAGCGCCGATGGCCCCATCGACGTGGAACCACACCTGCTCGCGTTCACACAGGTCCGCCAGGGCCTGCAGGTCGTCCACCGAGCCGGTGTTGATCGTCCCGGCATTCCCGATCACGCAGATCGGGCGCAGTCCCGCCTGCCGGTCGGCGGCGATGGCCTCTTCCAGGGCACGGAGATCCACCTGGTAATCAGAATTTACGGGAATCCGGCGGTAAGACCGGTTGCCCAGCCCGAGCAGCTCGACCGCCTTCTGCAAGCAGCTATGGGTCTCGGTTGAACCGTACACCACCATCTGGCCGGGCCGGTTCTGCAGCCCCTCAGCGCGCACGTCGAACCCGGCCTTGGTGTTGCGCGCCACCGCCATCCCGACGAAGTTCGCCATCGACCCACCGCTGACCAGCAATCCGCTGGCGTCTTCCGGGAATCCCACCATCTGCTTGCACCAATCGATCACCTGCCGCTCGACCAGGTTCGCCACGTGGTTGCCCCCGCCCAGGTTGGGGTTCATGCTGGCTGCCAGGAAATCTCCCAGCGCGCCCAGCACGGTCCCGTTGCCCATGTACCAGCCCCAGAAGCGCGGGTGGATGTTGCCCATCGGGTGTGGCAGGATGTGTTGGCGGAAATCCTGGTAGGCCTGCTCTGCCCCTTGCGGTTCCAGCGGGAGCGGCTGTCGAAAGGCTTTCGTCGTTTCACCGGACAGCGGCTGCCAGACGGGACGCTCGCCCACCGTCTCCAGGTACTCCAGCATGTCGTCCACCATGCGGTGGGCCAGCTGGCGCATTGCCCCCCAGTCTTGCGGGTCGAGCGTTAGTTCCGAAATTGGGGTCGTATGATCTTCCACTGTGATCCATCCTTTCGTCATTCCTGGCTGGCAGGTCTCCCTATAACAAACCGCCAGCGGCGGGGAAAGTTCAACAATTCCGACCAATTATATGTTATCTGTTCTCGAGTAGCAAAACCTTCTGGCTGTTTGTGGATTGGTGACAATAGATAGGAGTAGGCTTACAAATCCCAAAGGATCGATTAAAATCGGACGGTCATAGTCTATACCACCCTCCAGCTCGTCAGGTCGATCAAATATCGATGTCAAACCCTGATTACCAGCGCGCCATCGCGTACAGCCTTCATCGCCTGGAGACAGAGCTGTCCCCAAACCTGTTTTACCATTCTTTCTGGCATACGCGTGACGACGTAATGGCTGCCGCGGTCCGGCTCGCCCGGTTAAACAATCTCTCTGAGGAAGACATCCGACTGCTCGAAGTAGCCGCGGCATACCATGATATCGGTTATCTCAACACCCATGTTGACCACGAGTTAGTGGGAATCCAGGTTGCCAGCGAGGCGCTACCAGGATATGGATTCTCGCGGGCTCAAGTCAGCCGGGTATGCAACATGATCCTGGCGACCCGTTTGCCGCAATCTCCCCAGGATTTAATCGAAGCCATCCTGGCGGACGCCGATTTAGATGTGCTTGGGCGGGAGGATTTCTTCGAACGAAGTGAGCTCCTGCGCCAGGAATATGCTGCCCTGGGCCAGATAATTCCACCCAGGGAATGGGCCGATTCCCAGCTCAGGTTCTTGCAGCAGCACGCATACTTCACCCGGGCGGCAAAGGAACTTCGCCAGGCTGTGAAGCTGGCCAATATCGCCTCACTCGAAGCGCGTCTTATACTCTCCTAAAAGTTTCCCTCCTGCGAAGGGAATCTTTATCAGGCAACCTGCAGTTCCACCTGTTCGAATTGTTCAGGCGCTTCCGTGCGCAGCTCGCGCAGGACACGTTGGTCGTACGAGATCAGCTTGGGCAGGTCGATCATGTTCATGCGCACCATGCGCTCTGTCATTTTCGAGATGAGGATGCGGTTCAGGTCCGGGTTCTTCGACATCTCGCCAAGGGTGGAGGCTGACACGCGTAACATGGCTGTCGATTCTTCGGTTACCACATTGGCGGTGCGGGGGATACCGGTCAGAGCAGCGATCTCCCCAAAGAAATCACCTGGGTTAAGGACTTCCAGGATGCGTTCTTGACCATTTTCCTCCCGCCCGGCGATCGCCTTTCCTGCGATAATGAAATAGGCAGCGTCGCTCGTTTCCCCATGGCGGACGATGGCGGTCCCTAGCGGGGCTTCAATATAGCGCATCTCCTGAAGCAGGCTAATGCGATCTTCTGTGGAGAGAATAGATAATGCCGGCAGGTGTCCGACCAGCCTATCAAAATCAGCCAGGGTTGCGATACGCCCCATGTCCAATGAAGGCGCCTGGGCAGCTCGGCGCAACAGGCTGATCGACCGCACCCATTCGGCAGCCGGACGGCCGATATCTGGGGCAAAGAGGGCAATCCCCCCACCTACCAGGCTGATCAGGGCTGCTACCATCATCATCACCCGCACCCCGAGGATATCCGCCAGGCCAGCCGCTCCCATCCCGATCAGGAGGATGACATGGGAGACGGTCATAAACGCGCCGAATACCCGGCCGCGGATTTCCCGGTCGGTGTTTCGCTGAATCATGGTCCGGCGTGCCACACCCCAGGGAGCATTGATAAAACCTGAAACCGTGACCAACGCGATGGCGATGAACAGGGATGAAGATAGGGCATAAGTGATGGCGACCAAGCCCCAACCAATCAAACTGATAATGATCCACTGGCCTTCGCGCAGCCGGCTCACATAACGAGCCAACAGCAGGCTGCCGATCACGAATCCGATCGAAGTGAGACCCTCCTGTAAACCGTATTCGAATTCGGTTGCGCCCAGAACTTGTTCGGCGAATGGCAGCAGTAATGTATTCCATAAACCGGTCCCCAACCAGATGGGAATGCCGATCAGGAAGATGGAGCGCAGTACCGGTGTATCAAAAAGGAATTTTACGCCGACCTTTAGATTCCCCACCACGTTCTTGACCGTCGTTTCTTCTGTATTTTGGAGCGGCGAGATCTTAACCCGGTTGATCAGCAAGGCAGAGACCACAAAGGTCAGCGCATCAATATAGAAGGCCAATTCTATAGAAACAGACGCGATCAATCCAGAAGCTGCAAAGCCGATGGCTGTCGATCCGAACGAGCTGATGGCGATCATCGAGTTGGCGGCTGCCAGGTCTTCATCGTTGGCGGTTTCCGGCAAAACGCTGTCAAATGCCGGGGCGAAGAATGTGCTGATAGCGCTGGTCAGCATCACGATCACATACAACCAAACCACACTATATGGGATCAGGATGGGTATCAGAAAGATCAACACGGCCCGCAACAGATCTGCAGCAATCATGATGCGTTTGCGGTCATAGCGATCGACGAAAACCCCAGCAAACATACCTATCAAGAGGGTTGGGACCGAAGTCGCAATCAGCATCAACCCAACCTGCATGGCGGAGCCGGTAATGCGATAAATGTAGATCCCGGCAGCCAACATGGTGAACGCATCGCCGATCGTCGAGATCAGCTGGGCGGTCCACAGCTTGGTGAATGAAGGATTGCGAAAAACTGCAAACGGGGAAGGTTGGGTGATCAGGCTGGTCTGAGACATAGAAATCCCCTTTCCATTATTAGTTGGAGGAAATCACCTGCTCCTCCTGTGTATGGCCAGCAGGGTGACATCATCAAACGGGCTCTGCTTTCCACGAAAGGAATCCAAACCGATCGAAATTGACTCGATCAGTCGCACTGCCGAAGATGATGTAACCTTGATCAGTTCAAATAAGCGTTCCTCACCAAAAAATAATCCATGGGTATCCTGAGTATCCACCACACCATCGGAATACAGCAGCAGGGTTTCCCCTGGATTAATTTCCTCTTCATTGGCCTGGTAGCTCATCTCCGCCAGGACCCCTAATAAAGCCCCGTTTGGGTTTAATTCGGTCCGGATGTTCATTTCTCTAACGATCATCGGCGGGTTATGCCCGGCATTGATGTATTTCAAATATCCTGTCGATGGGTCGAACACGCCGATGAACAGGGTCGCGAACAGAGCCTCTTGGTGGGTGCGGCAGACATATTGGTTGGTGCGAGTCACGGCCCTGTGCACCAGATCCGCACTATCGCTCGAACTGCCCCCCCCGTCAGCGAAGATGTCTTCGCTCATGGCAGCCCGGAGCAGACTGCGGTACAGGGCCATGAACAAGGCCGCGCCCACCCCCTTATCGGTCACATCTCCCAGAAAGAAGCCCACCTTACCATCCGTGAGAAGAAAAACATCATAAAAATCGCCCGCCACCTCTCGCGCCGCCCGGAAACAGGCAGCCATCTCCCAACCGTTCACCTCTGGAAGGCTGCGCGGCAGGAAGCCGGATTGAATCTCGTGTCCGATCTCGAGTTCCCGTTCCAGGCTTCTCAGGTACTTTTTCTCCAGGTCGCGCAGGTTCTTCCGGCTCAGCCCGGCGTTCAGGCGCGCTTTCAAAATGGACGGGTTAAACGGTTTCGGCAGATAATCTTCAGCGCCTAATTCGATACCTTTGATCACGCTGTCCAGGTCGGTCATCGCCGAAACGATCACCACCGGCGTATCTCGCCAGGCAGGTTCGGCCTTTAACTGCCGCAGGACTTCGAACCCGTCCATGACTGGCATCATGATATCCAGCAGCACCATGTCCGGGCTTTCTTCCGCCATCCTGGTGAGGGCTTCACGCCCATTCAAGGCGGAGATCGTCTGGTAGCCCAAATCTTCCAACTCCTGCTCAAGATAATCGACATTGAACGGCTCATCATCGACGATTAAGATCTTTGGACGGGTTGCCATCCGTTCAACCGGAACCCAGCAAGGTCTGCAGTTTGCTCGCCAGCAGATTCTCATCCAACGGCTTGGTCAGGTAATCCGTGCACCCGGCTTCCAAAGCCCGTTCGCGATCGCCGTTCATCGCACGCGCCGACAAGCCGATAATCGGGATCTGCTTCAGAGTATCGTCCGCGCGGATTTGCCTGGTCGCTTCCCAGCCGTCCAGGACCGGCAGGGACATATCCATCAAGATCAGATCCGGTCTCTCTCTCCCTGCCAGGGCCACGCCGCTGGCCCCATCCCTGGCAGTGACCAGTTCATACTCATCCTCCAACAACTGGACCAATAATTCCAGGTTGAACTTTATATCCTCCACGATCAGAATCTTCTTCATACCGGCCTCCTTACCCACCTGACTGTCCCACCAAAGCAGCTTCGATCTGGCGTAGCAGCACTTCCCCCTGCAATCCTTGTTTCTGAATGATCCCGGAAGCGCTCCTGCTCAGGATATCCGCTTCGGCGTTGGTCAAGGACTTTACAGTGAACACGATGATCGGGATACGGCTAAGTTCAGGCTGGCTGTGCAGGATTTCGATCAACTCGAATCCATCCAGGCGGGGCATCACCAGATCCAGTAAAAGTGCATCCGGTTTTGCCCGCTCAATCGCCGCCAGGGCCTGCTCCCCATCGGAGGCCGCCTCCACCCGGTAATCCGTCCCCTCCAGCAGCTGGATCACCAGGTCGATAACGGCTGGATCGTCGTCGACCACCAGCAGGCGCCTGGGAGGCAAGCCACTATTTGCCTGGGCAAGCCGCTCGAGCGAGGCCAACAGATCTCTCTCCTTGAGCGGTTTAACCAGGTAATCTGCTGCCCCCAGCCTGAAACCCAGTGCCTTCTTATCCACGATAGTGATCAAGATCACCGGGATATTGCGGGTGGATGGGTCGGCCTTCAGGTCGTGCAGCACCTGCCAACCGTCTTTATTGGGCATCATGATATCCAGGGTAATGGCAAAGGGTTGGAGATCGCACGCCAGGCGCAGGCCTTCCTCACCATTTAAGGCGGTTGTGACCTGGTAACCGGCCTCCTCCAGGTTTTCTTTCAAGAGGGCCAGCGCGTCCGGGTTGTCGTCGATCACCAGCACCAGCGGGCGAGACCGATCCAGCTCCGGCCTGGAGGTTAGCCCAACCGTGCCCTCTTTCTCAGGAGCTGGCTGGCCCGCATAATCCAGTGGAATCGTGAGTGAGAAGGTCGATCCCTGCCCCTGTACGCTCTCGACGGTCAGATCGCCTTTTAATAGCCGCGCCAGGCTGCGGCTGATCGAAAGGCCAAGACCGGTTCCGCCGTATTCTCGGGTAGTGCTGGCATCCGCTTGTTGGAACTCCTCGAAGATGCGCGGCAAGGCTTCCACAGGAATGCCGATTCCGGTATCGCTGACCTCCACCTGCAGCTGCCCGGCTACCTGACCGGCACAGATCGTGATCTTTCCGGCGTGGGTGAACTTGGCGGCGTTGCTCATCAGGTTCAACAGGATCTGCTTGATCTTTTCCAGGTCGGAATTGACCGGGGGTAGATCCGGTTCCACCTGGATAACCAGGCGGACTTTGTCCTGCCTGACCAGCGGCTGCGAGGTGGTAGCGACCAGATCGATCAGCGGCTTAACCTGGAAATTATTCGCCTGCACTTCCATATGACCGGCCTCGATCTTTGAGATATCCAGGACTGTATTAATCAAACCTAACAGATGTTCGGCGCTGATCAGGACTTTATCTAGGTTTTCCAGCTGCTTCTCAGGCAAGGCGCCTTCGCCTTTACGCCGGACGATGCGGGTGAAACCGGTGATGGCATTCAGCGGGGTGCGCAGCTCGTGGCTCATGTTCGCCAGGAAGGCGCTCTTGGCCAAGTTGGCTTCGATCGCCTCTCGCCGGGCGCGCTCCAGCTCGGTGATATCGTGGTAGATGACAACGTAGCCCTTCATCTTTCCTTCGATCAGTACTGGCAGCCCCATCACTTCCACATCCACCAGGCTGCCGTCCTTCCGGTTGCGCCTGGCGATCAGGTGCACCCGGTTTTCTGACAGCGCCTGGAGGGAATAGCGCACCGCCTCGGCGTGCAGCTCCGGGTCTCGGGCGACCAGGTCGTCGACTTTCTCACCCATGGCTTCGGCCTGACTGTAACCAAACAGCCGCTCGGCAGCCGGATTCCAGCCGGTGACGCGTAAATCGCTGTCGATCAAGATGATCGCCGCCGGGCTGTTGGCGATGATCATTTCGTAGTATCGTTTCTGCCGGGAGATCTCGTCAAACAGGCGCGCATTGCGGATAGCTGTGCCGACGTTGGCCGCGATCGTGCTCAGCAGCCTCATGTCCGACTCGGTGTACAGGCCTTCCTCCTGTGTGTTCTGCACACTGATCACGCCGATCGCCTGCCTGCCGACGATGATCGGCACACCCAGGAATGAGCGAGCCTGCTTGCCTACCCGGGTGGCGCCCAGCGCTGCCCGGCGGGTTTCCAGATCTTTGTTAATCAGCAGCGGCTGGCCGGTCTGGATGATCTTGCTCGTCAGGCCCTCGCCCAGCGGGAGGGCGGGAAACTCCTCACCAAACCCATAAGGGAACTCGATCTGGTTGCTTAGCTCGTCGAGCAGAGCTACATAGACGATATCGGCGTTGAAAGTCCGCCGCATCTGCTCCCCGGTCAGCTGGATCAGCGCCTGCAGTTCTGTCTCCGCCACCAGCGCCTGGCTGACGGTGTTGACCGTCTCTAGCTCGGCGGCGCGCTGCTGGGTCTCCTCGAACAGGCGGGCATTCTCCAGGGCGATGCTCATGCCGTTAGCCAGGGTTTCCAGCAGGCGCACATCAGAATCGCTGAATGCGTGTTCGCGATCAAGATTAGCGACATTAACCACGCCAGTAACTGTTTCTCCCACGAGCAGCGGTACATATACTGTAGAGCGCGGCAAGTCGAAGTCGCTTGGGAAGATGGCGCCAATTTCCTGAACTCGTTGACCAACATTTTCATTGATCGCTAACGTCCGCCGGGTGTTAATCATATGATTGCTAATGCCAGCAAAAGGCGTCGGCTCCATTTTTATACGGTGTCCTTTTTGGACCACATAGCTATAGTAGACCAGACCAGTCACGTGATCGTACCTGCCAATGGCCACGCTCTGCGCATCGAAGATGTCACGAATTTTGTCACCGACGAGATCAATGATTGCTTCGAAGTCTAGCTTGGACGCCAACCCCTCCTGTACACTGTTAATGATGGCTAGTTCAGCATTTCGTTGTTGAGTGTCTTTAAGCAAACGCTGGGTCTCATCGAATAGGCGCACATTCTCAATCGCAATCACGGCCTGATCGGCGAAGATCTTGATCAGGTCAATCTGCTTCTCGGAAAACGGCTGCACCTCTTTGCGGCGGATGGCGATGCCCCCGATCGGCTCCCCATCCCGGAGTAGCGGGGTTGCCAGCACCGTGCGGTACCCCCACCGGCGCTGAAG
>DATDRQ010000293.1:0-7754 GCA_035291645.1 Anaerolineales bacterium
GCCCAGCTGCTCAAGCCGCAGTCGGACGACCGCAACGTCAACGTGGAAGAGCTGGTGTACTTCGTGCGCACGCGGGCCGGCTGGCTGAACGCCGAGTTCCGTGTGGGAGGGGACATCGAGCGGCTGAAAGCCTTCCTGGCGTCCGGCATCCCGATTTTGATCGAAGAAGGCTTCCTCCTGGACGAGACCTATTGGCCCAACGACGACAGGTGGGCCGGGCACTACCTGCTGCTGACCGGCTACGACGACGCCCGGCAGGTCTTCACCGGGCAGGATACCTTCCGGGGGGCGGACCAAGTAGTGCCCTACGCGACCGTGCTGGACCACTGGCAGGCGTTCAACTACGTGTACATCATCCTGTTCCGTCCGGAGCAGGCAGAAACGGTGCAGGCGTTCCTGGGGGAGGACTGGGAGGCGGACGTCAACCGGCAGAACGCCCTGGAGCTGGCGCAGGCCGAGACGGAGGCCGATCCGCAGGACGCCTTTGCCTGGTTCAACCTGGGCAGCAATCTGGTGTACTTCGAGCAGTACGGGGAAGCGGCGCGGGCCTACGACAAGGCGCGCGACCTGGGCCTGCCGCAGCGCATGCTGCGCTACCAGTTCGGACCGTTCTTCGCCTATTTCTTCAGCGGGCGCAACGAGGATCTGATGGCGCTGGTGGACTATGCGATGGAACGCACACCCAACTCCGAAGAGGCGCTGCTATGGCGCGGCTGGGGGCGGTACCGGGATGGGAAGAAGGGTGAGGCGATCGCGGATTTCAACGCGGCGCTGCAGGAGAACCCGTTCTACCAGGACGCACAGTACGCGCTGGATTTCGTGGCGACGAACCCGTAGAGGCGAACGGCCGTTCGCCCGGTCGCGCTGGGGTTTTCACGGGCGCACCGCCGTGAGCCCCTACTCCCGGGCAGATCGGGGCAAGGTGCGGGCGGGTTCATCGCGGCTGGGCTGGAGGCGGCGCAGGGCCAGCCAATAGAGAAGGCTTACGAACAACCCGCCGATCAAGAAAGGGGCAGCCGGGCCAATGGCCTGGAAGAAGAGGCCGCCAATGACCGGCGCAAGGGCGTTGGCGGCGCTCAGGCAGGCGGCTGAGATGCCCAACATACCGCCTACTTCCGCCCAGCCGACGTTCTTGGTGATCAGGCTGTTGAGGCTGGGATGGAGCATACCGCCCCCGATGGCGGCGGGGATCATCGCCACCAGGATCCAGGCCAGGCCCAGCCAGCCGGCGTCGGACTCGTCAGGCAGGTCGATGGCGAAATCGTGGGTGGGCGGGGTCTCGCCGGGCAGCTGGCGGGTCGCGCTCAACTCCTGGGCCAGGGCGGCCTGCGAGTACCAGGGCACGGGCCGCGGCGGCGTCAGGGCGGTCAGGAGCAAACCAGCCGCCAGGAGAGCCAGGCCGCTGGTGATCAGGCGCCGGTCGCCGTACTTACGGCTCCAGGGGCCGATGAAACCGCCTTGCACGGCGACCACGATGATGCCGATATAAACGAAGATCACCGCGTTGCCGGACGCGTTGAGCCCGAGCCGGTTGAGGGTGAAGAGCGAGAGCAGCTGCTCCAGCCCGCCGAAAGCCAGCTGCTGGGCGAACATCAGGGCCAGCAGGAAGCCGACCGCCGGGTGGCGCAGGGCTTGCCGCATGGCACCGAAGGATACGGCCGGCTTTTCTTGCGCCTGTCCGCGTTTATCGGCCGGCAGGGTCTCGTCGAAGAGGAACCAGGTGAGCAAGATGGAGATTAGCGAGAAGACGGCCGCGACGAAGGCGGGGACACGGTAGTCGTTGCCGCTGAGCGCCAGGGCCAGGAAGGCGATCAGCGGCCCAATGATGAAGCCCAGGCCGAAGGCGGCCCCGATCAATCCCAGGCCCTGGGTGCGAGTCTTCTCGGTGGTGCTGTCGGAGATGGCGGCTTGAGCGGTGGAGATGTTGGCTCCGGAGAGGCCGTCGATCAAACGGGACAGGAAGATCATCCACAGAGAACCGGCCAAACCCAAAATGAGGAAACCGATCAATGTACCGATCTGGCTGATGACCAGGACCGGCTTACGCCCGTAGCGATCCGAAAGGCGACCCAGGATGGGAGCGCCGATGAACTGCATGAGCGGGTAGGTGGCGCCCAGCAGGCCGATCACTAACGGGGTGGCTCCGAAGGAGGTGGCGTAGAGCGGCATGAGGGGGATGATGATGGTCATCCCCAGCAGGTCGATCAGGACGATGAGGAAGATCGGGAAGATCTTCTTGAAATCGAGCTTTTCTTCTTTTTCGGGGGCAGAAACGGTGCGCGTTCGATCGGACATGAGGGCTGAATTTTAAACGCGGATCACTCATACGCCAGGACTTCGCGGATGGTCAGACGGGCGGCGTTGCGGGCAGGGAGAATGCTGGCTAGGACGGAGAGCAGCAACACCAGGGCAAGCCAGATGACCACGCCGGTCAGGATGAAGGAGAAGGCGATCGGGGCGGAGAAGATGGCGGAGCTGATCACGTCGGACAGCAGCTTACCGATGGGGACGGAGAGCAGGCAGCCTGCCAGCCAGCTGATCAGGCCGATGATCAAGCCCTCGACGATGACCATCCTGGTGATGATTTTATCAGAGGCCCCGATGGCGCGCATCACGCCGATCTCACGGGTGCGCTCCATGACGTTCAGGCTCATGGTGCCCATCAGGCCGATGCTGCCGACTACCGCCATGAGGGTCGCCATGATCATCAGGAAAGTGGTCAGGGTGTTCAGGCCTTGGGTCGTGGAACCCTCCAGGTCCTTGCCGGCGCGCACATCGGCGATCTGAAAGCCCAGGCGGTTGAAGTGAGCCTCGATCAGACGCCCGAGCTGCTTCTGGGCCTCCAATGTGTGCCGCCCATCCCCGGCGACCACCCGGAAGGTGAGCGCCTTGCCCGAGCTGCCCGTCAGGCTGGACAGGTAATCGTAGCCGGTGTAGGCGAGCAACCCGGCGTCCTTGCCGGCGAACTTGAAGAAGCCGACCACCACCCAGGCGGTCTGTTCGCCGTCGACCTTGAGGCGCAGGGTGTCTCCGACGCGCAGGCCGGGGAAATCCTCCATGAACGTCTCGCTGAGGGCGATGGCGTTCTCGTCGCCGGGCTCGATCCAGCGCCCGGCGATCAGCATCGGCTCGATCAGCGGGCTACCGGCGGGCGGTCCGAGCAGCTGCACGTTTTCGCCGGGCGCGCCGTCTGCTTTGACGATCTCGGCGCGGGCCGCGGACCAGCCTTCGACCGACTCGACCCCGGGCAGCTGCCTGGCGACCTGCTCGATCTCGCGGATGCGGTAAGGCTGGGTGAAGGTCAAGTTCACGTCGGCGACGAAGTACTTGCGCAGCTGGTCCATGTAATCGTCTATGGAAGCGCGCACGTTGAAGGTGCTGATGAAGATGGCGCCACCCAGCACCAGGGTCAGCAGGGTGAGCGCCAGGCGCAGGCGGCGGCGGAAGGTGTTGCGGATGGAGATCAACATCGGACGGGAGAGGCCGCGCACGCGCACGAGCCTATCGAAGGCGCGGTTTTGCAGGTCGCCCTGGTTGCCGGCGCCGTTGAGCGCTTCCTGGATGGAGATGCGCGTGCCGTGCAGGATAGGGAAGACGCCCGCCAGCTGCGGCACGATCAAGGCGATCACGACCTGCAGGAAGACCGCCTGAGGGATGACCCGGTAACCCTGGGGGATGAAATTGAGCTGGTTCGCCAGGAAGCGGTGTTCCCAATAGGCGGCCTGGTTGGCCAGCGGGATGGAGATCGCCAGGGCGATCAGGCTGAAGGCCAGGATGAGCACGAAGTAGATGCCGTTGACCTGCGTCCGGGTCGCCCCGACCGTCTTCATCACACCGACCTGCTGGATCTGCTGGTTGAGCAAGGCCGAGAGGGTGTTGGTGATCAGAAAGGCGCTCAGGAAGACCACCAGCAGGCCGAGCACGATCAGCACTCCGCCGATGGCGTTCAAATAAGATGCGATGGGATGACCCGTCCTGCCCCGGACGGTGGAGTTGAGCACCTCGTAGCTATCCGCGTCGAAGTCCTCGACCAGCAGGTCCGCCACGGAGCGGAGGTGGGCGAGGTCTTCCGGGTTTTCTGCAACGGTGGCGTAGACCTGGTTGAGCAGCAGGGGTCGTTCGAGCCACTCGAGGGTATCGTAGGTAATGTAGCCCTGGACGGGGGCCATGAAGAAACCGCTGCCGCCTGAATCGGCGCCGATGGTCTGGTCCTGGATGACGCCGACCAGCTTCATTTTTCGAACGGCGCCGGAAGGCAGGCGGAGCTCGAGCTGGTCGCCGATGTGGGCGCGCGTATCCGCCAGCTTGTTCTTGTCGAGGACGATCTGCTTATCCGCCGGAGGCCAGTCGCCGGCTACCCGTTCGACCCGGTTGATATTCATTCCGTCGAAATCAGGGATGGCGTGCACCTCGATGGGGACGTATTCGTCCTGGCCGACCCGCAGGCGCAGCCCATAGACTGCCGCCCCTTCAACTTCTTTTATCCCCGGTACAGCCTTGACGTGATCGAGGTAGTCTTCATCATAGCCAGCCACCCGGATCAGGACGTTGGCGGGGTTGACCTGGGCGTAGCTGGCGCGCATATCCTGCGCCAGGTAATAGAACAGCGAGGCGATCATGCCGATGGCGAACAGCCCGACGGCGATGGAGGCGATCACCAACAGGGAACGGACCTTGTTGCTCCACAGGTCCGAGAGGACTTTATTCCAGCGCGGCCGGAACATGATTAGCCCAGACCCTCAATTATATTGAGATGAGGTTGCATAATCGGGATGATTTTCGCGCGGTCA
This sequence comes from Anaerolineales bacterium, assembly GCA_035291645.1. Classification (GTDB taxonomy): domain Bacteria; phylum Chloroflexota; class Anaerolineae; order Anaerolineales; family UBA4823; genus DATDRQ01. The sequence continues at coordinate 4,791 of DATDRQ010000293.1, forward strand.
TAGACAAGCACTTCGAGTGGTTCGCCCCCACCGGCGCGCACGGCGAGCGGCTCGCCACGCTCCTGCTCCAGCCGGTAGAGGTCGGCGAATTCGCCGCTCGAGATACTCTGCGGGGCGTGACTAGTTCCATGCGAGGATTCTTTTGGGAACAGCTCGAGCGTGCCTTTAGAAGGAATAAGGAAGCTGCGCCCGTTGCGGGAGGCGACGGCGACGACTTCGCCGGGGGTGTAAGTCTCCAATTGAGCCAGGTGGGTCAGCTCGAGCAGCCGGTTGTGAGGAAGATCGGGAAAAGCGGTCACCAGTGCGGCGTGGACGATCTCGCCGTCGGCGATGACCAGGGTGCGTGCGCTGCGTTTGGCCAGGTCGCGGTCGTGGGTGACCATGACGATGGTCTTGCCCTGGTTGACCAGCTCAGCGAAGAGCTGCATGACCTGTTCGGCGGTGCGCGAATCGAGGTTGCCGGTCGGCTCGTCGGCCAGGATCAGGGGCGGGTCGTTGGCGAGGGCGCGCGCCAGGGCGGCGCTCTGTTGCTGCCCCCCTGAGACGGCGCCCGGCAGCTGATGGGTGAAATTTGCCAGGCCGACCCGCTCGAGCAGGCGCAGGGCGCGCCCCTCCCGCTCGGCAGGTGGGTACATCTCGCCAAAGTCCATCGGCAGCATGACGTTCTCGAGCAGAGTGAGCATGGGGAGCAGCTGAAAGAACTGGAAGACGATGCCCAAGTGGCGGCCGCGCCAGACGGACATGTCGCTCTCGCTGAGCTTGTGGATGTAGGTGTCGCCTATGCGCACCGTGCCGTTGCTAGGATGGTCGATGCCGGTCAGCATGTTGACCAGAGTCGATTTACCGCTGCCCGAGCGGCCCACGACGCTGACGAACTCGCCCTGGTCGATCTCGACGTCGACGCCCTTCAGGACGACGGCTTCACCGGCCGCGCTCTTGAAGACCTTGGTGATGGCGCACATTTCGATCAGAGGCCGGTCGTTCTCCCACCTAAATTCCGGCAACTGGTAGGCGTTCTTCGGCATCAGGCGCTGACCTCCCCGTCGCGGATCTCCAGGCAACGCGAGGCGCGCTGGACGATGCCCCGGTCGTGGGTGACCATGACGACGGTCTTGCCCTGGCGCGTGAATCCCTGAAAGATATCGAAGATGACCTCTGCGGTGACCGAATCGAGCCGCCCGGTGGGTTCGTCGGCGACGATGATGGGCGGGTCGTTGGCCAGGGCGCGGGCGATGGCGACGCGCTGCTGCTGCCCGCCGGAGATCTGCGAGGGCAGCTTGTAGGCGTGCTCCTGCAGCTCCACCTGGCGCAGCAGTTCCATGGCGAATGCGCGGCTGCGGCGGCCCTGGAAGAAGCCGCGGAAATCCACCGGCAAGAGGATGTTGTCCAGCAAGGACAGGGTTGGAATGAGATGGAAGGACTGGTAGACCACACCCATCGTCCGGCCGCGCCAGCGCGCCAGCCGGCTCTCGTCCAGGCAGTGGATGCAGGCGTCGGCGACCCACACCTGGCCGGAAGTGACGTGGTCGGTGCCGGTGATCATGTTGATCAGGGTGGTCTTGCCGGCGCCCGACTTGCCGCTGATCGCCAGGAACTCGCCGGGGTGAACGTCCAGGTCGACGCCCTTCAGCGCCTCGAACGGCCCGGCTGCGGTGGGGTAGGTCTTGACCACGCCGCGCAGGCGGATGAGCGCTTCGCCCTGCCCCCGAGAATTCGTCTGTTCGATAGTATCAGCCGGCCTGCCTTGATTATCCGACCCCGGTCTTACAGCATTCCACACAACCATAAGGTTTGACCCGCAACATTAAAGGAAGATGAACGAATTGTAGTATAATGAACAATTCGTTTATTTATTGGCTACTCCCCGATTATACTGCCTGGGGAGCGGCTGTCAACGATCAGTTTGTTCAGGTTGTGTAATTCTAGACACATGTTCAGGAGGCAAGCATGAATGAGCCCCGCATCGACCGCAGGGTCAGCCGCACCCGCCGGCATCTGCGCCAGGCCCTGATGGCGCTCATCCTCGAAAACGGGTACGACGAGATCACCATCGAGGACATCACCGACCGGGCCGACCTGGGGCGCACGACCTTCTACCTGCACTACCGGGACAAGGAAGCCCTGCTGCTGGAGAGCCTGGAGGCGACCGCCGAGGAGCTGCGCGGCCAGATCCGCCTGGAGCGCATGCAGCCGGAGAGCAGCTCAGCCGGAGGGCCCATCCAGGAGGTGTTCCGGCACGCCGCCCTGAACTCCGACCTGTATAAGATCATCCTGAGCGGCGGGGCGGCCTCGCGCGTGCTTAACTATGTGCGGGAGATGCTGCTGGAGGCTGCGGTGGAGTTCTTCGGACCGCGGCTCGCCGCCCGGCGGGGAGAGAACGTCCCGCCGGTCGATTCATTCGCCGGGTACTTTGCGAGCGCCCTGCTGGGTTACCTGACCTGGTGGTTGGATAAAGGCATGCCTTACGGACCGGACGAAGTGGCAGACCTGTTCATTCGCCTATTCTTCAATGGGGCACAGCAATACATTGGAGAACCGTCCCGGGATAAGGCGAAATAATCAAGGCCACCATTAACCCATCTATGCCTAAAACCGCCCACCGTTTACGCACGCGGCGCGGCCGGAAGCGCTGCTGGCGCAGACCAAGAGGCCGGGCAGGTTGGTACGCCAGTAAAACCGGGAAGGATGAGGAGGCCGGATCACCAGGGGACCGGGGTCGGTTCCTCGGTAGGCAGCGGAGGCGGCATGGTGTCGGTCGGCAGCGGCTCCAACGTCGGGGCTGGAGTCGGCGTGGGTGGATCGAGGACCGGCGGATCGGTCGGGAGAGGAGTAGGAGACGGAGGTATGGGGGTATCCGTCGGAGGGGGCAAAGGGGTGAGGTTGGAACAGGCTGCTCGGTAGCGCGCGCGCTCACCGCCTGTGAGGCTTGCTGAAGGGCCTGCCCGACGACTCCCAGCGCGCTGG
>DATDRQ010000294.1:0-17820 GCA_035291645.1 Anaerolineales bacterium
AAGATTTCATAAGATAGGGAGATTTGCAGGCTACCGCCGGGAGGCAGGGGCCTCTGTAAGGGCGCCCGGATCGAGCCTATCTCGCGCTGGTAGTCGGTAACCGGCGTTCCGCCGTCCAGGGTTAGAGAGTTCAGCCGAAAGGCGCCCGGGTAGCGAGAAGGTTCGACCAGCAAGAGCAGGTCCGGGATGGTTTCCGAGGTCTGGTTGGTGTACCGGATGACTTCCTCAACCGAGAGATAATGCCGGTCGTAATCCAGTTCTGCGGTCAAGTGATATTGAGGGCGCTGGCTCGGCTTGGCCGTAGTCTCTGGAGAGAGCAAGGCAGGCGAGGGATGAGTGGCCTCCTCGGACGGAATCCTATCTGTCACAGGAGGAGTTACCGGCGAACTTTCTTCGATTGGCTCGAGAGAAGGAACGCGAGAAGGTATCACAGTATCTGGGAGGGCTGGCTGTGCGGTCGAGTTTCCCGGCATACTGCGGCAGGCTCCCAGGGTGAAGGCCAGAATCAGGAGAAGGCTAACCCAGGCGGAATTTCTCATCATCACCGGCATTGAACAGGTCCGATTCCAGGACAGGCTTACTGGTTCGCGAAATAGGCAGACACCAGACCGCTCAGGTCCTCACTGGTATGCTCGGAGAGCACTGCGAAGAAGTCAGCTGTGGTGGCTTGGCGGTAGGCGAAGCGGTTCAGGTAATCGCGCAGGAAAGCCTTGAAAGCCTCGTCGCCCATCCTGGTGCGCAGTTCAACGAGGAACAGGGCGCCGCGCAGGTAGACCGCGTTGCGGTAGGGATAGAAGTCGGGGTAATCGTAGATCGTGGCGTCCACCCAGCCCTGGGGATTGTGGAAATCGATGCGGTTCTCCCGCCACCAGCCGGCCAGGTCTGGGTAGACTGCTTCGTAAAATAACAGTTCGCTGTAGGTGCACAGGGCCTCGTCCAGCCAGGGCTCCAGCGCCTGGTCGTTTCCCACCAGGCCATACCACCACTGGTGAGCGACCTCGTGGGCGGCGATGATGGTCAGGTTGTTTCTGGCGTCGCCTGTATAAAAGTCATAGAAGGCGTGGCTGAGGAAGATCAGGCCGTCGTACTCCATTCCGTCCAGGAAATCTGCCTCGACGACGGACAGGCTGTCATGCGGGTAAGGGCCGAACAGGTCGCCGAAAACCTGCAGGGCTTTGGCGGCCTCCTGCAATGCCGGCTGGTCGGCTGAGGGATGTCCAGGGAAGGCATAGCCGGTCACTGTAACCGGCCCGGCGGCGGCCTGCTGCACCTGGTAAAGTGGGCTGATCGAGAGGGCGAAATTGCGGGCGGCGCCCAGACGGTAGCGGTATCCCTCACCCTCGGTTTGGGGGAGGGCGCTGGCGGCGACAACCAGCGATCGACCGCTGGCATCCTGTGGGCGCGCCAGGCGCATCTCGACCTGGAAATCGGCCGGATCGTAGGCGAGATGCTCTCCTTGCGGCCCATCGTCGCGCACCAGCCAGCCCTCGCCAGGCCGGTAAGGAGGGATATAGGGGTACCAATCGCCCAGATTAACCTGGCGTTCAGTCCAGCCGTAGGGTGCATTCTGGTTGGGCAATAGCAGTCTGTAAGCCAGGATAAGATCGACGCTTTGACCGGGTGGCAGGCCAGCCGGCAACGGCACGCGCAGCTGCACCCCTTCGAGCGTGTAGCCGGCCAGGGCGATCTCATCTTTACCGGTCAAACTATCCAGGATAAACCCACCCAGGTAACGGTTAGGTTCGACGACCAGCACCAGTTCTGATAATTCTTCGCCGGTGTGGTTCACATACGATATCGTCTCTTGGACGGTTGCCTGGTGGGCGTCGTAATCCAGGGTCGCGGATAGGGAGTACCGGCTGAGCGGCTCTGGAGGCCGGGCCCGGGTGGGGGTGGCAACTGGAAGGGATTCGGTCGCAGCAGGAGCGCTGGTCTGGACCTCAGGCGAAGAGCGTATCTCGGCAGTGGGAGAGGGGGCAGTTTCGGTGGCTACTGGCACCCTGCCGGGAGTACACGAAGCCAGAGCGAGGGCGGCCAGGTAAACGAGGGTCAATCGGTTGAACGGCTTCATCGGAGACTCGCAGGCGACGTCGTTATCGCCAAATATCTAAGGGATTTGCTGGAGGACTACAGGTACTCCCGCAGGCGCAGCAATCGTTCACCCGCTTCCAACAGGGTCTCTTCGCGCTTGGCGAAGTTCAGCCGGATCAGATGGTTCAACGGCTCGCGGAAGAAGCTCGATCCGGGGACGGCGGCTATGCCAATCGTCTTGGCCATCCAGATGCAGAAGTCGGTATCATCGCTAAAGCCAAAGGAGGAAATATCGATCAAGACGTAATAAGCGCCTTCGGGGGGAGTGAAGGAGAGAGCGGCCTTTTCCAGGTAATCCAGGAAGATCGAACGCCGGCGGGTATAGGCGGCCTGCAATTGCAGGTAGTAAGAATCCGGGAATTGTAGCGCAGTCACGGCGGCTTCCTGCAGGGGGGCCGGCGCGCCGACGGTCAAAAAGTCGTGCACCTTGCGGATTCCGCTACTGACCTCGGGGCTGGCGATCACGTAACCCAGCCGCCAGCCAGTGACGGCGTAGGTCTTCGAAAGCGAGCCGCACGAGATCGTGCGCTCGAACATCCCAGGCAGGCTGGCAATGTAGGTGTGCTGGTGGGGAGCATAAATGATGTGCTCGTAGACCTCATCGGTGACCACGAATGCGTCGTATTCCTGCGCCAGACCGGCGATGGTTTGCAGTTCTGCCCGGGTGAAGACCCTGCCGGTTGGGTTGGATGGGTTGCACAGGACGAGCGCCCGTGCGCCTGACTGAAAGGCGCGGCGCAGATCGTCTGGATCAAAATGAAATCCGGGGGGGTGGAGCGGGACGAAAATCGGATCGGCGCCGGACAGGAACGTATCCGGGCCATAGTTTTCGTAGAAGGGTGAAAAGATCGCCACCCGGTCGCCCGGGTTGCACACGGTCATCAGCGCGCATAGCATGGCTTCCGTGCTGCCGCAGGTAACTGTGATGTGGGCTTCTGGGTCGATTTCCAGTTCCATAAAGCGGGAGGCTTTGGCAGCCAGCGCCTGGCGGAAGCGCGGCGATCCCCAGGTGAGAGCGTACTGGTGATAATCCTGGCGCAAAGCCTGCACGGCGGCCTCCACCAGCTCGGAGGGAGGGGCGAAGTCCGGGTATCCCTGGGAAAGGTTAATCGCCTGGTAATGCTCGGCGATGCGGGTCATTTCCCGGATCACCGATTCGGTAAAGAGGGACAGGCGCGCGGCGGTTGCGGGCATACACGGGCTTCAGCCGCCCATCTCCTCGCGCACCGCCCGGTAAAGGTTTTCCGCCTTCAACTCGCCGAGCGTGTAACAGGGCGCGGTCAGGTGGTCGGCGAGGGACTGCGCCAGACCCTGGTCGAAGGCGGCGTGCTCCATGTTCACGACCACACAGCGGATGTTATCGTCAGCGATGCGTTCGGCGATGCGGTGCGATTCTTCCTGGGGAGGCAGCCCACTCATCGAGACGTTCCCCGCGCCGTCGGTCAGCAGGATCAGCAGCGGTAGCACATCCGGATGCAGGCTGCGCTCGCGGGTGATGATCTGGTAAGCCAGGTACAGCCCCGCAGACAAGGGCGTCTTCCCGCCGACCGGAATTTCCATCAGGGCAAGCCGGGCCAGCTGGATGGAGTTGGTCGGCGGGAGGACCATGGTGGCGCGATCCTTCTGGAAGACGATCAACCCCACCCGGTCACGCCGCTGGTAGGCGTCGGTAAGTAGAGACAGAATGGCACCTTTGGTGGCTGCCATACGCTCGGCGACCGCCATCGACCAGGAAGCATCGACGACGAAAAGCACCATGTTTGCGGTGCGCTTGACCCGCACTTTTCGTTGGAAATCGACCGGTTGAATGGCGAAGGCGACGCGTTTGCGCTGCTCCCGGCGTTGGCGCTGGTGAGGGGCGGCCGCCCGCAGGGTGGCGTCAAAGGCCAGATCCTCGGCTTTGCCTCTCGCCGGGCGGGCCTGGATGTAACGGCCGCGCTTGCGTTCGGTGCGGGAAGTCGAGCGGCGTCCGGCCTTTTTCCGGCTTAATCGATCGAGGGGAGTGTCTAAGCGGCGCGGGGCAAAGGCCTCGCCAATCTTGACCTTCTCGCCTCCTTCCCACCAGCTCTGGTTTCCGGAATCGAAGACGCTCTGAGGGGCCGGTTTCAGCGGTCCCTGCTCAGAGCCCTCTTCGAGTATCTCCTGGCTTACCCCTTTTTTTTTTCGATAGTTTCGGTTTCTTCAGGGAAAGGTTCGGGCTCACCGACTGAGGAGCTGCCTTGCAGCTGGTCGATGCGCTCCTGCAAGTCTTCCATCGTGATCACGGCCTGCTGGAAGGGCCCACGCTTGATCCGGTGGGGCAGGGCTAACTCGGCAGCCAGGGCGATGTCGCGTTCGTTAATGGCCGTCCTGCCTTCGAAGGCGGCATGGGCGCGCGCCGTCTTAAGGATCACCAGGTCGGCCCGGTGACCATCCACATTCAGCGAAGCGGTCAGCGCGGCGATCGAGAGCAGGTCACGTTGGGAATAAGCGACCTGGTCCAGCAGTTTTCGGGCCTGTTCGATACGGTGGGAGAGCTCGATCTCGCGTGGCAGCCAGGACTGGCGAAACTCGTCTGCTTCGGCCTCGAAGGCCAGGTTGCGCTCCATGATGAGCACGCGTTCGCGCGCGTCACGAATGCCGTGGATCTCGACAGAGAGCGCAAAGCGGTCGAGCAGCTGCGGGCGCAAATCGCCCTCCTCGGGGTTCATCGTCCCGACCAGGATAAAGCGGGCGGGATGGGCGAAGGAGATGCCTTCCCGCTCGACGATGTTCATTCCCATGGCTGCCGAATCAAGCAGCAGGTCGACGACGTGGTCGTCCAGCAAGTTGACCTCGTCGATGTAGAGCATACCCCGGTTGGCCGCCGCCAGCACGCCCGGCTCAAAATGGCGTTCCCCTTTTTGGATGGCCTTTTCGATGTCCAGCGTCCCAACCACGCGGTCCTCGGTGGCGGAGACGGGCAGGTTGACGAAGGGGGTCGGGCGCAGTTCGACTGGAAGCGGATCTCCCCGGGCGGCGCGCTCGCGGCACTCGGTACACCAGGTGGTCGGCCGGTCCGGGTCGCATCCGAAGCGGCAGTCCCTCACGACCGGGACGTGCGGCAGCAGGGCGGCGAGCGCCCGGGCAGCCGTGGATTTGGCGGTGCCGCGCTCCCCGCGGATCAGCACTCCGCCAATCTGAGGGGAAACGGCGTTCAAGACCAGGGCGCGCTTCATCCGCTCCTGGCCTACGACGGCTGTAAACGGGTAAATTAGCGGCATTTTTCCTCTAGTTTTTGATTATAACCCAGTCCCAATCTTATGATAAAGGTTGCCAAGTTATCTTTAATCCTATATAATGTGGGTCTAGTTCTAACGTCTGGAGTATTATAAAAACATGGATCAGAGAGACGCCCAAAACGGGCAGGAGGCCTTGGCAGAGGACAGCCAACCAACAGAAGAACACCGCCGAGAAAACCAGACCGACATACAATCCTCGATGCAGGACCTTTTGGAAGAAGAAGGCCTGGGGCTGGATTTTCCAAAACAAGGCGAGATTCGCACGGGGGTTATCGCCGAGAAGAAAGAAAACGAGATTCTGGTCAGTATAGGCACTAAATCTGAAGGCGTTATTCCCGCGCGCGAACGGGATATGATGGATCACGAAACCTGGGATGCCTTGGAGATCGGTCAGGAGATCCTCGTATTCGTGGTGAATCCCGAAGATCCGAATGGCAATGTTCTACTGTCTTTCGTCCGGGCGATGGAAGAGCGAGATTGGCTGCAAGCCGAATCCCTGCTGGCTTCCGGTGACACCTTTGAAGCCAGGATCGTTGGCTTCAACAAGGGCGGCCTGATCGTACCGTTGGGCCAGCTGCGCGGCTTTGTCCCCGCCTCCCAGGTAAGCGCGCTGCGGCGGGTAGACGCCAGTGGCAGCACCCCAGAGCAACGCTGGGGATCGATGGTCGGCGAGCCGATCCTGATTACGGTCATCGAGGTCGATCGCGAGCGGCGGCGCCTGATCATGTCCGAACGGAGCGCCCTGCAGGAGACCCGCGAAACGCTCAAGGAGCGCTTGCTGGACGAGCTCTCAGAAGGCGACGTGCGCGTTGGCCGCGTGACCAGCCTGGCTGATTTCGGCGCCTTCGTGAATATCGATGGAGCAGATGGCTTGGTCCACCTCTCCGAGATCTCCTGGGAACGCATCCAGCACCCGCGCGAAGCGCTGCGGGTCGGGCAGGAGGTCAAGGTCAAGGTGATCGGCGTCGACCGCGAGCGTAAACGCATCGGATTGTCGATCCGCCAGCTGCTGGATGATCCCTGGACCAAGAAGGTCGAGCACATCAAGGAAGGCCAGCTGGTTGAAGGGACCGTCACTCACCTGACCAAGTTCGGGGCCTTCGCCCGGTTAGGTGAGGACCTGGAAGGGTTGATCCATATCTCGGAGTTGAGCGAACAACGCGTCTCTCATCCAAAGGAAGTCATTCATGAAGGAGAGGTGCTCACGCTGCGGGTGATCAAGATCGAACCCGAACGCCACCGCATCGGGCTAAGTTTGAAGAAAGTCGATTCGCCTAAGTACGCCGACCTGGATTGGAAGACGACCCTGGCCGAAGTGGTTGAAGAGACCCATGAAGAAGTAGAAGAACCAGGGACGGGCGTGCGGATGGTCCAGGCAGGGATCGACGACGAAGACGTTGACATCGAACCGGAAGCGGAAGAAGACCGCACCGTAACAGAAAAAGAAATCAGCATCGAAACAGAAAATGAAGACAGCCTCGATTCGGACGAACCAGAAGGAGACGTCGAAGCACAGGAAAGCGAAGCCGAGGACCAGCCACCAGAGTAAGCATTAATCCTCTCCACAACGATATAGAGGGCGGATAGAGCGTGCCTGCGATGGGTGCGCTCTTTTATTAAATAGGGCACGGTCTCCAGACCACGCGTAATGATGCGAAGACCGTCGTATCAACAAAGGAAATGCTAGTCTTAGAGTTTTATTAACTTCAGTTTCGTTCGATCAGGAGACCACAAAAGGCAGAATAATCGATGGTAGAATCCATTCGGATAGGAAGACTCATCATGTGGAGTTCTGGCTGTGGCATGACTATTGTGCACAGCGTTGTTTTATGATCTAGGAGGTACGCTTTGTCCAGCATGGAGCGTTTTACGCAGCGAGCCCGCCGGGTGCTCAGCTTGGCCCACCAAGAGGCTGAGCGAATGCGTCAAAATTACATCGGTACAGAGCACCTTCTCTTGGGGCTGATCCGGGAGGAGGGCGGCGTCGCAGGGCGGGTTTTACGAGAATTAGGCCTGGAGGCAGAGCGCGTCCAGGAGATCATTGAACGTTTAACCGGCACCGGGACGTATCGCGGAGGAAAGCTGGATCTTTCCCCCGGGACGCAACAGGTGCTCGAATACGCAGTGGATGAGGCCCGGCGAATGGGTCACCATTACATCGGGACCGAGCATATCCTGCTCGGTTTGGTCAGATATGGAGAAGGCGTGGCGGTGGACGTCCTGCGCAAGATGGGCGTTACCCCGGATCAGATCCGCCGGCAAACCCGCCGCGTCCTGCAAGAGAGCAGCTCGGCGCGCCGCAGCACGACGGAGCGGAAACCCGCCCAGCAGGAAAAGCAGCGCCCCAAGACGCCTATGGTGGACCAGCTGGCTGTGGACCTGACTTCGCTCGCCGAAGAGGGCAAGCTGGATCCGGTGATCGGTCGCAAGATGGAGATCGAACGGGTGATCCAGGTGCTGGCTCGCCGGACGAAGAACAACCCGGCCCTGATCGGGGAACCGGGGGTCGGGAAGACCGCCATCGTCGAAGGGCTGGCCCAGCGCATCGTCGACAGCGACGTGCCGGCGCCGCTGCTCGACAAGCGTGTCCTGCAGCTGGACGTCGGATCGCTGGTAGCGGGCACCATGTACCGCGGCCAGTTCGAAGAGCGGTTGAAGCGCGTCATCGACGAGCTGAAATCCGCCGGGGCCATCCTGTTCATCGATGAAGTCCACATGCTGGTAGGCGCCGGCGCGGCCGGCTCCTCGGTGGATGCAGCCAACATTTTGAAGCCGGCCCTTTCGCGGGGCGAGCTGCAGGTGATCGGCGCCACTACGATGGACGAATACCGCAAGCACATCGAGAGCGATGCCGCCCTCGAGAGGCGCTTCCAGCCGGTCATGGTCGAAGAACCCAACATCGAAGAGACGATCGAGATCCTGCGCGGCATCCGCTCGGCCTATGAGGAGCACCATCGCCTGACGATTGCGGACGAAGCCCTGGATGCCGCCGTACGCCTTTCGGCCCGCTACGTCACCGAGCGCTTCCTGCCCGATAAGGCGATCGACCTGATCGATGAGTCGTCCTCCCGGGTGCGCATGTACAAGAGCCCGGCGGCCAAGACGGCCAAGGACCTGATGGATCAGCTGCGGGAGATGCGGCACAACCACTCGGTTGCCCTGGAAGACGGTCGTTACGATGACGCCCAGGAGATTTTGGAGCGCCAGGAAGGCCTGGAGCGCCAACTGGAGCGGCTGCGTACCGGGTGGGATCGCAGCACCAGCCCGATCGTCACTGCGGACGATATCGCCGAGGTGGTCTCCATGTGGACCGGGGTACCGGTGATGCAGATCGCCCAGGAAGAATCCCAGCGGCTGCTGCAGATGGAGCAAGAGCTCCACGAGCACATCATCGGCCAGGAAGAGGCCATCGAGGCCATCTCCAAGGCGGTCCGCCGGGCGCGCGCCGGCTTGAAGGACCCCCGCCGGCCGATCGGCTCCTTCATCTTCCTCGGTCCGACCGGCGTGGGGAAGACCGAGCTGACCAAAGCCCTGGCCCGCTTCCTGTTCGGCAGCGAAGAAGCCCTGATCCAGCTGGATATGTCCGAGTTTATGGAGCGCCACACCGTCAGCCGGCTGGTGGGTGCGCCTCCCGGTTACGTGGGTTACGAAGAATCCGGCCAGCTGACCGAAGCCCTGCGGCGCCGGCCCTACTCGATCGTCGTCTTCGACGAGATCGAAAAGGCCCACCCAGAGGCCCACAACATGCTGCTCCAGATTATGGAAGAGGGGCACCTGAGCGATGCGCGCGGGCGCAAGGTGGACTTCCGCAACGCGCTGATCGTGATGACCTCTAACGTCGGCGCCGACATGATCAAACGGCAGACATCGCTCGGCTTTGACCTCAAACGGGACGAGGAACTGGAAGAGCGTCTGGTGTACCAGGAGATGCGCCGAAAGCTGATCGACGCGCTCAAGCGCGTCTTCCGCCCCGAGTTCATCAACCGGGTGGACGCCGTGATCGTTTTCCGCGCCCTCAACAAGGATAGCATCCGCCAGATCGTCCAGCTCGAGATCAATAAGGTCGCGGAACGGGTGGAGGAACACGATATCGTGCTCAACGCCACCCCGGCCGCGCTGGATGCCCTGGCCGATCTCGGCTACGACCCGGAGATGGGCGCCCGCCCGCTCAAGCGCGTCATCCAGCAGAAGGTTGAAGACGCCCTGTCGGATGCCATGCTGGCAGGCGAGTTCGAGGACGGCGATACCATCGTGATCGACGTTATCGAGGGCGAGATCAAACTGCGCAGCAGCGAAGAGGACAGCCCGGAGAAATCCGCCGAGGCGGAGGCCATGACCCCCTAGAAAGAGCGTTTCTTGAGCGGTCATCTAGGAGTCATGCGTTGATCTCTTCCCCCTCCCTGCGTCTGGGAGGGGGAATTTTAATTTGTTCACCGGAAACGCTTGCACCGCTGGGGCCGGGACCGGGCGCGGTTATAATCAAAGCATGCCGAAGACAAGAACACAGTATGTATGCCAGCAATGCGGCCGCCAGTCTGCCCGCGATATGGGGCGTTGCCCACAGTGTGGGGCGTGGAACAGCATGGTCGAGGAGGTAGTCGCCGCGCCGGCGGTTAAAGCGCGCCCGCAGGCACACGCCTGGGCAGGGGCTTCGCAGCCGCGCCGCCTGTCCGAGATCGGGGAAGAGACTGAGGAGCGCCTGCCGCTCCCGATCGGGGAATTCGCCCGCGTGCTGGGTGGGGGAATCGTCCCCGGCTCGATCGTCTTGATCGGCGGCGACCCTGGAATTGGCAAGAGCACATTGCTTCTCCAGGCGGCGCTCGAGATGGCCCGCGCCGGGGGGGTGCTGTACGTCTCCGGCGAGGAATCAGAACGGCAGATCAAGATGCGCGCCATCCGCCTGCTGCGCGGTGAAGACGGAGCAGCTGGCGAGATGCCGGAAGACCTGTTCCTGGTGACGGAAACCAACCTGGAGGTCATCCTGGATCACGTCGTCGCCGTCCACCCTGAGCTGCTGATCGTCGACTCGATCCAGACCACCACCTTGCCGGAGCTCGAATCGTCCGCCGGATCGGTCTCACAGGTGCGCGAGAGCGCTACCCGGCTACGCGAGCTGGCCAAAGCGAGCGGCATATCGGTGTTCTTGATCGGGCATGTGACAAAAGAGGGGACGATCGCCGGGCCACGCGTCCTGGAACACATCGTCGATACCGTGCTCTATCTGGAAGGCGACCGCTTCCAGACCTACCGCCTGCTGCGATCGGTGAAGAACCGCTTCGGCGCCACCTCGGAAGTGGGGGTCTTCGAGATGGGCGAGCGGGGCATGGTCGAGGTCAGCAATCCCTCGGAAGCCTTCCTGGCAGAGCGAATGGTCAATGCCCCGGGTTCGGCGATCGCCGTCACCATGGAAGGAACTCGCCCAATCCTGGTGGAGGTCCAGGGTCTGACCAGCCCGACCACCTTCGGCAACGCCCGCCGCACACCCAACGGAGTCGATTTCAACCGCCTGCTGCTTACTGTGGCGGTGTTAAACCGCCGGCTGGGGTTGCACTTGAGCGAACAGGATGTGTTCGTCAACGTGATCGGCGGCATCCGGGTAGAAGAGCCGGCTGCGGACCTGGCGATCGCGGCCGCCATCGCTTCTTCGACGCGCGACGCGCCGGTGCGGGCCGATACGGTGCTGATCGGCGAGATCGGCCTTTCCGGCGAGGTGCGCATGGTCGGGCAGATGCCGGCGCGCCTGCGCGAGGCCGCCAACTTGGGTTTCAAGACGGCCATCGTGCCCCGGCGCATGCGGCGCGGCGAGGCCTGGCCGGGCAATATCGAAGTACTGGAAGCCCGCTCCCTGCGCCAGGCGCTCGAGATCGCCCTGCTGCCCGTGAAGTAAGTCTGTGCTGTTTCTAATATTAAATCTACGCAAACCTACATTGACTCAAGGTAAACTAATCTGATACATTTGCACAGATTAATTCTGGGATGCGAGAGCCATACCGGGAGAGGGCATGTTTTTAAAGCGTTTCCAATTGGGGTTGGTGCACCTGGCTGTCGCCATGACCTTGGTCCCCATCAACAGTACCCTGAACCGGGTGATGATTAAAGAGCTGGCCATTTCGGCCACGCTGGTTGCTATCCTGGCTTCCCTGCCGTATTTGTTTTCCCCCATCCAGGTCTTCATCGGATCGTTTGCCGACCGGCACCCCCTGCTGGGCTGGCGGCGTACGCCTTACATCCTGACCGGTCTGCTGCTGTGCGTGCTCGGCGTGGTGGTTTCCCCGCTGGCGGCCTTCTCGATGGCGTCCACCTATTGGGCCGGGCTTTTGATCGGCTTACTCGCTTTTGGCGCCTGGGGGATGGGATATAACTTCGCAGCGGTCTCGTATCTTTCGCTGGCTTCGGAGCTCTCCGGCGAAAAGGGTCGCGCCAGGACTATCGCCACCATGTGGTTCATGATGATCGTCGGGATCATCTTCACTGCGGTGCTCCTCAGCCGGCTGGTCGATCCTTATACGCCGGAAGCGCTGCAGCGCGCCTTTTGGATCATCGGTATGCTTGCGCTGGTGCTGGGGGCGCTTGGCATTCTCGGATTGGAGAAGCGCAACGCGGCCGGGGAAGCGGTCGCGGCAGAGCAGTTCTCCTGGAGGATGGCCTTTGGGGCTGTGCGGGAAAATCCGCAAGCCAGCCTTTTCTTTGTCTACCTGGTGCTTTTATTGATCGCCCTGCTCGGCCAGGACATCCTGCTCGAACCGTTTGGCGCCCAGGCCTTCGGCATGCCGGTTACGGAGACGACGCGCATTACGGCGGTCTGGGGAGGCTTTACCCTGATCGCTTTAGTCGTCGCGGGGGCTCTCGAGAAGCGCACCAACAAGCGTACGGTCGCCGCCTGGGGAGGCTGGGGGGCTTTGACCGGCTTTCTTCTGATCGTACTTAGCGGGCTGATGATCGACGCCCGGATTTTCTACATAGGGGTCGTGCTGCTCGGCTTCGGCACCGGCTTTTCGACCGTTTCGAACCTCTCCCTGATGCTCGACATGACCACCGTGGGTAAGGTGGGGCTCTTCATCGGCGCCTGGGGCATGGCTAACGCCATCTCCCGGTTGATCGGCTCCATTCTAGGCGGGGCCGTACGCGACCTGCTAACCATCGTCCTTCCTGATCCATCACTGGCTTACGTTGTCGTGTTCGCCATCCTGGCGATCTTACTGCTCTTCTCCCTGTTCATGTTAAACCGGATCGACGTCCAGGCCTTCCTCGAAAACGCCGAACAGACTTCGTTGGTCGAGCGGGCCGCTCTGGCGAGTGAAACTTCCTGAACCGATTGATCGATGCCCCACCATCAAAAAGTATCCACACCGGGTGAATGGTTAGGCTTGAGTGAGGTAGCTCAGCTCCTGGGGGTTCATCCGAGCACGGTTCGCAGCTGGTCGGACCAGGGGCATCTGCCGGTCCACCGAACCCAGGGTGGGCACCGCCGCTACCGGCGCAGCGAGGTCGAGCTGTGGATTCAGTCCCGCCAAACCAATGGTCCTGGCGAGGGCAATCTGGTCGTCCAGAACGCCCTGCGCAATACGCGCCTGCAGATCAGCGAGGGACGCCTCGAATCCGAGGCATGGTATCAAAAGCTGGATGAAGAAGCCCGCAACCAATACCGGCGCAGCGGGCGGGCGCTCTTGCAGGGACTGCTCGGATACCTGGCGGGGGAAGACGCAGTTGCCGGGGCGGAAGCCCGCTCGCTGGGTTACGAATATGCCTCGCGCGGCTGGAGGCATGGACTGAGCGCGGCAGAAGCCACCCGGGCCTTCCTGTTCTTCCGCAGCGTCCTGCTCGAGTCGATGCTCACGGTTTACACCGCCGCTTCGGTGTACTCGCCCAGCGCCTGGAGTGATATGCTCATCCGGATCACCTCTTTTACCGACCAGATCCAGATCACCTTGCTCGAAACTTACGACGCTTACCAGCGAGGCAGCCGGTGAGCCGGCCCAGCCAGCGCTTCTCCCCCACGCGGTGGTCGAAGTACATGGTGCCTGCCCTGCTGGCTTTGCTTCTTCTGGTCTTGATTGCCATCCTGCTGCTGGTTGGCCTATCTATGCTCGGGATCACTCCTGGAGTCTAGGTTCCTGATCGAATCTTTTCGTCTCCTAAAATTGGAGGTCCTCATGCAATACATATCCATTCTATCGACCATCATAACCTTTATCTTTGCGGTCGCAGTATTCCGCCGCTACAACCAACGGAAGGGGGTATATTTGCTCCTATGGGGCCTGGGGTTGATCTTTTACGGTCTGGGCACATTTTCGGAGGCTGTCCTGGCGTTCACCTTCAGCCCATTTGCTCTTAAAGTCTGGTATATTACTGGAGCTATGCTGACGGCAGCCTGGTTGGGCCAGGGCACGGTTCACCTGCTGGTGCGCAAACCCAGGGTGGCGTTCACCCTGACGGTCATCCTGGCGCTGGTGTCTGTGATCGCCGCGCTGCTCGTGCTCGCTGCCCCGGTTGATACCGCAGCAGCGGCTGCTTACGACGTGAACGCGCCGGCCTCTGCCCAGTATCAAGACATCCTGGTGCGAAGCGGCGGCATTACCTTGCTGACCATCCTGCTGAACGTTTACGGGACGGTCACCCTGGTGGGCGGGGCGATCTACTCTGCCTATATCTTCTGGCGCAAGCACGTACTCGCCGACCGCATGGTTGGGAATATCCTGATCGCAGCCGGCGCGTTGTTCCCCGCCATGGGCGGCAGCTTCCTCAGGGCGGGGCTGCCGGATTGGCTGTACTTGAGCGAGCTGTTCGGCGTGGTCCTGATGTACGCCGGTTTCGTGAAGGCGACCGCCTATCGCCCGCTCGCCGAACCACAAGGGGTAGCTTCCGTATCCACGGACTAGAATATTCTGGAGGCATTTGTGCCGGTAAACGAATCGACTTTGAGAAGTAATTCAATCCTGGAGATCCCGGTGATCTCACGCATTCGACGCAACCACGGGCTGGAACATGCCACGCTGCACATCCTGTCCGAGCGTAAGAGAAACACCAACATGGCAGGACATTCCGACCCCGGCGGTTTCTGGGTGCTCGGTGATTTTTCCCTGGAGGAAGTCCAAGAGGCTGTCGACGAGGCGCTGACCCGTATGCGCAACGGGGAACACGACCTGGCGGTCCACCGCAACTGCGGCACGAACTACGTCACTGCCGGTATGCTGGCCGGGCTGGTTGCCGGGGCAAGCATGCTCGGCGCGGGCAGCCGTGTGCGGGACAAAGTGGAGCGCCTGCCGATGGCGATGGTCCTGGCTACCCTGGCCTTAATCGCCGGGCAGCCGCTTGGCCGGAAGATCCAGCAGAATATCACCACCTGCGGCGACCCCGGCGATCTGGAAATTGTCGAGATCGCATCTACGAATCGCGGGGGGATGAAAGCCTACCGGGTGACGACGCGAGGCTGAGCATGGCAGACCGGCCGGTTATCTATCTGTTTCATGGAGACGACGAGCCGGCCATTCATGGCGAGATAGAAAAACTGAAAGCCAGGGTCGGTGGTCCGGGGACTCTGGAGATGAACTTCACCAGGCTGGACGGACGGGTCCTGGCTTTCGATCAGCTGGTGACCGCCTGCGCCACCATGCCGTTCCTGGCAGAGCGCCGCCTGGTGCTCCTCGACCATCCCCTGGCTTACGCGAAAGACGAAGCGAACCGAGAGAAACTACTCGATTTCCTGGATCGGGTTCCGGCCAGCACCGCCCTCGTCCTGATCGAGCACCTGCCTCTGACCAGTCCAAGAGACAGGAAGGCTGGAAAAATCCACTGGTTGGAACTTTGGGCAAAGGGAGCTGGCGAACGAGTTTACTTGCGGGAAAAGGGGATGCCGACCGGTCAGAACGAATTACCGGCCTGGATCCAGAAGCGCGCCAGGGAATATGAAGGAGAGTTTACCGGGAGCGCAGCGAAGCGCCTGGCAGAGTTATCAGCCAGTGATGCCGCTGCCTTAGACCAGGAAATTATGAAGCTGCTGACTTACGTCGGGGGACAACGTCCGGTAGACGTACCGGATGTCGACCGGCTGGTGGTCGTAATCCCAGAGACCGACATCTTCACGCTGGTAGACGCTCTGGGAAACCGGGATGGGCAGGCAGCAGTGACCATGTTTCACCGTTTGCTTGATGAACAGGATGTGCAGTCAATCTTCCCGATGATAGTCAGGCAGTTCCGGTTGTTGTTACTGACCAGGGAATTGTTGGAGGCAGGTGCAATCGATACAGACGTTGCGAAAACCCTCGGGCTACACCCCTATGTGGCTCGCAAGGTTTTCGCCCAGGCTCGCCAATTCAACCTGCCCGTATTAGAAGCGGTCTACCACCGTCTGTTGGAGATCGACGTGGCTGGCAAGACGGGGGTAATGGAACCAGGTCTGAACCTGGATGGATGGATGGCGGAACTCACCGCTGAGGGCATCTAAACCGGAGAGCCTTGCTTGCCGCCGATGCCAATCCAGAAGTGGTTGGGCAGCACCGATTTGGTGGTCTTTACTTCGATTTCCCCGGCTTTGACCCCTTGATTCCCATTCTGGGTTGAATTTGCCATACTCGGGTGGACGTAGCATAAGTCCGGCTGTCTGCCATACTTCTGCTGGTAATAGATGGCAGCACGCTGAATCTTTTGATTGAGATCGGTCTTCACGTCGTTGTCGAACCAAAGCATTCCGATATTCATTATGCGCATCCTTCCGTCAAATTGTTAGTGGTATGAAACGAATAATTTGCCTGTTTATCCGGACAGTGAAACCAGGTTTCCAATTCGGGATAAGCGACTGTGTAATATTCTCGGAGTGGAGCAGGTCGATCGCAGTATTCGGTACGCTATAATTCGAAATCTGGGTTTGGAATAATGAAGAGAGCTGCGGGTCTAGAGGTGAAAGTGATCGATCCGGCAAGGTGGCAATTGTCCAGATCTCGGAACCAGGTCCTTTAGAGATCAACCATTTCAAGTGCAGAAATACTTCGTAATCCAGACGGTCTCCGGTCAATGCTCCAAAATCGTCGATAGCCAAAATAAAGGCAGGCCCGCGCTCCCTTCCGAAACGCCTTTGTTCTGCCAGGGCGCTGAGCTCAAGAATGATCTCGCTCGCCTGGCGCTCATAGGGAGCTGCTAGGACCTGGCAATGAGGATAATTGAGCAGGCCAGCCATTTCATCCGGATGAGGAGTGATCACGCAGAAATTGACTCTATCTGGAGGATTTAAAACAGCCGCAGAACCGAGAATCGTCTCAAGCAACTGGGATTTCCCGCACCGATCAGCACCTTGAATGAGCAACGAACCAGCCGTTGGATCCTTCAGATTTAGCATGAGGGGTAAGCCATCTTCGCAGATGCCAAAAACCAGGGAAAAAGGTGGGAAGGGTCCGAATGCGTCCAGCACTTCGTCTAGGGTGAGCGGCATGGGTGGAGGAAAACCATCCGAGATATTGATTCCATTAACGATCTCCCCTTCCAGGACTTCGATGGGGTATCGTTCATCAACCATTTCCCTGTTCGAATGGTTGTTTATACGCTGGTGCATGGTATTCTCCTGATGTGGTTTGATTGGTCAGGTATCGATATAAATAGAACGAGTGTTCTGTTTAATTTATCAGAACACTCGTTCTATGTCAAGAGGCAATTCCCCCTCTTTACCTGGCAGTTTCGCAACTTCTCAGGATCAGCCTCTCATGGTGTATTTGGTACATTCGATCTCGAAAATCTGTGGGATACAGCCTCCGCTTATCCAGCTACCCGACCGGCTGCACCTTCCAGATACTCATCCATAGCGAACAATAAAGCATCAATATCTTCCATCAGGGTATCCCCCATGTGGGCGATGCGGAAGGTCTTGCCTTTCAATTGTCCATACCCGCTGGCGATTCGCATCCCCCGCTGCATTAAGAACGCGTTGAGGTTATCCAGGACGAATCCTTCTGGGCTGGCAACCGTGGTTACCGTCAGCGAACGGTAACCCGGGGCGGCAAATAACCTCAGGCCGCATCGTTCCCCCCAGTTCTGGACGCGCTCAGCCAAGGCGCTATGCCGGGCGAAGCGCGCTTCAAGCCCTTCTTCCAGGATGCGCTCCAGCTTGTAATCCAGCGCATAGATCAAGGACATGGCAGGGGTTGCCGGGGTGGAATCCTTACGCCTGTGCTCCTCCATGCGGATCAGGTCGAAATACCAGCCGCGCTGCGGGACTTGGCGGGCGTACTCCATCGCCCGGTCGGATACTGCGGCGAGCGCCAGTCCGGGCGGTAGTGCCAGGCACTTTTGGGAGGAGGTCAGCACCATATCCAGTCCCCAGGCGTCCATTTCAAGCCGTACCCCCCCCAGCGAAGAGACGGCGTCCACGCAAATCAACGTCTCCGGGCTGGCGGAGCGGGCTGCCTCGGCGATCTCCCGGATGGGGTTCTGCACGCCGGCCGAGGTCTCGTTATGGGCGATGGTGAGCAGCTCGTAGGGC
>DATDRQ010000295.1:0-2672 GCA_035291645.1 Anaerolineales bacterium
CGTAGCCCCGGGCGGCGTGGGACACGGGTCGGAATAGACGCCCGGGGTGCCGTACTTGGGCGCCTGTCCGCCGATCTCGGCGTCGTAGGTGTAGAGTACATAGACGTATGGATTCGCCGGGAAGTTGGGATCTAGGGCCAGACCGAGCAGTCCGCGATCCCAGAAATTGTAGACGTTGACGTTCAGGTCGGCGAAGACAACTGGTGAGGTATCCGCCAGATTATCGAAGACCTTGATCACTCCCCGCTTTTCGGCGACGAAGACGCGCCCATCCGGGGAGAACTGGATCACGGTGGGATTCACCAGCCCGCTGAAGACGACCGTTTCCTGAAAGCCGGGCAGTAGCGAGGCAGCCTTTGCGGTTGATCCTGGATTTGCTGTCAGGCCTAATAAAATGATCAGCGCCAACCCGCCGCGCAGAAAAAACAAGAACTTAACAGAATACAATCCCCTGTATAAGGTAAGTCTGCCCATCCCACCCCTCCTTAATTATAGAATAATTTGGTCTTTTACATCCGTAATTATCTTACATAGTATTTGCCACGAAGTCAATAGCCATTTTCAATAATCGACCCGATCCAGGTGTTTCGGCGAGCAAAGATGAATCCAAAAGTCGAAAAACTTCGGACGCAACACCCGGGTAGGCCGCGCCGCATTATTTGTGAGACACCAACAAACTAAGGAAAAGCTTATGTTCAACGGCAGGCGGTTTGACCGGGGTGAAGCGGGCGGTGTAGGTCCTGGCGCTGCCGGGCGCGGTGGCGTCGTGGGTTTGCGCGCCGCCATCCGACCAGCTCGCAAATTGGTAGCTGATCTCGTTCAGGGTTTGTGGGGTGGTTGCGCTGACCGAGTTGCGTGAGCCGGCGATCACGGTGCGCGAGAAAACCGCCGTTTGGCTGGCGCCGTTGACGACCAGCTGCAGGCCAGCCGGTTCGGTCTTAAAAGTCAATACGGAGGTCTTCGGATAGAGTTTCAGGACCCGGGTATCCTGCAGTCCTTTCGAATCGGTGGCGGTCAGGCGCAGCTCCAGGAATGAAGGGTATTCGTGGTCGGGAGCTTTGAAGGTCCCACCCGCAACGCCGGCGAAGTCCTGGATCGGGTGAGCGTGGCAGTTCGACGGGCAGTGCATCATGACCATTGACCAGCTCAGCGCAGAGGCCGGTAGAATCCCCTCCTGCTGGTCGCTGGCTGAGCCGGAAAAGGTGATTGTCTGCCCCACGGTCCATGTCGTTCCGACGGCGGGCTGTTTAATGCTGGCAGTTGGGGGGGTGTTGCCGGCGGAGATGGCGACCGAATCGCTGTCGAACGCCCCCTGGCTGTCGGTGACCTTGAGGGTGGCGGACACGGCGCCGATCTGGGTGTAGGTATAGGTAGCTTGGACGCCGGCGCCATCGTCAAACTGGCCATCACCGTCCAGGTCCCAGGCGTAGGTCAGGCTGTCGCCAGGATCAGGGTCGCTGGAGGCGCTCCCGTCGAAATCCACGGCCAGAGGCGCGGCCCCGTTGGTGGGTGTGGCAGAAATGGATGCAGTCGGCGGCTGGTTGGCGCTGAAATACTCCACCCGGCGGATGGTACCCCCGATGAGGTCGACGTAAACCAGCTCCCCTGCCGGTGAGATAGCCAGGTCGACCGGGCTGGCGGCATTGGCGATGAAGGTCTTGATATTGGCTGTGTCTGGAAGCCCATTCGCCCCTTCTGGCATCGCCCAGATGCAGTTGCGCGAGAAATCCGCGAAGAACAGGGCGCCGTCATACAGGCCGGGGTATGGGCCGCCGGAGTTTGGATAGAAGGCGAGACCGGTAATCGAGGAACTGCCGGTCGGACAGGCTTCCTGCGGGACAACTTTCGCAGAATGATTGTAAACGTAATAAGGATTTGTAGTCGAACCTGCCTGTGAATATAAGCTTTCGCACAGGTTGAGGTTGGCGCTGTCGAATCCTTCTTGTTTTATTTTACCTTCATAACAGGGCCAGCCGAAGTTTTCCAAGGTTGCGTCATTTACATCGGTGATGCGGCTAATCTCCTCCCAGGTCATCCAACCCACCTCGCCGATCCACAGTTCGTCGCTGCCCGGGCGGAACGCCAGCCGGAAGGGGTTGCGCAGCCCGTAGGCGATGATGCGCTTGGCGTTTGGGTCCGGGTTTCCCGCCAGGGGGTTTCCCGGCAGGCCGGCGCCGGTCGCCGGGTCGACCCTTAAAACGGCTCCATCCAGGGTGACCGGATCGCCGCCGGTGCGCAGGTCCTGGCTGCGCAGGGCACCCCCCTCGGCGGTGGGAGGCGCCAGCACCGCGCCGACCCCACCCGGCGGGTCGCCGCACGGATTGAGCGGGTCGCCTGCCTGGCCGTAATCCACCAGGTTGAAATCCGCGCCGTCACCGCCGCTGACGTACAGCGCCCCATCCAGCCCGAACGCCAGGCTGCCGATCGAGTGGCTGGGGTACTGCTGGCACCAGTCCTCGATCAAGACCTGTTCGGGGCCGCTCATGAAGTTGCCGCTGGCCGTCAGGCGGGAGAGCCTGCCGCTAACCACGCAGCCATCCGCCGTAGCCCCGGGCGGCGTGGGACACGGGTCGGAATAGACGCCCGGGGTGCCGTACTTGGGCGCCTGTCCGCCGATCTCGGCGTCGTAGGTGTAGAGTACATAGACGTATGGATTCGCCGGGAAGTTGGGA
>DATDRQ010000296.1:0-2656 GCA_035291645.1 Anaerolineales bacterium
CTGCAGGACGTGGCGGGCGATGACCAATCGCTGGACCTCGCTGGTGCCCTCGCCGATGGTCATCAGGCGGGCATCCCGGTAGATGCGCTCGACCGGGTATTCCTGGCTGTAGCCATACCCACCGAAGATCTGGATCGCGTCCCGGCAGACCCGTTCTGCCATCTCGGTGGCGAACAGCTTCCCCATGGAGGCTTCCACGGTGAAGCGGCGTCCCAGACTCTTGAGCCAGGCAGCCTGGTAGATCATCCAGCGGGCGGCCTGGATCCCGGCGGCGGCATCCGCCAGCATCCATTGGATGGCCTGGCGGGCTGCGATCGGCGCCCCGAAGGTCTGGCGTTCTTGCGCATAGCGCACCGCTTCATCGAAGGCGGCCTGAGCCAGGCCAATCGCCAGCGCGCCGATCCCGATCCGCCCGCCGTCTAGGACGGTAAGCGTTTCCATTAAACCCTGGCCCTCTTCTCCGACCAGATTATCCTCCGGGACGCGCACGTCATCGTAGGTGACGGCGTGGGTGGGTGAGCCTTTCAGGCCCATCTTTTTCTCAGGGGGGCCGATGTGCAGCCCGGGAACGCCGGTCGGGACGACGATCAGGCTCAGGGAGCGTGATCCTCCGGACGGGTTGGTGCGTACCAGGGTGACGATGAAATCGGCGATGCTGGCGTTGGTGCACCACATCTTGGCGCCGTTGATGACCCATGCACCGGATTCCCGCACGGCGCGCGTCAGGACGCCCCCTTTCAGGTCAGAACCAGCGCCGGGCTCGGTCAACGCCAGGGCCGCCAGCTGGCCTGCTCAGCTGGCGACACCCGGGAGAAAGCGTTCCTTCAATTCGGGGCTGCCGAACAGGTTGAGCGGGGCGCAGCCCAGCCCGTTGTGGGCGGCGATCGCCAGGGCGGTGCTGCCGCAGCCCCAACCGAGCTCTTCGATGGCGATGGCGGCGCTGACTGCGTCCACCCCGGCGCCGCCGTACTCCTCGGGTACGTTCAATCCGAGCAATCCCAGCGGGCCCATCTTGCGCACCGCTTCCCAGTTGAATTGTCCGTTCTCATCGACCGCGCGGGCGTGTGGTTTGACTTCCTTCGCGACGAAATCGTGAACTGCACTGCGCCACATGCGCTGTTCTTCGCTTAGATCGAAATCCATCTTTGATCTCCTTGATGGAAAAGTTCCTCTATCGATAGAGGAAGACGAGTATGCACACCAGGCCGATCGCCAGCCCTACGATGAGCGGGATCAGCAAGATACCGATGGTATAGGCGCTCAGCCAGGCCACGTCAGAGCGACTGATCTCCCCCTCCTTCTCGGTTGAGGAAAGCCGCGCCCCGCAGCGCGGGCATTCACCCAGGCCCTCCGGCAGCATGGCGTTACATTTCGGGCACCAGACGGGCATCGCCTCCAGCCTCTTATCCCCGGTACACAGCCTTCAAGATAATCATTATGCCACAAGTGAGTTACTCTTGCCCGGCGATCAGGTCGATACCCCGGATTTCCTACCCATGCCGGTCAGCGAGCTTGCTTGATCGCCTCCACCGCCTCCGGGTTCACCAAAGAGGAGGTGTCGCCAGGCTCCTGCCCCAGGTAGGCGGCCCGGATCACGCGGCGCATCACCTTGGCGTTGCGCGTCTTGGGCAGGTCATTCACGAACAGGACGGCGTGCGGGGCGAGCGGCTTGCCGAGCGAGGCGACGATCAGGTTCTTCAGTTCGGTCTGCAGCGCTGGCGAAGGTTCGACCCCGGGAGCCAGCACGCAGAAGACCACCAGCTGGCTCCCTTTCACGGCGTCCGGCGCCCCGATGGCGGCCGATTCGACCACGGCGGGATGGCCGACCAGGATCGACTCGACCTCCGCCGGTCCGAGGCGTTTGCCGGCGATCTTGATCGTGTCGTCGGAGCGGCCCAGGATGTACCACTGACCGTCGGAGTCGACAGCCGCGAAGTCCCCGTGCACCCACACCCCGGGCCAGCGCGACCAGTAGGTCTCCTCATAACGCGTGGGGTCGCGCCAGAAGCCGCGCGTCATCCCGATCCAGGGCGCCTTGATGACCAGTTCGCCCACCCGATCCCGGACCGGCTGCCCGTCCTCGTCGAAGACGTCGGCGGCGATGCCGGGGCAAGGGGCGGCGAAGGCGGTTGGCTTGAGCGGCAGGATCGGGCTGCCCATCACGATCCCGCCGGAGATCTCGGTCCCGCCGGAGTAATTGATGATCGGCAGCCGGCGCTCGCCGACCTTCTCGAACAGCCACATCCAGGGGTCCGGGTTCCAGGGCTCGCCGGTGGAGGCGAAGAAGCGCAATGATGACAGGTCGTGGGCGCGCAGCGGAACCTCGCCGTACGGGATGAGCGAACGGATCAGGGTCGGGGAGACGCCCAGGGTAGTGATGCGGTGGCGGGCGACCATTTTCCACAGGCGGTCTGGCCCGGGATAATCTGGCGCGCCATCATAAAGGAAGAATGTACCGCCCAGGATCAGCGCGCCGAAAACCAGCCAGGGTCCCATCATCCAGCCCATGTCGGTCATCCAGTAGAGCAGCTGCCCGGGGTGCAGGTCGGTGCCAAAGGCCATGTCCTGGGCGGCTTTAACCGGAAACCCGGCGTGGGTGTGGACAGCGCCTTTCGGACGCCCGGTCGTGCCGGAGGTGTAGATCACCATCAAGACC
>DATDRQ010000297.1:0-25897 GCA_035291645.1 Anaerolineales bacterium
TCAGTCCCGAGACGAAGGCATCCGCATCACCCATCTTGACCATCAGCGGACCGAATACGTTCGGCTCTTTCACGACCTTGTAGGCGTCCCGCAGGGTAACACCCTTTCTTTTGCGCAGCTCGTAATACGCCCGGGCGTAATCATCCAGCCGGTTAAAATTCGACGGGTTGACGATCTCAGGATCGCAATCGAGTCCAAGGCCGCGCATCTTCTCATAGATCACTTCGGGCCGGCCCACCAGGATCGGGATTCCGATGCCTTCATTCTTAATCTGGTCAGCGGCGCGGATGATCTTGGTCTCTTCACCCTCCGCGAAGACGACGCGCTTCTTGATAGTAGAAGTCTTCGCCTTGCTCGTTATATAGTGGCGCACCTGCTGGCCGATCCCCTGGCGGAAAGCCAGTTCCTGGCGGTATTCATCAATGTCGATCTCCTTTCGAGCGACACCGGTCTCCATGGCAGCTTGGGCAACTGCCGGGGATTCCCACAGCATCACCCGCGGGTCGAGCGGCTTGGGGATGATATATTCCGGGCCAAACCGGATACTCTCCTGCCCATAGGCCCGCAGAACACTATCCGGGACATCCTCTTTCGCCAGGTCGGCCAGGGCGTGCGCGGCAGCGACTTTCATCTCTTCATTGATTGCCCGGGCGCGCACGTCCAAAGCCCCCCGGAAGATGAACGGAAAACCGAGGACATTGTTTACCTGATTAGGGTAATCCGACCGCCCGGTCGCTACAATTGCTTCTGGGCGTACCTCCTTCGCCAATTCGTAGCGGATTTCCGGGTCCGGGTTGGCCATGGCGAAGATGATCGGGCGTTCCGCCATGGATTGGACCATCTCCTGGGTCAGGACGTTCGCCACGGACAAGCCGTAGAAGACGTCCGCGCCGCGCACCGCGTCCGCCAGGGTACGCGCCTCGGTCTCTTGGGCAAACTGGGCCTTATACTTATTCATGCCATCTTGGCGGTCCTTCCTAACCACCCCGCGGCTATCTACCAGAAGCACATGCTCGCGCTTGACCCCCAGCCTGACCGCCAGCTCAGCGCAGGAGATCGCAGAAGCGCCGGCACCAGAAATCGTCACGCGCACCTCAGCGATCCTCTTTCCAACGATCTCCAGACTGTTCAGCAGCCCGGCGCTCGAGATGATCGCCGTGCCGTGTTGGTCATCATGAAAAACCGGGATATCGAGCATTTGTTTAAGCGTCTCTTCGATATAAAAACACTCCGGCGCTTTTATATCCTCCAGGTTGATGCCTCCAAAGGTTGGGGCGATAGCAGCGACGACACGAATGATCTCCTCCGGATCGTGCGAGTTGACCTCGATATCGAATACATCGATGTCGGAGAACGTTTTAAATAGGACCCCCTTCCCCTCCATCACTGGCTTGGAGGCAAGTGCACCCCGATCGCCGAGGCCCAGGATCGCCGTCCCATTCGAGATCACCGCCACCAGATTGCCCTTCGAAGTGTATTCGTAGGACAACTCGGGATCGGTCTCTATCTCTAGCACCGGGTAAGCCACCCCAGGCGAGTATGCCAAGGAGAGATCGCGCTGGGTTGTGAGAGGTTTGGTCGGCAAAATTGATATTTTCCCGGGCTTGCCGCCCAGGCGGTGATACTCCAGCGCATCTTCACGCAAGCTGCTCATGCTTATCTCCTTGGTGAATCATGTTCATTAAACGTATGAAGTAAGGCAAACATGAAACGGGATTACTTCCCCATCTACACCCGCTCTTGATTATACCCGCCCTGAAAGAAAGATCAGATTTCACATTGGGTTGATTTTTAGTAATTCCAGAAAGGCTGAAGAAAAAATTGACATAATGTACTATATTAACGTATAATCAATGATCGTAAACTGACGATGGTCGCATAGAAGAATAAGTTGGGCGAGGTTTCCGGACCACGCAGGCTTGCGTGCAAGCAGACCTGCGTGCAAGCAGACTTGCATGCAAGCACGGATTCGAAGACCATCGTATTAAATAAGAAAAATGGCAGCGGTTTAATAAGCTTGAGAAAGATCTGATCTGAGAACTCGTCATCCATGACAGGATTGTCAGGATATTGCTGGATCTGGCCTGCTGAAACGAATATCACAAATGATTCCGGTCCTCGTAAGTTATTTGACCAGGCCAACTTGTAAGATAGGGCAAGTGAGGAATGTTCTAGCGCCTTCAGGCGAGAGACGTCCTTAAGATCGAAAAAACCTGTCGACAAGGACATCCCTCCGAGTTCGGTTTTCTCTCAGATGAACAGCCGTTGCCAGACCCGGCAAGTTAACGGCTGTTTTATTTATCGTGAACCGGATCACTGCCCTCCAGTTACAGAACCGCAACCGCCAGCGGATAAACGTTTTCCTGGACGGTGAGTTCGCCTTTGGTCTGTCGAAGATCGTCGCCGCCTGGTTGGAGATCGGTCAGGAGCTATCCCCTGAGAAGATCAGTGAGCTGAAGGCGCAGGATGCGGAGGAAGTCGCTTTTCAGAGGGCCGTGAAATTCGTCGGCTATAGAGCTCGCACAAGCGCCGAGGTCCGCCAGAATTTGAAACAGCATGGCGTCACGGAAGATCTGATCGATACGATCGTAGTCCGCTTAGAACGGAGTGGAACGGTAGACGACCGAGGCTTTGCACAGATGTGGGTCGAAAACCGGTCCGAGTACCGGCCACGCGGCCGGCGCTTGTTGGCTTATGAACTGAAGCGGAAAGGGATATCCGAGGAAGTCATCCGAGAAACTCTGGATGAATCCTTACCAGATGAAGATGAATTAGCGTATCAGGCCGCCCTGATCCAATCTCGCAAACTGAAGCAGTCAGACTGGCTAGAATTCCGCCGGAAGATGTACGACCACCTGGCCCGCAGGGGCTTTTCCTATGACGCCTCTGATTCCGCTGTGCGCAAGGTCTGGTCTGAGCGGGATTCGAACTCACTGCTGGAATAACGGACTTACAGAAAGGTTACCTCATGAACTCAGGTATTTGGTTGCTCATCGTAGCCATATGTCTAGCTTTAGGAATTGCGATCGGATACTACCTTCGACATTCGCAGATCGCCAAAACTAAGCAGAAGGAGCAAGAAGAAGCAGATTCTATCCTGGTCAAAGCTAAAGAAGAGGCCCGGGTTATCGAACTACAGGCGAAAGACAAAGCCATCGAGATCCGCCAGGCAGCCGATTCCGAGTTTGCCAGGCGTAGGACGGAGCTCTCGCGAGAAGAAGATCGTCTACAGAAACGCCGCGAGGAGATCGACGGCCGGACGGACCGCTTGGACAAGCGCGAGCAGTTGATCAATAAACGCCAGGGCTTGATCGATAAGCGGGCCAATGATGTTGAGAAAATGTACGCCCAGGAAATGGAGGAGTTGCAGCGCGTCTCGCAGATGAATAAAGAAGAAGCGCGCGAACTGCTCCTGAACGAGGTCGAGAAAGAGGCCCGCGCGGACATGGCGCGCATTATCCGCCAGGTAGAGGCAGAAGCTCGCGAGGAAGGCGAAAGCCGGGCTCGCAAGATCATCGCCAGTGCAATCCAGCGCATTGCCTCGGAGCACGTCTCCGAAGTCACCACCTCCTTCGTACCCCTGCCATCTGATGAGATGAAAGGCCGGATCATCGGCCGTAACGGAAGGAATATCCACGCCTTCGAGCAGGCGGCAGGCGTCGACGTGATCGTCGATGATACCCCCGAAGCGATTACTATCTCGAGTTTCGACACCGTGCGGCGCGAGGTCGCGGTCCGGTCGATGGCGAAACTGGTGCTGGACGGTCGCATCCACCCCGCTCACATCGAGAAGATCGTCAAACGCGAGCGCGAGGAAGTCGAACGCATCATCGCCGAATCAGGCGACCAGGCGGCTTACGATGCTGGGGTGCCAGGCCTGCACCCCGAGATCCTGCGCATGCTTGGCCGGTTGAAGTTTCGCACCTCTTACGGCCAGAACCAGCTGGCTCACGCCGTCGAAACGGCCCAGCTGGCTGGGGTGATCGCTGCAGAGCTGGGTGCGGATGTCGAGTTAGCCAAGGCAGGCGCCCTCCTGCACGATCTCGGCAAGGCGATGGACCATAACGTCGAGGGGACCCACGCCATGATCGGCGCTGAATTCGCCCGGCGTTATGGAGTCCAACCGAAGGTCTTGAACATTATTTCCTCCCACCATCACGAAGTGGAGCAGGAATCGGTCGAAGCGGTGATTGCCGAAGCTGCGGATGCCATTTCCGGAGCCCGGCCCGGTGCTCGGCGAGAGAGCCTCGAACAGTACATCAAGCGGGTGCGCGCCTTGGAAGAGGTGGCGAACTCCTTCAAAGGAGTCAACTCAAGCTACGCTCTCCAGGCAGGGCGCGAGGTGCGCATCTTCGTCCGGCCCGAAGAGATTGACGATCTCGAGTCGATCCGCCTGGCGCGCGACATCGCCAAACAGATCGAGGATACCATGCAGTACCCGGGCCAGATTAAAGTGACCGTCATCCGGGAGACCCGCGCGGTGGATTACGCCAAATAATCAGGCAGAAAGAAAATGAGAGAAGGTGATGGCGGCAGACGATTTGCCGCCATTTATATTATTACCCTTCAGAAATAAAGGGGTTGTACTGACGTTCAATCCCGACCGTCGTCTCCGCACCATGTCCGCTGAGCAGTCGGGTCGCGTCCGGCAGGTCGAGCACTTGCGAGCGAATACTGTCGATCAGGGTGTCGTAATCACCCCCGGGCAGGTCCGTCCGGCCGATGCTGCCCTGGAAGACCACGTCGCCGCAGAACAGCACCCGATCGGTTTCACAATAGAACATCACATGGCCGCGGGTGTGTCCCGGGGCATGCCGGACCTGCAGCAGGTTATCCCCCAGGTGCAGGACCTGACCATGGTAAAGATTAATGGTAGGCTCGGGCCCTGGATCGATGCGCATCCCAAATAAAGGTGCGCCGCCCTGCAGGCGCCAGAGCGAGTAATCCTCCGGATGCAGCGCCACCGGCGGGGATGGGCTGCTGGCATCCGCGACCCCAGCTGCACCGGCAATGTGATCGAAGTGAGCATGAGTCAGCCAGATATTGGCAATCCGCCAGCCGCGTCGTTCGGCTTCCTGGACGATGCGTGCGCCATCTGCGGCGGGATCGATGACCGCAGCCTCTCCTGTTGAGCCATCGGCGATCAGGTAGGTATTGGTCGCCACCGGACCGAGGGTGAAGGTAACAATTCTTAGCACGTGCGGAATTATACCCGAACCAGACACAGGTCACTGTGTGCGCCCCCTGTGAATGATCTTGGATTCCTATTGAAAGCATGCTACACTGAAGAAAAAGGGGAAAGGAGCTGCATCCATGACCAAACACCCACCTGAGCCTTTCCGGATCAAAATGGTAGAGCAAATCCGGTTGATCGATCGCCATGAAAGGGCGCAGGCGCTTAGGCAAGCGGGCTATAACGTTTTTGGCTTACGTTCGAGCGAGATCTTTATCGACTTGCTGACCGATTCCGGCACCGGTGCAATGAGTCAGGGGCAGTGGTCTGCCATGCTGTCCGGGGATGAATCCTACGCGGGAGCGCGATCGTTTTACCGTCTAGAGAAGGCTGTAAAGGAAATCTTTGGTTTCGGCTACTTCGTACCCACCCACCAGGGCCGCGCGGCCGAAAATATCCTGTGCAGCCTGCTGGTGCGGCCTGGCGATTACGTCCCTTCAAACATGCACTTCGATACCACCGATGCCAACATCCGCGCCCGAGGCGGCAGGCCGGTCAACCTGGTCCGAGAAATTGCTTTCGATCCAACCGTACGCGATCCATTTAAGGGAAATCTTGACACAACTCGT
The DNA here is from genome assembly GCA_035291645.1 of Anaerolineales bacterium. GTDB lineage: Bacteria > Chloroflexota > Anaerolineae > Anaerolineales > UBA4823 > DATDRQ01. The sequence goes on from DATDRQ010000297.1 coordinate 5,803, forward strand.
CTACGCAATTTCATCGAAGAGGTTGGACCCTCAAGAATTCCCCTGGGCATGATTACGATCACGAACAACGCCGGGGGAGGCCAGCCGGTTTCCCTGGATAATCTGCGCGCAGTGGCAAACATATATCGCAGCTACGGCATCCCCTTCTTTATCGACGCCTGCAGGTTTGCGGAGAATGCCTACTTCATTAAGTTACGTGAGCCAGGCTACGCGAACAAATCCACACTGGAGATCGCCCGAGAAATTTTCGCCTTGGCAGATGGGGCTACGATGAGCGCCAAGAAGGATGCCATCGTCAATATCGGCGGTTTTCTGGTGATGAACGACGAGAACTTGTACCAGCAAGCGTGTAATGAATTGATTTTGCGCGAAGGTTTTCCCACTTATGGTGGTCTGGCTGGCCGAGACCTGGACGCCATCGCCGTCGGTTTACGCGAGGGTCTGGAAGAAGACTACCTGGCATACCGCCTGGGCCAAACCGCGTACCTTGCAGAACGCCTGTTGGGGGCTGGAGTTCCGATCATCGAACCCCCGGGAGGGCATGCCGTCTACGTGGATGCCGGACGTCTATTCTCTCACATCCCGCACGAAAAGTTTCCCGGACAGGCCCTGGCAGTGCAACTGTATCTCGAAGGCGGGATCCGGGCGGTCGAGATCGGGTCGGTGATGTTTGCCTATGCGGATCCGGATTCCGGCGAAATGATTTATCCGAAATTGGAGTTGGTTCGCCTGGCGATCCCTCGCCGGGTTTATACGCAAAGCCATCTGGATTACGTCGTCGATATATTGAGCCAGATCGTCGCCCAAAGCGAGCAGATCAATGGCTTCCGGTTCACTTATGCTCCGGAACTGCTCCGGCACTTCACCGCCCGGTTCGAGCCAGTTTAAGCCGTTTCTTCTTTGTAAGATTTGCTTAAATTTAATACAGTCACTAGATTGGTAGAAAGATGGATGCTCAGTTCTACTCTTTCTCCTTGGCCGCCTCCCATAAGACATCCATCTCCTCTAAAGTCAGATCGGAAATAAGTCGTCCCTGATTGCTCGTCGTCGTCTCGATATGGGAAAAGCGCTTTCGGAAGCGAGAGTTGGCAGTTCTGAGCGCGCTCTCGGCGTCTACCTCCAGCCACCTGGCCAGATTGACGGCCGCGAACAACAGATCGCCCAACTCTGCCTGGCGGGCCTCCTGGGTGGTTGCCTGCTGGAGTTCCTTAACCTCTTCGAGGATCTTTTCCATCACTCCGCGTACGTTCGGCCAGTCGAAACCCACCCGGGCGGCGCGCTTCTGGTACTCTTCAGCCTGCACCAAAGCCGGAAGCGCCAAAGCTACGCCATCCAGCAAACCCCCGCCCTTTTTCCCACTGGTTCCACGTTCGGATGCCTTGAGCTTCTCCCAATTTTCGAGTACGGTTTCCTTATCTTTGAACACCAGTTCGCCGAAGACATGGGGATGCCTGCGCACCAGTTTGGCGTGAATCCCTTGCAACACGTCGGACATGGTGAACTCGCCATACTCGCTGGCGATCTGTGCATGTAGGACGACCTGGAGCAACAGATCTCCGAACTCTTCCCGCATGGCGTCCGGATCTCCAGCATCCAATGCGGCCAGGACTTCGTAGGTTTCTTCGAGCAAATGAGATCGCAAGGACTGGTGAGTCTGTTCGCGGTCCCATGGACAACCTTCTGGAGCACGCAGGTGCGCAACAATCTCCTGGAAGGCCTCAAACGAAGCATCTCCCCCCAGAGCAGGAACATAGAGCGAGGTGAGCAAGCCAACGCCCGGTTGCCGGTCGATCTCGAACAGGGGCAGGTCGACCACCCTGGCCTGGGAAGTACCGGCGGCGTGCACCAGCCGGATTGGGTGCTCATCAGGGTACACCGCCATTAAAACCAGCTTGACCTCCGAAGCAACCGCAGGCGAGTGAATTTGAGCGATTAGAGCCGGTGCGTTGGGCGGGAAAGGAGGGTGGTGCAGTGCAGCCAGCTCCAGAGCATCTACTAATGCAGTGTGTGGAAAGGGATCGACCCCCAACACGGCAAAAGTCGGCTCGACAAAGCTGAGGCCATGATTCACTTGCACAGGGATACCTTGTTCCGTTGCTCGCCGGAAGATCTCCGGAGAGGTGGCTTCGGCGACGAATGGGTGCCCGGGGACGGCGTAGATCACCCCTTGAGAGCGTTTACCCATCTCAAGGACTCTTTCCACGATGAGCGCGTACACTTCCGAAAACGAATCGGTCTCCTCGTAAAGGTAATCGAACGAGTGGAGACGAATATGCATCGGGAGGCCTGCAACTGCCGGGTGCAGGCGGGTGCGCAGATAAACCTCATCGGAGATAGAGAGCAGATCCCAGGCTTGGCGGGTTAGCAGGCCTGGATCGCCGGGGCCGAGTCCGAGCAAGGTAATTCCAGGTAGTTGTTCCAATGAGATCCTCCTTATTAATAAGAAACACAGAGAACAGGCAGGAATTTTCCCGGCCTATTCTCTGCGTCGAAATTCAAGATTCAGGCTCGCTGGATTTGTTTTAAATCAATCAACTTCTTGCAACAGCGCAGCCCGACCTGCAAACAATCCCAGCAGTAGATTTGCGGTGGAGGCGACTACCGCTTGGTATAGGTCGGCGCCTTGCGAGCCCGCTTCAAGCCTGGCTTCTTGCGTTCCTTGATGCGTGGATCGCGGGTCAGGAAGCCGGCTTTTCTCAAGGCCTCTTTATAATCGGGGTTCAACTTGAGCAGCGCGCGCGCCATCCCTAACCGGACGGAGATGGCTTGCCCGGTGACACCCCCGCCGTTCACCCGCACCGACACGTCAAACCGGTCGCGGTTTTCGCCAACGGTTTGGAGCGGAGCTAAAGCGGTTTCCGGGTCTCCAACGCGGTTGAAGTACTCTTCCAGGGTCTTCCCGTTGACGGTAAATGTCCCCGTACCGCTCATCAGCCGCACGCGGGCCGTACTCTCCTTACGCCGGCCGATTCCTTCGTAATACTGCACTGACATAATAACTCCTGACTACTCCAGAGGTTTCGGGTTCTGAGCCTGGTGAGGATGCTCTGGGCCTGAATAGATCTTGAGCTTCTTGATAATCTTGCGACCGTAGCGGTTGTGGGGTAACATGCCCCAGACCGCCCGCCGGATTACACGGTCGGGATGCTTGCGCAGCTGATCTTTTAGAGCGATCTGCTTCATCCCACCCGGGTAGCCGGTGTAGTGATAATAATTCTTGTCCTCCAGCTTATTTCCGGTAACAGCAATCCGTTCGGCGTTGATTACCACGACGAAGTCGCCGGTGTCCACACCCGGTGTAAATATGGGTTTGTTCTTTCCCAACAGAACTCCGGAGATCTTGGTCGCCAGACGACCCAGATTTTTCCCTTCTGCATCCACAAGCACCCACTGGTGAGTGATTTCACCTGCCTTCGGTGTATAAGTCTTCTGCACAGCGTTCCTCCGCGCTAAGAAAGGAAAATTGCTTCCTTCTTGATTCAAAATAACGATTTTAGATTAAAATGCCTGATCCTCTGCCCAAACCCTGGGGATAAATTACTTCCACCAGGGTTAATCCCTGAGCAGGCGCCAGCCCCTGCATCGGCTTGCCATCCGCTCGATCCAGGTAATTCCGAATTGAAACCGGCTCGCTTTTACCCTGGCTGGACTCTACCTGATAAGCCACCAGTCTTCTGACCATCCTATAAAGGAAGGCATTCCCGGCAATCTCGAAGGTATATGCTTTGTCCTGCTGCTGCCAACCAGCCTTAAAGATCGTCCTCACGGTGCTGCCCCCCGCTTTCAGCGGCGTACCAAAAGCGGAGAAATCGTGTGTTCCTACCAGGTAGGCAGCTGTCTCTACCAGTTGCGCGTACGAGACGGGCGGCCAGACTCGCCAGGCCAAGCGTTCCATCAACGGTTCCCGGGTATCATCGCAGAACAGTTGGTACCGGTAACAACGCGCCAGAGCAGCAAAGCGAGGATGAAAACTGTCTGGCACCAGGTGGATCGACCGGGCGGCGATGTCCAGCGGGAGGTTGGCGTTCAATGCACGCAACAACTCCTGTGGAGTATGCCGCCAGTCCAGGTCGAAGGCGATCGACTGACCTTGGGCATGCACACCTGTATCGGTACGCCCTGCCGAAAGCAGAACCCTGCTTTGCCAGCCCAGCTCTCGCAATGCCGCTTCGACAGTCTCCTGGACAGTCCTGGCGTTCTTTTGCCGTTGGAAACCTCGGAAGTCCGTACCGTCGTAGGCGAGGATAACTTGGTAACGTGCCATTCCCATCCAGCCGCGGGGAGATCAGGACTATAAAGGTTTGCCTGCCAATCCCGGACCTGCTAACCGTCTGGTTGGATTGTCTAATCTTCCACCAACTCAAGCAGGACCATCTCGGCGGCGTCGCCAACGCGCGGTCCCAGCTTGAGCATGCGGGTATACCCACCGGGGCGGTCCTCGAAGCGGGGCGCGATCTCGTCGAACAGTTTGCGTACCACCTCGGGATTACTCAGGCGGGCAGCCGCTAACCGGCGAGCGTGGACCATCTTTGCCTCGCCGGCGTCATTGCCACGCTTGGCTAAGGTGATCAAGCGTTCGGCTTGACCGCGCACGGCCTCGGCTTTCGCCCGGGTGGTCCGGATGCGCTCATGGGTGAAGAGTTGTGTGATCAGAATACGCCGAAGCGCCACTCGTTCGTCTTTGCTGCGGCTCAGTTTTCGCCCTGCTACTTGATGTCGCATCTTTCACCTACTCCGCTTCCGACTCGTCGTGCAGGTAGCCCTTCTCGCGCATCTTTGCGCGCAGCTCTTCCAGACTTTTTTCACCGAAGTTGCGGATGGACATGACTGCCTCGTCTCCCTTTTCCAGCAGTTCCAGCACCTCGCCGACTGTGGTTATACCGGTTCGCTTCAAAGAGTTGAATACCCGGACGGAAAGGTCCAGGTTTTCAATCGGGGTCTCGATCATTTCGCTGGTCAACCGGCTGCTCTCGACCTCTTCCTGTGTAATGGCAGCCAGCGATTCCTCGCTGATGCCAGCCAGGTGGCGCAGGTGATCGATCATAACCTTAGCCGCATTGCTCAACGATTGTTCCGGGCCGACCGTACCATCCGTCCAGATTTCCAGGATCAACCGATCATAATTAGTACTCTGCCCGACGCGGGCAGAACTGACTTCCCAATTCACCCGCCTGACTGGGCTGAAAATTGCATCAACCGGCAGCTCGCCAATCGGCAACCGACCCGCTCGATCGTCGGACGGGGAATATCCCCGGCCTAATTCGACCGTCATTTCGATCTCCAGATTGGCTTTGTTGTCATCCACCGTGAACAGGTAGAGATCAGGATTGACGATCTCCACTTCCGGCGGCGTGATGATATCCGCGGCAGTCACAACACCTCCCCCTCGCACCTCAAGGTGCAGGCGGGCGGTATCCACTCCGAACAACTTCATGCGCAACTGTTTAATCTGCAGCATAACCCGGATGACGTCTTCTCGAACACCCGGGATATCGCTGAATTCGTGTTGCACGTCGGCTATGCGAATTGAAGTGACCGCTGCGCCATCCAAAGATGACAGCAACACCCGGCGAAGTGCGTTGCCCAGAGTGATGCCATAGCCTCGCTCGAGCGGGCTGATGTTAAATTTGCCGTAATTTCGAGCTTCTGCATCACGCTCGATTTTTGGCGTTACCATATTTGTCAAACCGATCACGGTTCACCCCTTACTTGAAGGCAATTCTTCTTTGATCCGACGGTCTCCGAATCCGTGCTTGCACGCAAGCTTGCTTGCACGCAAGCTTGCTTGGTCCGGAGGCCGTACCCAAACATCAGTTGTCAGCACGGTACGCGCCAGGGCAACTTCCCCTTCGCAGTGGGCCGTGTCAAGGTTTAGCGCGAGTAATATTCGACGATGAGCTGCTCGCTCAAATTACCATCGATCTCAGAGCGGGCAGGCAGGCGCACCACCGTACCAGACAGGTTGCGCAGGTCCCGGCTGACCCAATCCAGGGTCGACCGATCCTCTGCAATATCTGGAAGCTCTTTGAAGAACTTGCGTTTCTGAGAACCCTCCCGCACACTAACCACATCACCCGGGGAGAGTAACATCGAGGGTACATCCGTCCGCCGGCCGTTCACATCGAAATGGCCGTGCGTAACGAGCAAGCGCGCCTGCGCCCGATTGGTAGCGAAGCCCAGGCGGTACACTACGTTGTCCAGTCGAGATTCCAGGATCTGCAGCAGGTTGAGGCCGGTCAGGCCGCGGCGTTGCAGGGAAACCTCGTAGTAGCGGTGGAACTGGCGCTCCAACACACCATAAATCCGGCGGGCTTTCTGCTTGGCGCGCAGCTGGCGGTTAAAATCCGACTCGCGCCGGCGGCGGAATTGAGAGCCTTTTCCGTGCTGGCCAGGCGGGTAAGCCCGCCGTTCGACGGAACACTTAGGGGTAAAGCAGCGCTCACCCTTTAAAAAGAGTTTTTCACCTTCACGCCGGCATAATTTACATACCGGTCCAGTATACTTAGACATACGATCTTCCCTCTACATCGAAATAGATTTCGACATCAAACGCGGCGTTTCTTTGGCGGGCGGCACCCGTTGTGCGGCACCGGTGTCAGGTCGCTGATCGAGATGACCTTCATCCCGGCAGCCTGGACGGCGCGGATGGCTGATTCGCGGCCTGGCCCAGGTCCCTTGACGTACACTTCTGCTTCCTGCATGCCCATTGCCAGGGCGGCCTTTACGGCTTGCTCGGCAGCAAGGCGGGCAGCGAACGGAGTGCTTTTTCGGGAACCCTTGAAACCAGCCGAACCAGCACTGCCCCAGGTTACAGTATTGCCCTGCTGATCGGTAATCGTCACAATCGTGTTGTTGAACGATGCGTTGATGTGCACCTGCCCCGAGGACAGCGTGCGTTTGACTTTACGTGCGCCAGTGCGGCGCGGCGTGCGTTCTGCTTTTGCCATAACCTCTCACTCCCAGGATACGGGAAAGCCGGATAGCCGCTGGTAGGGAAGGTACCAATCCGGCAGACCTCAATCCATCAGGATTACTTCTTCTTGGCTCCTCGCCTTCGGCCACGACCGGCGACCGTCTTCTTGGGACCCTTACGCGTGCGAGCATTGGTGCGTGTCCGCTGTCCACGTAGAGGCAAGTTACGACGATGGCGTAGGCCGCGGTAACTGCCGATCTCGATCAACCGCTTGATGTGCAGCTGCACTTCACGACGGAGATCCCCCTCCACCTTATAATTCTGCACGATGTAATCACGCAGGAGGGCGACTTCGGCGTCCGTCAGATCCTTAACCCGAGTATCCGGGCTGACCCGGGTATCCCGGAGGACGCGCCTGGCTCTGGAAGGGCCGATGCCGTAGATATAAGTTAGCCCAACTTCTACCCGCTTATTGCGCGGGAGATCAACACCTTCGATGCGTGCCATAGCTCCTTATCCCTGTCGCTGTTTGTGCTTTGGGTTGTCGCAGATCACGTAGACGATGCCTTTGCGCTTGACAATCTTGCACTTGGAACATCGCTTCTTAACCGATGAAGAGACTTTCATTGCCTTCGCTCCTGTTAGCCGGCACTGATCGCTCCACGTCTAGCCATCCGGTAGCCGAAGTTCCCATTATAACGAAATAGTTAACAATCGTCCAGATTCTCGATAATTATTTTATAACGCTGTTAATACCAGCGGATCGCCCTCGGTCACTGCCACGCTGTGTTCGAAGTGGGCAGTCAGGGAAGCATCCGCCGCGATCACGGTCCACTGGTCCTGAAGCACCCGGGTGCGGTGGGTCCCGACCAGGACCATCGGCTCGAGTGCGACGGTGATCCCAGGCCTGAGTTCGAGACCATGGCCGCGCGTGCCGAAGTTTGGCACGAGTGGGCCTTCGTGCATATTTCGACCGACACCATGACCCGTATATTCCCGTGGTACGTGATAACCATTGCTCTCGACATGTTGTTGGATCTCTGCCGAGACATCCCCGACCCGGTTGCCGGGACGCATCTTGTCGATCCCGAGAGAGAGTGCCTGCTCGGTTACTTCAAGCAGGCGCCAGGCTTTGCTCGAGATCTCCCCGACCCCAGCGGTGAATGCCGAGTCGGCGACGAAGCCATCTAAGATCGTCCCGCAATCGATTGATACGATGTCTCCCTCGAGCAGTTTTCGCTTGCCTGGGATTCCGTGTACCAGCTCTTCATTGATGCTGACGCACAGGCTGGCTGGAAAAGGATAGGGGCCTGGATAATTCTTGAAGGCAGGGATACATCCGTTCTGCCGGATCACAGATTCAGCCGCCTGGTCGAGGTCACCTGTAGCGACGCCCGGCCGGATCAACTCGCGCACGGTTTGCAGCGCCAGTGCATTGATCCTGCCGGCTTCCCGCATGACGGCGATCTCCTGCGGGCTTTTAATGACGACAGTCCTATCCGGCATCGTCCATATCCAGTGCATCTAATTTGGCTGACAGATCCGCAGATACAAGTTCGATCGGCTGATCCCCATCGATCTCGGTCAGCAGACCTCGCTCCCGATAGTATTCGATCAACGGCCGGGTTTGCTCGATGTAAACGCTGATCCGGCGTTTGACCGTCTCAGCCTTGTCATCTTCACGCTGGTAAAGTTCAGAACCGTCGATGTCACAGCGACCAGGTACCTGTGGAGGGTTGTACTTCTCGTGGAAAACATGCCCTCCGGCCCGGCAGGTCCAACGCCCGGATAGACGCTCGACCAGGCTATCCTCAGGCACGTTAATATAGGGCACCAGAACCAGCTTGCCGTCCAGTCTGGCGAGCATTTCGTCCAACGCCAGCGCCTGGGGAGGTGTACGAGGGAAACCATCCAGGAGAGCACCACCTGCTGAATCCGGCCGAGAAAGGCGTTCCTGGATCATGGCTATGGTTAATTCATCCGGGACCAGCTCCCCATTCTTGAGATATGCATCCGCCTGCTGGCCTAATTGGGTCTGGTTCTTCAGGTTCTCCCGAAAGATATCGCCGGAGGAAATATGCGGTAACCCCAGGCGTTTTGCTGCGACTTTGGCCTGGGTGCCTTTCCCTGCTCCTGGTGGTCCGAGGAGGATGAAGTAGTTACGCAATCCAGATTCTCCTACCTGATCAACAGGGTATCATCGTACCCATGCAGCTTGAGTTCCGCCTCGATATTGAAGAAGGTATCCCGAACGACTCCGACCACAATCAGAAGCCCAGCGGAAGAGACCAACAGCAATCCAGTGTTCTGACCAAAGGGGATCAGCAGTCCGATCAACCAGGGCAGGATCGCCACGATACCCAGGAAGAGCGCTCCCGGAAGCGTGATGCGCCTGAGCACGCGGGTCAGGTATTTCTGGGTGGGCGCACCGCGGCTAACCCCTGGGATCTGGGCGCCGACTTTCTTCAAGTTCTCGCCATAATTCTGCTGGGCGAAGAGCACATCCGTATAGAAAAAAGTAAAGGCGACGACCATGAGGAAATACATGACCCAGTAGATATTGCTGCTCCCGCCAAAGGCGTTCTGGGCAGAGGTAGCCAGGTTACTTATAAATGCGCTGGACGAACCAACGAAGAAGCTGGCGATGATCGCCGGAAAGGTGAGCAAGGACTGGGCGAAGATCAGCGGGATCATGCCAGCCATGTTCACGCGCAGAGGCAGGGTGCCCTTGACCGGCATCGACATGCGGTTGCCTACCCTACGCCCCGGGTACATGACCGGAACGTTGCGCTGTCCTTGCTGAACGAACACGATTGCGAAAATGGTCAGAGTTGTGAAGACCAATAGCAGCGCCAGGCCTACCCAGCGCGTCCTTTCGTCGGCGAAGATGCTTAACAACGTGTTCGGAATGCGCGAGATAATCCCGGCGAAGATGATCAGCGAAAGGCCTTGATTGCGGATTCCATACTCCGAGATCAGCTCGCCCAACCAGATGGCGAACATCGTACCTGCCGTCATACTCAGGATGATGGCAACCGAAGGCAGGAATGTGCCCGCCTGGAAGCCGAAGTTGTCGATCACCGGCACCCCGGCGAACTGGTTGAACAGGTTGATCTGCCCGATCGCCTGCAGCGCAGCCATGGGCACGGCGAGGATGTATGTCCATTTCTCCATCCACTTCTGCCCCTGGCGCGGGTCCTCCTCCATGCGTCTCTGCAGTGCCGGGACGATGGGGACCAACAACTGCAGGATGATCTGGGCGGTTATGTACGGGTAGACGCCCATGGCGAGCACGGAGAAATTAGCCACTGTGCCGCCTGAGAGCAGGTCTAGCAGGTTAACCAGCGTCCCACCCGCTCCGCCGCCTTGCATGATCTGCGCGATCACCTCCCGGTTGGCCCCCGGGACCGGGATGTGCGCGCAAAACCGGTAGATGGACAGCAGCCCAATAGTCCACAGCAAACGCCGCCGGATATCTTGTGCTGTCCACAAGTAACGCCAGGCAGACCGCTTCATGGTTGGCTCCTTATCCCGCTTCCACCAGCGGGATTACTTCCACACTGCCGCCCGCCGCCTCAACTTTCTCTTGGGCGCTCTTCGTAATGCGGTGGACCTTGAGGGTAAGCGAGACGCTTACCTCTCCGCGCCCCAAAATGACGACCGGGTTCTTGGGTTTGCGCAGGAGCCGGGCTTCAACGAGGGTTTCGGGGCTGACCAGGCTGCCGGCTTCGAAGCTGCCGAGCTGGTCCAGGTTTACCTCGTTGTATTCTATCCGGTTGAGGGGGGTGAACCCTTTACCACGGACGAATGGCAGCCTGCGGAAGAACGGCAGGTTGCCGCCCTGGTGATAGAGCCGAGTGCCGCCGCCGGTGCGAGCGCCCTGGCCCTTGGTGCCGCGTCCGGCCGTTTTACCCTGTCCGGCCGAGATACCGCGCCCGACACGTTTGCGGTCCTTCTTCGAGCCCTCGTTGGGTTTGAGATCGTGCAACTTCATGCTTCGTTTTCCTCTACCCGGACCAGATGGCTGACCCGGGATATCATTCCACGCACCGTCGGTCCATCCACGTGCACCACGGTTTGGTTAAGCCGGCGCAATCCCAGCGCCCGGACCGTCCTTTTTTGGCGCTCCGGAAAGCCGATCGGGCTTCTCACCAGGGTTACTTGAAGGGTTTTCTCGGGAGCAGGCTGTTCTTTTTTCTTTCTTGATACGACGGTCTCTGTATCCTTACGCGAGGTTTGGAGACCTTGCCCAGACTTAGTCATGCTGCTTCCTCCGTTCCCAGAATGGCATCAATTCCTTGGCGGACTTACCGCGCAGCGCCGCCATATCTTGGGGCGACTTGAGCTGGCCGAGTGCGTCCATCGTGGCATACACCACGTTTAAGACGTTATTGCTACCCAACGATTTGGTCAGAATATCCGAGACGCCTGCCGCCTCCAGGACAGCGCGCACACCGCCAGCGGCGATGACACCGGTGCCTGGTGAAGCCGGTTTCAGGAGCACCCTGGCCCCTGCCACCCGGCCGATGACTTCGTGGGGGATCGTTGAACCGAACACCGCCACCCGGTGCATATCCCGGCGAGCGCGCTCGGAGGCTTTCCGCATGGCGTCTGGTACAGAATTCGCTTTGCCAATGCCCACGCCTACAGTCCCGCGGTTATCACCTACCACAACTGCCACACGGAAAGAAAACCGGCGGCCGCCTTTGACGACTTTCGCAACCCTGGCGATCTCAATCACCCGTTCGTCGTATTCGTTTTCAAACTCTGGAGGTTTGTAATCTCCCATCATCTTCTCCTGGTCACGACTCTTAGAAATCCAGGCCGCCGGCCCGGGCTCCATCTGCCAGCGCTTTCACCCGACCTATGTAGCGGTAGCCACCTCGATCGAACACCACTTGCTGGATTCCAGCGGTTTTTGCACGCTTAGCCAGCGCCTCGCCTACCATGCGGGCCTGTTCGGTCTTTGTTTTGCCTCCCACCTTTGCCCGTAGTTCGTGATCGACGCTCGAAGCAGAAACCAGCGTACGGCCGGCTTCGTCGTCAATCACCTGAGCGTAGATCTCTGCCGAGCTGCGATAGACATTCAGGCGAGGCCGTGCCGGAGTACCCTGTAAGTTCTTGCGAACCCGGGCATGCCGTTGAATGCGCGCCGCGGAACGAGAATGATTCTTTCTCATAAGCTACACCTTACCCGTCTTACCGGCCTTGCGGCGAATAATTTCATCCAGGTACTTAATCCCTTTACCCTTGTAAGGTTCAGGCGGGCGAATCTTGCGGATATCTGCCGCGACCTGACCGACTTGCTCCTTATCGAAGCCCGCGATCTTGATTTGGCGAGTGCGAGGATCGACCTCGAAAGAGATCCCTTCCGGAGGTTCAACTTTAACGGGATGCGAGTAGCCAACATATAACATCAGGTTGCTACCCGACATCTCGGCACGGTAGCCTACCCCATTGACCTCTAATACTTTGTCAAATCCCGTGCTGACGCCAACCACCATATTATTAATCAACGCGCGTGTCATCCCGTGCATGGCACGGTTTGTGCGCTCATCTGAATCCCGCTGGACTGTGATCACTCCATCATCCATGGAGACCTGGACGCCTTGTGGAAAGGTGCGTTCCAACTCTCCCTTGGGACCCTTGACGCGCACGTTCAAGCCCTTAATCTCGACGTCGACCCCCGCAGGGATTGTGACAGGCATTCGTCCAATTCGTGACACTTTGCCTACCTCCTACCAGACCTTACACAAGATTTCTCCGCCCACACCCAGCTGGCGTGCGCGTTGCCCGGTCATCACCCCCTTTGGGGTGGAAAGGATCGCAACGCCCATTCCAGACAGGACCCAGGGGATATCCTGCTTACCGGTGTACACTCGGCGGCCCGGCCGGCTAACTCGTTCGAGACCGGTGATCACCGGGCGTCTTTGCCGGCGTTCGCCTACGTACTTCAGGCGGATACGTAAGATTTTGTACCCAACGCTCGGGTCATCCGCCACTTCGTAACTGTTGATAAAGCCCTCTTCCTTCAAAATCTTGGCGATCGACGCCTTGAGATTTGAGCTGGGCATCGCCACGCTTGGATGGCCCGCCATCATACCGTTCCGGATGCGGGTCAGCATATCGGCAATTGGATCAGTAACGCTCATACGTATATTCCTCCGCCCATCTACCAGGAAGATTTCGCCACTCCGGGAATCTTGCCTTCCAGGGCAAGTTCGCGGAAGCAGATGCGGCACAGTCCAAAGCGGCGCATAAAACCGCGCGGGCGACCACAGAGCTTACATCGGTTGCGCACGCGCAATGGGTACTTTCGCCGTTGTTCACGAATGATCATGGACTTCTTTGCCATCGATTAACCTTCCTTCCTAAAAGGCATTCCGACCATCGTCAACAGCCGGCGACCGGCTTCGTCTGTTCGGGCTGATGTGACGATGGATATTTCAAGTCCTCGAAGTTTATCGATTTTATCGTAGTCGATCTCCGGAAAAACCAGCTGCTCACGTAAGCCTAGAGTGTAATTCCCGCGCCCGTCAAAGGCATTGGGTGAAATCCCGCGGAAGTCACGCACGCGTGGCAGGGCAATATTGACCAGGCGGTCGAGAAAGGACCACATCCTTTCGCCCCGCAGGGTTACCTTGACACCGATCGCCCTCCCCTCGCGCAGCTTGAAGTTGGCAATGCTCTTCCTGGCTTTTGTAATGATCGGTTTTTGACCCGTGATTCTGGTCAAATCAGCCACAGCAGCGTCGAGTGCTTTGGCGTTATCCATGGCTTCCCCAACGCCAATATTGACGACTACCTTCTGAATGCGCGGGACTTCCATGACATTGTCCAGATCCAGGGACTGCATCAGGGCCGGTACAATTTCTTCCTGATAGTGTTCTTTCAATTGATGCGCCATGTTCTCTTCTCCTGGTACCCGTCTCAGTCGAGCAAATTCCCGCAGTTCTTGCACACCCGGCGGGACTGCCCGTCCTCGCGCTGCAGCCCAACTCGCGAGGGCTCATCGCATTTTGGGCAGACAAGCATGACGTTCGAAAGATGAACCGGCGCTTCGAACTCGATAATTCCCGGCGACAACGACCGTCCTTGGGTCTGTACCTGGCGTTGGTGCTTCTTGCGCATATTGACGCCCTGCACGACGACGCGTTGTTCCTTCGGCAAAACCCGGATGACCTCTCCGCGCTTGCCCTTGTCCTTCTCTTTCCCGCTGATAACCTCGACGGTATCGCCTTTTTTAATCTTTACTTTCACAGAACTCGCTCCCTGTTTCGCCGCCGCTATAGAACTTCGGGGGCCAGCGAAACAATCTTCATAAATCCTTTTTCACGTAGTTCTCGCGCCACAGGTCCAAAGATGCGGGTTCCTTTCGGGTTCTGTCCATCTAAGTCGAGGATGACGGCCGCGTTATCATCAAAACGGATGTAAGAGCCATCCTCCCGGCGCCATTCTTTGGCGCAGCGCACGATGACCGCCTTGACGATCTCGCTCTTCTTGATCGAACCCTGAGGTGAAGCCGTCTTCACCGTCGCCACGACGACGTCGCCAACACTGCCGTACCTACGGCGAGAACCACCCATCACGTGGATCACCAACAATTCCCGGGCGCCAGTATTATCCGCGACCCTTAAGCGGCTCTCCTGCTGGATCATACCTGCGTCTCCCCTTCGGGTTCATCCGCGCCGATCTCGCGCCGTAGAATCTCTTCCACGACCCAGCGTTTGGTCTTCGATAGGGGACGGCTCTCGACGATCCGTACCCGATCGCCGATCTGGCAGCCGATCACGTCGTGGGCCATGACCCGCTTGCGGCTATGCACGACCTTTTTATATAGTTCGTGCCGATAGGTGCGCGTGATCTCGACGACCACTGTTTTATCCATATTATTGCTGGTGACGACACCAGTAATCCGACGGCGATTGTTCATCATTTCCCTTCTTTCTCGGTCGCCCGCGCGCGCTCGTGTAGGAGGGTCGACAGCCGGGCGATCATGCGGCGAGTGTGCCGCAGACGGGTGTAATCGGTCAGTTCGCCCGTCGCCAGCTGGAAACGCAAGTTCATCAATTCCTCGCGCGCATCTCTCCTGCGAGAGATTAATTCATCGGTGGACAGATCGCGCAGCTCTGAAGTACTCATCCTTCTTCTCCTATCACGCCGTAACGGGAGACGAACTTGGTCTTGATCGCCAGCTTGTGACTGGCCAAACGCAGCGCTTCCTTGGCGGTTTCCTCGGGCAAGCCGCCACCGATCTCGAACATCACTCGCCCAGGTTTGACCACTGCCACCCAAAACTCGACATTCCCTTTGCCTTTGCCCATGCGGGTTTCGGCTGGTTTCTGGGTCACAGGTTTATCCGGGAAAATCCGGATCCACACTTTGCCGCGGCGCTTCAAGGCGTGTACGATGGCGCGGCGGGCGGCTTCGATCTGGCGGGCAGTCACCCAACCGGGTTCTAACGCCTGGAGACCGAAATCCCCGAAGTGTACCTCGGCGCCCCGTTGGGCTGTTCCTTTCATCCGACCGCGCATTTGCTTGCGGTATTTAACTCGTTTTGGCATCAACATAACGACAACCTCACTGATAGCATCTACCTGTGGGGACCCGACCTTTGATCTGATCCCGGACCAGGCAGACTACTCGCTTACGTAAACACCCTCGGTCGACTCGACCTTTTCTTCAATCTCAGGAAGCACGATGCCCTTATAGATCCACACCTTAACTCCGATCCGTCCGTAAGTCGTCAGAGCTTCAGCCTTGGAGAAGTCTATGTCCGCACGCAGGGTCTGGCGTGGGACGCGCCCTTCCCGCATATTTACGGTGCGGGCCATCTCTGCACCGCTCAACCTGCCGGAGACTTCGATGCGCACTCCCTGGGCCCCTTGGCGCATGGCCTGCTGGATAGCCCGCTTCATCGCCCGCTGGTAGCTGATGCGCCGTTCCAGCTGCTCCGCAATGTTCTTGGCTACCAGGTATGCGTCCAGATCCGGGGATTTGATTTCCTTGATGTCCAGGTCGATCTTCTTCCCGATCAGCGTTTCCAGGCTGGTGCGGACTTTCTTAACGTTCTCACCTTTGCGCCCGATCAGGATGCCAGGCTTGGCTGTGTGGACAGAGATTTTTACTTTACCCGGAAACCGCTCTATCTCCACGCGGGATACCCCAGCCTTTTCGACCTCCTGGCGGATCAGCTGCCGTATTTCTATATCCTGGTGCAGCTGGTTTACATAGTTTTCCCCCTCCGCATACCAGCGTCCATCCCAGGTTTTGTTAATCTTGAGGCGAAAACCGGTTGGATGTACTTTACGTCCCATAATATCTCCTTTGGAAAAGTCCGCCTGAGGCCGACCTGATCCCGTGATCCTTATCTCTAGGTGCCTTCTTTTTCGCGCAGGACAACCGTTACATGTGAGGCGCGCCGAAGTATGGGCTTGAAGCGGCCGCGCGCTCCGAAACGACGCCAGCGGCGGGTGGGCGCCACGTCGGCAAAAATCTTGTAGATATATAAATCCTCCCGGCTGACACCGAAGTTTTCCTCGGCATTCGACATGGCGGAGGATAGTACCTTTGCCACCGGGCGGGCGGCTGCGTTAGGGGTGAACCGGAGGACGTTCAAGGCATCGACCACATCTCTGCCTCGCACCAGATCGACCACCAGGCGGACCTTTTGCGGGGAATGCAGAACGTACCGGGCGTGGGCGCGAATATCATCCGCCATGGCCTACCTCCGGGCCTTTCTCTCAGCCAGGTGCCCGCGGAAGGTGCGGGTCGGAGCGAACTCGCCCAGTTTATGACCGACCATGTTTTCTGTAATATAGATCGGCACATGCCGGCGCCCATCGTGAACGGCGATAGTGTGCCCTACCATCTGGGGAAAAATTGTGCTGGCGCGGCTCCAGGTCCGGATCACCCGCTTCTCACCGCGCTCGTTCATCGTTTCAACTTTTTGCAACAGTTTCGGGTCAACGAACGGACCCTTTTTCAATGATCTTCCCATAATCAGATCTCCAACATCTCCAGCGGTGAGATTGGCCAGCTAAAACCAGGTCAAGCCAACCCACTTCCCAAGGGTAATTAGCGGCGTTTCTTTCCCCGGCGGCGGACGATATACTTATCTGTCTGCTTATTCCGCCGGGTCTTAGCTCCCAGGGTAGGCTTGCCCCAGGGGCTTTTCGGTCCTGGCATACCGATCGGCTGGCGACCTTCTCCACCACCGTGCGGGTGATCGCGCGGGCTCATCGCAGTTCCGCGCACGGTTGGGCGGATGCCCATATGGCGCTTGCGGCCTGCTTTACCCAGCTTAATATTGCCGTGGTCCAGGTTACCAACCTGGCCGATCGTGGCATAGCAGGTCTGGCGAACCAGCCGCACCTCTCCAGACGGCAGGCGGATCTGGGCGTAATCACCCTCTTTCGCCAGGAGCTGGGCAGCGCCGCCGGCGGCGCGCACCAGCTGCCCGCCGCGACCCTCCTTCAATTCCACGTTGTGCACCATCGTACCAACCGGGATATTGGCGATCGGCAGGCTGTTGCCGGGACGCACGTCTGCCTGGGGCCCGGCCATGACGGTGTCGTTGACCCGCAGGTCAAGCGGAGCGATAATATAGCGTTTCTCGCCATCGGCGTAATGCAGCAGGGCCAGCCTGGCGGTGCGGTTTGGATCGTATTCAATAGCAGCCACACGCGCCGGGATGTCCCGCTTATCGCGCTTAAAATCTACCAGCCGCAGGTGCTGCCGGTTGCCACCACCCTGGTGGCGGACGGTAATCCGTCCATAGGAGTTACGCCCACCGCGCCGGCGTTTTGGAATCAGCAACGAGCGTTCCGGCTCGGTCTTGGTGATCTCCTCGAAGGTATGCCCGGTCATACCCCGTTGGCTCGGGGTGGTCGGTCGGTATTTCTTAATCGCCATTACCGTACTCCTTCAAAGACCGGTATCCGATTGCCCGGGGCAAGCGTGACGATGGCCTTTTTATACGTGCTGCGCCGGACCATCATCCGCCGGTTGCGCCAGCGGCGGTTTCGTTTGGGAGCAACATTAATTACATTCACCCGGACCACATCCACATCGAACAACGCCTCAACGGCATCCTTGATCATCGCTTTGTTGGCGTTCTGGGCAACCTCGAACACATACTGGTTGAGGTTTCCCACCAGGTAGTTAGACTTTTCCGTGATCAGCGGGCGGCGAAGCACATCATAAATCGTAATCATAGGGACCTCGCTCCTACCCCAAATAAGATTCGAGCACATCCAGCGTGGCGAGAGGCAGGATGAGCTTGTCGTAGCCCAACAGGTCGCGGATGTTCAGATAGCTGGCTAACAGGATCTTCGCCGATGGAATGTTGTTCATCGTCCGGGTCACGGTATCGTAGGCAGCGGTCTTCTCCGGGATCAGGACCAGGACGGTCGCCTCCCCAACCAGGGTAGCCAGAGTCTGGATCATCAGGCGTGTTTTCGGCTCTGCGATGATTAAATCTTCCAGCACAACGATCTCGTTATCCGCTGCCTTTACTGTCAAGGCGGAGCGCAAGGCGGCCCGGCGCATCTTGCGCGGCATCTGTTGAGAGTAATCCCGCGGCTGGGGAGTATGCGCCTTACCACCGCCGACCCAGTGCGGGGCGCGGGTGGAGCCCTGGCGGGCTCTTCCGGTGCCTTTCTGTCGCCAAGGTTTCCTCCCACCACCCGAGACTTCGCTGCGGGTTTTGGTCTTATGCGTACCCAGACGGGCGTTCGCCATCTGGCGGACATAAGCCTGGTGCATCAGGTCCACATTAACGGGCGCTTCAAAGATCTTTGCCGGCAATTCAACCGTGCGGACCTTCTTGCCTTCAACATTTAAGACATCAACTTCCATAATCGCTTTGCTCCGATTATCCCTTGCGGGCTTCCTTGATCATGACCATGCCGCCTTTTGGACCCGGGATTGCCCCGCGCACACCGAGCAAATTACGCTCGGCATCCACCAGGACGACCCGCAGGTTCTGGGCGGTCACCCGTTCGGAACCCATATGCCCTGGTCCACGCGAACCCTTAAAGACACGGCCTGGAGTGGTCGTAGCACTGCGCGAACCCGGCGCACGCCAGCGATCGGATTGACCGTGCGTCTTCGGACCACCGGCGAAATGATGGCGTTTCACGGCACCCTGGAAGCCTTTTCCCTTACTGGTGCCGACCACGTCTACATTCTCGCCAACCGAGAAGACCTCGACAGAAATCGTGTCCCCTTCTTTGACGTCCGGGTCTTTGACCCGAAACTCACGCAGAAAGCGCAACGGAGGAATATCGTTGCGCTTGAGATGCCCTAATTGGCCGCCAGTGATGCGCTTCGGCTTGACCTCTTCAAAACCCAGCTGCACGGCGCTGTACCCATCGGTCTGGGGAACCCGCACCTGGGTGACAAAGCAAGGCCCAGCTTCGATCAGGGTCACCGGTATGGCGGCACCCTTATCATCGAAAATCTGGGTCATGCCGATTTTCTTTCCAATCAGCCCTTTCAACATCTCAATTCTCTCCTAATGTTAGATATCCCAGGGACTGCCGGCTTGGGCTCTGCCGCATCATCCCTGCGCACAACGCAGTCAATCTACCTGCCGCAGGTTTTAGAGTGGTAAACCTGCGTACACGTCGATTCTTGCGCTGCCTCTCGTACTGCTTGTGATCTGTACAGCCTGCGCTGTCTTCACCGCATTTTGAGAGTCTTCTGATATATTAATGAACGATCAACCTATATTTTGATCTCGATATCCACACCCGCCGGAAGGTTCAAGCGCATGAGCATATCGATCGTCTTCGAATCGGGGTCCAAAACATCGATCAACCGGTTGTGGGTGCGGATTTCAAAGTGCTCGTGTGAGTCTTTGTCGATGAAGGTCGACCGCCGGACAGCAAACCGTTCGATCTTGGTGGGCAAGGGGACAGGGCCGATCACGCGGGCGCCGGTGCGTTCGGCGGTCTCCACGATACGCTTGGCGGACTGGTCCAGGACCCGGTGGTCGTAAGCTTTGAGGCGGATGCGGATTTTCTGCTTAGCCATAGTATACCTACTGCAAGATCTCGGTGATCACGCCGGCGCCGACGGTCAGGCCGCCTTCGCGGATGGCGAACTTGGAGCCTTTCTCCAGCGCCACCGGCACGATCAATTCCACTTCCAGGTTGACATAGTCCCCTGGCATCACCA
>DATDRQ010000298.1:0-19689 GCA_035291645.1 Anaerolineales bacterium
CGTTGTTCAACAGACGCCGAGCCTTGATCAGTCCCTGGAGATCGCGCGCGATTTCGACGTAATCGATGGCATCTACAATCGTATCGATCAGGTCATTCGGATCCATCAGGCCACCTCCTTTTCCCCCATTTCAGCCTGTACTTGAAGGTTGGATTTAAATTTTCCGTTGACATTTTCTTCTTCTTTCTAATGTTCTGGCAGGCATACAGTCTAGGAATCATTCATCTTTACCTGCCAGGAATAGAGGATAGTTTTTGTCCGATAAAAGCATAACATAGAACATTTGTTCTGTCAATAGATTTATCTTTTTATCGATTTCCCATGGGTGCGGAAATTTGCATATTTCCCCCAATTTCGATTACTCTAGAATCTGCCCAGATAAGACATAGAGTCCATTGGGCTCTGCGTCTTAATTACTGGTCGCCTCGACCGGAATAATCGTCTACCATCCAATCGAATCGCGCCACGCTATCCTCGATCCCGTTTCGCCTGACCACTACCTCCACCAGCCATGGTCCGGTCAGGCTCAGGTAATTCCCTCCTAGCCGGTACCGGCCCGGTTCGACCTCTTCTGCATCAGCGGATTGTGTCCCCAGGTCCTGTCCCTGGAAAGAGAAGCGAACGATCACGCGCAGAATTTCGGCGGGAGCAGGTCTTCGCGTGCTGGCAACCCGGATTGTGAACACATTCTGTCCGGGAAGATTGGGCTTGGCGGAAAAGGTCACCAGAAGATCGTCCACCTGCTCGGTCAGGCTATCCGGTTGTCCCTGAGAGGCTGCGATCATCTCAAGGCTGCGCGCTGGCTGCGAGGCAGTGATGATGCCGGCGATCAGTAGGACGAGCGATCCCAGGGCGACTTCTACCAGGATCAGGGCTGGCAGGCGGCTGAGGCTGAATGGCGTCCAGCCGGGCGGTTGGCGCAGCGCGCGGCCGAGTGGACGGGCCAGGCTCGGGTTAATCAGCATCGAATTGACCAGACCGAGCGCTCCGATCGCCATCATCAGGCCGATCTTGGCGAGCACAGCCTGTCCGTAAAACGTGTTCAGAAGACCCTCAACGGAGCCCACCTCGACCCATGTATTGTAGATGCCTGTTACCAGGAGCAGCCCGAAGCTGGCGGCGGCCAGCAGGCTGAATGGCCTCAGCGTCGGTCGCAGCAGCTGCAAATACTCCCTTCGGTTGGGGCGTGCGCCGGGTATCCATCCCACCGCCAGGGCGGCGACGCCGCCGACCCAGATCGATGCAGCCAGGAGGTGGACCCAATCACTGGATACCGCCAGGATCGGGTCAGCGAGTGCGGCGGCAGCGTGGCTGCCGAGCGCCTGCACGAGCATCAGACCGATCAGACACAGACCGCCAAGCAGTGTCAAGATCCCGGGAATAGCCCCCGTAGATAACGAGGCCGCTTTCGATGTTGAAGCGGACGCCGGCCGGGATCCGGCTCCCGCTTCCTGGCGAAGCAGGCCATAGTATAACCCGGTCAGGATCAGCAACAGGGCGGCTCGAGATAACCACAAGAAGCCCCATCGTGAGGCGAACAACAGCTGCCGGGCAATTTCGCTATCCGAAACGCCTGGGGGAAGTATATTTCTGGAAAGATTGGATTGCCAGAGCAGCGTTCCCAGGGTGGTCCCCAACGCCGCGGTCCCGCACCAGAATCCCCAGGCCATGACGCGCAGCCTGATTTGGAAAACATCGGGTCGCCCCGCCTGCGCAGGTTCGCCTGGCGGCAACACCAGCGCGTAAACGACCAGAGCGCCGCCAAGCGCCGCCAGCAGGCTATAGTATATCCATCTAAGGATAACCTCTATGGCAGGGATGGCCGCTTCTTCAGCCGGCGGCGGATTCGACCCGGCCACGGAGCCGCTGGCTTCGCCGACTCCAAACACGATCAGGCCTTGCGTGTAATGAGCGTCGACTTCGGAGAACACCCGCCACGCCACCGAGTACACCCCGCCCGGCAGCTCCGGTAGTCCCACGATCTGCAGGGTCGGGTCATCCTCGGAACGATAGAGCGCACTGAGCTCCACTGGCCTGCCCTGGATATCCAGAACCTGTGCGGAGCTGAATGTGGGGGAGATAGCCTCGCTGAACCAAAGGCGGACCTGGCGGGGAGCAGCCGGTAGTGTTGCGTTATCCGCCGGGTCAGACCTGAGGAGAATGGCGTGCGCCTGAGATGCTGTTGCCCCCAGGAGAGCAGCAATCAGCGCCGCCAGGGTGGTGAAGCATAACCTGGATAAGTTCCACCGCATGCTCAGGCCCTGAAGCGCGCGCGTCGGAACAAGTAAACCAGAATGACGAGTATCAGGGCAATAATGACAACCGAGATCCACATAGTGAATTTGCCGTTGGGAGGACTGTCAGCGCTGGCGCTGGATCCGGAACTCATCGGCTGGCCCGCCAGCGGTGGCTTTGCGCCGACGTAAAAAACATATTCCCCCTCGCTCTCGTCCCCGTCTAAAAGGACAACCTTCCAGCGGACCAGATAGGCGCCGTCGGGCAGCGCAGGAAGATTGACCACCATCGAAGCGTGATCTGGATCGGTCAGGTCGACCCCGCCGCCGCCCAGGTCTACCGGCTGGTCGTCAGAGTTGAAAACCTGGAAGGTGCTCTTTCCGCTCTGGTTTTCCTCGTTGAACCAGATAGTAACCCGATCTGGCGGCTGTTCCAGAACGGCGCCTGCGGCAGGATCGGATTTGACGATCTCGACTTCGTGAGCGCTGGCCGGTTCGAATGATAAGAACACGATTCCCACCAGTAATGCGAACCATGCCGAGAGCAAAAAATAGCGCATATGTCGCACCGTTCGTTAACATTGGAGGGGACATCCACCGGTTGGAGATGCCACATCGAAGTCAAAGCCTGCCGGATCTCATTGTACCACGACGTTTTCCAGGCTCACACCACCCAGGATCACCGTGACCCGGCTGCCGCGCTTGAGAACCCCCTCCTGGTTGAGCAGCAGTACATAGTAAGTAATCCCTGTTCGCAGGGTATGCTTGCTCGCGTGAGCCATCCAGGGGATGTTTAAGATCTTTCCGCTGGCTTGGTCCAGGATGGCCGGTGGATTCTGATCGTCGTGGACGATCACCGCCTTATCCGGATCGAGCACCTGGTAACGCAGATCGACCATCCCCCCGCCAGTGGCCAGCGCCACCCGCACCACCCGCATGCCGGTCTTAGCCTCGAACGCCGCCTGGGATAATTCCGCAGCTTCGCCCCGGCGGGAACCCGAGAGGGTGATCGACAAAGCCAGCGCGATGGAGATCAACAGCGCGGCCGCCAACCCGATCCCCAGGATCAGGGTCCGGTTACTCCGGATTGGTTGCTTCGTGAGCGCATCTTCCATATTCTACCTGTCGCAACTAGGGCAAGGCAATCGCGTCCACGTTATTCCCGGCCAGCCCCCACAGGCTGCCGTCGAAGTAGGGGTCTGGCGAGAAGCTGCAAGCCGTGGCGGTTCCGGTCACCGGCGAGGCGCACACGAAAACGTCCTCGGGCCCGCCGGAGAGCCCATCGACGGAGAAAGCGCCCAGTGTGGTCAGGTAGATCGCCCCGGATGCCGACACGTTCACCCCGTCGACGTCCTCACCGCTGTTGGTCGCCAGGCCGACATCCGACCCGTCGAAGTACATCGCCCACGTTCCGCTGGTGTAGTTGCCGGGGCTGGCTGGCGTAAAGGCGAGCAGGTCCTCATCCTGTTGTGTTCCGCTGAGGCCCGGCAGGCTGGCGCTTCCCAGCGTGGAAACGATCAGCCGACCATCGGGGAGCAGCTCGGCGGCGTCCACGTCCTCGTCATTCGTGGTCAACCCGGCCAGCGAAGCGTCGAAGAACATGCTAAAGGTCCCGGCGGTGTTGGTCCCGAGCGACGAAGCATCGAAGCGGAGCAGGTCGGAATCGTCCACGCTCCCCAGGCTACCGAAGGTCGCCGCTTTGTCGAATGACATAAGGAAGCTGTCCCCGTCCAGGCGATAGAAGGCGTCCAGGTCCAGTGATCCCACGCCTACATCCGATCCATCGAACTGCATGGCGAAATTCGAGCCGTTATAACCGAGCACATCCTCGTCGGAAACACCGCTCAGGTTGCCGACCGTATACGACCCGCTGTTGGCCGAGGATAGATACAGCAGCACGCCCGGAGGCGCGGCGGTCGCTGTGAGAGTAGAAGTCGGCGTGGGGGTCGGGGTTGCCGAGGCGGTCGGCGTTGGGCTGGGGGGAGGATTCTGGTTGTCAGCAACCCATTGGAAAGCCGCCAGTGCATCCAATCGACCAAACCCGAAGTCATCGTCCGGACTCGGCAGGCCCAAGTCGGCGGCGGAATTGATCAGCGCGGAGGCCTGTTGGTCGGCGGTCAGGTTCGGGTAGGCGGAGAGCAATAAAGCCAGCACTCCGGCCGCGTGGGGAGCTGCCAGGGAGGTGCCGGAGGGGTCGTAATAGAGACCGAACAGGTCGGTCGTGTGGATGCCGACTGCCGGCGCGACGATCTCCGGGAAGGTGGTCTTGGATTCGCCGCAGTCCGATGGTCCCCGGCTGCTGGAGGCATAGATCGAATCGAAGTCGTTCACGCCGCCCACCGCAAAGGCCGGCGGGTTATTGGCCGGGCTGACGCTGGTGGAGGGATTCGGTCCGGCATTACCGGCCGCGAAGACAGGCAGGATGTTGGTGGCGCGCAGGGCCTGTAAGTCCAGCTGGAATTCCAGGTTGCAGCCTGGGCTGGCGTAATTCCATGAGTTGTTGACCACTTGCGGAGCGTCCGCAGTGTTCGGATCATTATCCGGGTCGAGAATCCATTGGAAGGCCTGGTGGATCCCGGCGGTGGTCGCCTGCCCCTGATCGTTGAAGATTTTTACGGCTGCCCAGCGAGCCTCTGGAGCTACGCCCACAGCGGTGCCGCCAGCCTCTCTCCCAACCATCACCCCCATCGTCCAGGTGCCATGTCCGCTGGCGTCGAAGGGTTCGTCGGGATGTTGCCCGTTTGGATCGAACCAGCTGTTCGTCCCGCCGCGCCACTGGGAGACCAGGTCCGGATGAACCAGGTAGACCCCGCTGTCCAGGTTTGCCATCACGATCCCCTGGCCGCGATACCCCAGCTGCCACAGCGCCGGGGCGTTAATCTGGCTCAGGTTGGGTTCGGGCTGCGCCAGTATGCTGGTTTCCGGCGGTAGGAAGGCTTCGTTCGGTGTGATCGAGCGCACCTCGGGGCGGGCAGCCAGCTCCAGGATCACCTCACCGGTCGCCGTGACCTCCAGCCCGTTGAACACCCACCAGGGGGTGAAGCTAGCCACCTTCCCCTGCCTCTGGCGGGTGGTTAAGTACGCCCGCAGACCTTGTTGGGTTGTCTCAGCTTTGGCCTTAAGGGTAATGACAACTTTTTTGACGCGGTCGGCCCGTTTCGTGTCCTGGATGCGCGTCATGTCAGCCTGTTCTTTCAGCGTGACGATAACGGTGGTCATCTCACCCGCCCGCATCGAGGCAAGGTCTTGTCGCAGGCCGGCGGCGATCTTCTCGACTTTGCCACCCGAGAATCCCGCCGTTTGTGGCTGTGCGCGACCAGGTTGGAAAATCGTTAGAAGCAAGACTCCGATTAAGGCGACCCACAAAACCGATCGTTTCATGACGAAGGTCCCTGTTGGGATGGAGTATCCCCTCCCATAGAGCGCTGTGAGGGCCAGCTCTATGGGAGGGGCGTCAAGGGTTGTTAATCTCGGTCAAGGCAGTTTGATTTCGTCGACGTCGTTGGCAGCTAAACCCCAGGCGCTGCCGTCGAAGAACAGGGTCGGCGAGTAAGTGCAGGCGGTGTTGGCGCCGGTGGTAGGGGCCGTGCAAACGAAGACGTCCTCGTCCGCCCCAGCGGCGCCGGTCACGCTGAAATTGCCGGTGGTGGAGAGATAAATAGAGCCATTAGCATCTACAGCATCTACGTTCTCGCTGCCTGCGCTCAGGCCAACATCGCTGCCGTCGAAATACATACTCCACGTGCAACTCGTCGTCGCCCCGAAGGTGCCCGTGCAGCTTAGCAGGTCTTCGTCCTGCTCGCCGGCGACACCCGGAATATCCGGATTGCCGAATGTAGATACCAGCAGGCTTCCGTCGGGGAGCCTGTCGATGGCGTCTACATCCTCAGCATTCGTGGTCAGGCCTACGTCGGAGCCGTCGAAGGCCCAGCTGAAGGCGCCAGCCGTGTTGTCGCCCAGCGTAGCGGCGTCGAATTGGACGATGTCGGAATCGTCGACCGTACCTAGGCTGCCGATCGTCCCGGGGTTGTCGAAAGACATCCAGATCGTATCCGCGTCGACGAGCACAAACCCATCCAGATCTAACGCATCCACGCCGACGTCGGAGCCGTCGAAGAGCATGGCGAAGGCCGACCCATTAAAGCTGAGGATATCCTCGTCGCCCACCCCGGTCAAAGAGCCGACCGTCCCGCCCTCGCTCAGAGACAGGTAGAGCACGATCGAGGACAGCGCGGTGGAAGTGATCGTGGAGGAGTCAGATTTGGTATTGTCTCCCTGGGAGGTCACCGTCACGGTGACGACGTCGGTGGACCCATTCGCCGCGCCAGCCGGGATCTCGACGTTCACCGCCATTGGGACGGTTCCGCCGGAGGCCACCGGACCCAGCGTGGCCGGGGCAGTCGTCGTCCAGGCGTTGCCGGCGATCGCGACGGTATAACTGTCACTGGTGTTGCCCGTGTTGGTGACGTTAAAGTTATATATCAGCGTGCCGCCCGGGTTGCCGCTCTGGCTGGCCGTGGGAGGCGTGACCGCCACGCCATAGACTGGCTGGGCAGGCGAGGTCACTTCGATAAAGGTGAGCATCCCGCCCGGGAACTGGTTCACCGGGTTGATGACATGCTCCTGGCGGTTATAGAGTGGCAACCTGGTGCCTAGCGACGCGGTAGGAGGTACGTTGACGATCATGTCGGCCGTCGACCCGGCCGCGATCGTCTCGGCGACGACGCTATATGGAAAGGCGGCCGGGTAAGCATCCTTGGCGATCACCTGCTGGTGCGCGCCGAGCAGGCTCATCGTGTCGTGGACCAGCCCGGCATTGACGTATCGTAGCAGGACCCGGTTGCCGGCAGCGACCTGGATCGTGTCCGTATCCGGGTGGACCTCGCCGTTGATCATCCAGAACTTCGGCGCGTAATTCACCCGGTTGAAGCCGGTCGGGTCGGCGTTAAAATTGGGGTCGATTTCGCTCAGTACGAGCAAAGCTTCATCTTCGTAGGCGGAGGCGGAACCGCCGTACGCCTGCCCGGGCGTGGAGGATCGTACGATCAACGCGCCGTACAATCCCATCGCCACCTGGATTTCAGGGTCTGTCCCGCTCTCGTAGATGTACGTACCGGGATTGGCGGCGGTGAAATCGTACGTCTGCGAACCCCCGGGTGCCACTCCCTCGGTATCAGGGAAGAGACTCTGCCCCGGGAAAACCAACCCGACCGCCGGGCTGATATCCACGTTGTGCAAGATGACCTGGACCGCCTCGCCCTGGTTGACGATCAGCGCCGGGCCTGGTAATTGGGCCGGCCCGGACGCGCTGGTCGCCAGACCCCAGATCGGTACGGCGCCTGCTCCCGGCAGAGCGATCGTTCCCGTCATGGCCCATAGATCGCATGTCCGGACGCCGGAGACGAGCGGGCAGGTCGTCGTTGGCAGGACGGCTTGCGAGACGGCGGCAGCCAATCGGGCGCTGGCTCTACCCGCCATTGCGCTTGAAGCGACCGGCTGGCCCAAGCCTGGCCTGGCCAGGACAGGGGCGCTTAGGGTGAGCAAAGCGATAACCAGGAGGATGGTTCCCCACCCGGTGATCTGTGTCATTCTTTTACGCATGGTGATTTCTCCTTCTTCCACCAGGTATCCTTTTCGCTCAAACGGAACTAAGGACAGCCACCCGGCGGGTCGACCCGCAGAATGGTCGCCAGGCCGCCAAAACCTTCGTCGAAGTTGGTGAACTCGAAGAGCGCATGGCTGTGCCAGGGGAAATAGAACTCGCCGCATTCATTATAGGAAGTCACACCCACCGGCAGCTCGTCTTGCTCGCCCAGGTAAGGGCTGCCGCTGTAAAACGTGACTCCATCCTTGAAGACGAGATTCTGCAAGCCGGGAATGGTCACCGGGATGGGATTGCCGCCCGAACTCCAGGCTTCCACGTCCGTCCATTTGAAGAGCAGATCGTAGGTCTGGCCGGAGCCTATCGTGCGGGTGAAGTCCTCGTAAGAGATATCCTCGTCTGCTGGGCCGCGCAACAACCGCCCGTCGCGGGCGATGACGCGCAGGTGATTGCCGTGGGGATGGAAGGGGTGATTGAAAATGCCGGCGTTGGCGTAGCGGATCAAGGCCGGGAACGGATTCGTGTTAGCGTCGTATGGCTCGACCTTGACCAGTGCGCCGTAGGGCTGGCTCGGCAGCCAGGACACGTCGTTATCTGAAACCGTATCGGGGAAAGCGCGACCATTAATCGTCCAGTAATCGTCATTCAGGGCATTGAGATCGTAGGACTGGTTGAGTTCAACCGCCCGGTGGAAAAGCGGGTCGATCTCGGATAAGACCAGCAGGAATTCCCGGCTCGGGTTGAATTGGGTCGAGGCGTGGTTGTAAGCAAAATTGGCCCCCATCGAAGGACGCACCACCAGGACTCCGTACAGACCCATCTGCACCTGCTTGGTTGGGTTGCTGCCGCTCTCGTAGAGATATGTACCCGGCTGGCTGGCGGCGAAAGAATACGATACCGTCCCGCCGCTCGCAGCGGCTTCGGCGGTCAGAGGTCCAGGCGAGCCGCCGCTGGTCGTGACCCCGGATTGGCCGGGAAAGACGATCGAGACCGGCTCAGGGAGCGTGTTGGTCAGGTTTACGGTGACCGAATCGCCCTGGTTCACGCACAAGACCGGCCCGGGCAGCTGGAACGATCCGGCGCCGTTCCTGAAGCTCCACATGAAGATGCTGTTGCCGTCGGGGGTATAGATGTAGCCGGAGTCCGTTGCCAGGTTAAAGGTCGGTCCTGTCGTGCACTGCAGCCCGATCGACGGGACGGCCCGGGTAGGCGCGCTGGGTGAGGTAATTAACAGGCCGGTCAAAACCAGAAGACTGAGCAGGATCTTACGGAGTATTTTTGGAGACATAATGTGCTCCTCCTGATATCAAATTCACCGGTTATCCTAGAAGATCCACGGGTTCAGGTACGGCGGCGTCGGCGGGAATTCCGGATACGTCTCGTTGGGGTGGGCCTGATCGGGTATAGCGCCGTTCGGGTATACCCAGACCTGGGTCGCCATGCCGCCCAAACCACCCGGACCGCCGTTCGTCAATCGTTGGAAGTTCCGGGTCCACAGCCAATAGGCGTTGTACTGGCGCCCCTGGCCATCGGTCTGTGCGTGGTTAGAGTCAAAGGCCGGCGCTGTGAACAGGGCATCGCGCGCTTCTCCCGGGCCGATGTAGACGGTGTTCGTCAGGTAGCTCAGGTCGACCGACCCGTTCCGCAACAGCGTCGCGTCCTCGCCGACCACCTTCAGGGGAATGCCAAGCAACTGCATGGCCTGCTGCTCGTAGCCCAGGTTGGATAAGCGCAGCAGCACCCGGTCGCCCGCCTCGACCTGGATCAGGGAGGAGAGTGGTTGCGCCAGGAGGGAGGGGTCGTTGTTGGGCAACAGGGTGTCGGGATACACCCGGCCGTTGATCGCCCAGTAATCGGCTTTGTAGTCCGGCCAGACCGTCTCCTGGATGGCTTCCAGGTTGTCGTGCGGCGTAGTCCACAATTCGTCCAGGTGAACGGCAAACTCCCGGTGGTAGCCGGTCGAGCCGTCGCCATCGTTGTAGGCGAACTTGTTGAAGCCCCCGATCGAGGTCCCGTTCTGGCTGGGCCGGACGAAGATGCTGCCCTGCATGCCCATCTGGACGTGCTCCACGTCCTCGAAGTGGCAGTGGTACATAAAGGAGCCGGCGCGCCGCGGCCGGTAGAAGTACGGAAAACCCCGGCCGACCGGGACGGAGATGGAGACTTCTGGCACGCCGTCGAAGATGGCGTTCTGGTTAGGGAAGCCATGCCAGTGGATGGTGTGTGAGTCGTCCAGGTCCGGGCGCACCACCAGGCCGATATTGGTCAGGGTGAGGTACACGTCGTCGTTTTCGTCCACCCCGAGGATGGGTGCCGGGAACTGGACGGCGCCCTTGAAGGCGTCGAGCGCGTTCGGGAGTACGTTTAGCGGCACGTTCACAAAACCGAAGACGTACAGCGGATCGGCGCGCCCGGGCAACGAGATGTGCCCGTCGGTCGCCGCCAGGTGGATAGGAATGGTGTCTGGCGCCTGCAGCGAACGCCCCACAGGCCGGCTTGCTACTGCCAGCGGCCTCGTGTACGCCCTGGCAAGCGCCGGGACCGCCCCACCCCCGGCCAGCGCCAGGGCACCCAACCCGCCTAACCTCAGGAAGTCACGCCTGGATAACCCGCGCAGTTTGGCTTGATGGTTCATGGTATCAGCTCCTAATTGATGAATTGCCTCGTAACCCTCCGGCTCGCCTCCATCAGGGTTGCGCAGTAGGTCCGGTTACCGCGGTGTCCCCTCCGCCTGCCAGGGATGTCGATGGCGTCCAGCCCATTGGCGATCCCGGCAGTGCTGCCGTCGAAGTACAGGCTGAAGCTGCTGCACACCGTGTCGCCGCCGGTGCTGGTGGCATTGCAGACGAAGACATCCTCTCCGCCGCCCTGCAGGCCTGGAACGTTGAATCCTCCGAGCGTGCTCAGGTAGATCTGGCTGCCTTTCACGGCGGCTCCATCCACGTCTTCTGCCCCAGAGTTGGCCAGTCCGACGTCGCTGCCGTCGAAGTACATGCTCCAGGTGCAGGTGGTCGCCGGCCCGAGGGTTCCGAGACAGCGCAGCAGATCTTCGTCGCGCTCACCCTGAACCCCGGGTACGTCCGGATCGGCTTCCGTCGAGATGGCGATGGCGCCATCGGGCAGGACCGCGAAGGCGTCCACGTCCTCCGCGTTGCTCTCGCCCAGGCCAACGTCCGACCCGTCGAATACCAGGCTCCAGACGCCTGCGTCGTATACGACGATGTCTTCATCCTGGACGTTCCCCAAACCCGGCACCGTCGTCCCCTGGTTGCGGTTGAAGGACATGTAGAAGGTATCGGCGTCGACGACCTGTAAGGCGTCGATGTTGGCATTGCCCGGCAGGCCGGCCCCGCCGGCGCCAGAGGCCTGGAAGACCAGGTTGAAGGAAACCCCGTTCCAGCCGTAGATGTTGGCGTTGTCGGCGCTGGCGACGCCTGGAACCGCGAAGTCATCCTGGGTCGAGAAGTAAAGGTTGACCGGCGGCGGGGGAGGAGGTGGCGGCGGCGCGCAGCCGTTGGGCAGCAGGCCGGGTTGCTCGTCCGCGCCGACGTCGAAGCCGACTCCATTCGGCCGCCCGTCGAAGTCGAAGTCATCGCAGGGAGCGCCCACGCCGGGAACGTTAGCCGTGCCCGTATCGACGACCGGCGATCCGCCGGGGACGTGGTAGTCGCCCTGCGGGTCGCCCGGTGTAGACCGGATTAGCACCGTGACGAAGGTCGGGTCGTTGGTGAAGGCGAAGGCAGCAAAGTCGGTCGTCACCGCCTGGTTGAAAGCCGGATCGGCCGATAGGTTGTTGCCATTGTTCGGGCAATCCGGCGTGAAGGTCGTGCAGTCGTTGTAGACGCCGCTGTAATTCCCGCCTCCCAGCACTTCGAGGTCCCTTATGCCGGCCGAAGGCAGCCCGCCGCCGCCGAAGGTGATCGTCCCGTCCAGGTAATAGGCCTGGTTCTCCCAGATGATGTTGTTGAACAGCACGGGATCGCTGAAGGACTTGGGCGGGTTCTTAGCGCCCAGCAGGGCGGCGCTGTGCTGCTCGCTGACCAGACCGGCGCCGTGCGGGCAGGTGCCGTTCGGCGGCGGGTTACAGGTCGTGCGGTCGGCGTCCTCGGCCGTAGCGGTCGAGATATTCCGGGCCACGGTGTTGTTGACGATGCGCACGTCCAAAGCGTCGTCCAGGGCGATCCCGCCGCCGGAGTCGGTCGCCAGGTTGTTGACCACCATGTTGTTCTGTATGGTGACCCGGCCGTCCACCGGTTGCAGCAAGCGCACGCCGCCGCCGTCGTCGTTGGAGACGTTACCCTGGATGCGGTTGCGCTCGATCACCACCGCGCCGGTCCCGGCGGATAGGCCGAGCGGGTTACCGATCGGCTGCTCTCCGGCGACCATCACCCCGCCGCCCTCGTCGAAGGCGTAGTTGAACAGGATCTGGTTATCGTGGATGCGGCCGGAACTGTAGCCGTAGTTCGAGATCCCGCCGCCGTACTCCGCCGAGTAGTTCCCGCAGACGACGTTGTGGTCGATGGTGTAGTTCTCGGCGCCGTTGAAGATCCCGACCGAGCCAGCCAGGCTGACCCCGCCATTGTTGAGGATGCGGTTGTGGTGCAGGCGGACGTTGTCGTTTTCGTTGTCCCGCGCATCGCCCGCGTCGGGGTTGGTCACGTAGGCCTGGCCCAGGATCACCCCGCCGCCCATGTTGCCGGCGTTACTCTGGATCAGGTTATTGCTGACCACCAGGTTCTTGGCGTAGGCGTGCAGGTAAACGCCGCCGCCCTGGGAAGGAATGATGACGTTGCCCCGCACGCGTGTACCGCCGCGGATGGCGAAGCCGTCGATCTGGGCGTTGGAGCCGGCGTCGAACTCGCCTTGTTCGGCCAGCACGGTGATCACCTGGCCCATCGGCACGGTCGCCGGGCCGTCATAGACGGTGTCGGCGATCATCTGGGCGAAGTCGTTGGCAGAAGTCCCGCCGAAGTTGAAGAAACGCCCGTCGATCACGCTGGCGCCTGGGCCATAGCCCTGCAGTTTGACGCGCTCGTCCACCAGTAAGGTCTCGAAGTAAACCCCCGGATGGACCAGGATCAGATCGCCGTCGTTGGCCGCCTCCAGGGCGCCCTGGATGGTCGCATGATCTCCCGGCACGTGAATCATGGGTGGGTTGTAGCCAGCGCCCAGGACGTGTATGGTGGCGCCTAGCGGGCTGGTGGCGCCGCCGTCGTTGGTTAGAAGCAGCTGGTGCGGCCCTTCGGCCCCCGCTAACTCCACGTCGATGGCGGTGTCCGTCCAGTTGATCACGGGCAGCATCGTTCCGTCCAGCGTGACCGAGCCCGGAGATCCGAAGCCGGTTCCCACGATGGTGATGTCATCGCCAGGGCTTCCGTACGGTTGCGAGACCGACTGGATGTCTGGGGTATTGTCCGGGATCTCGCAGATCGGCGGCGTCTCGAACTGTGAATTAGGCCCCTGGACGAAGCCAGTGATCGGCAGGATGGCGACGTCGGCGTAGGTCGTCAGGCCGGGCCAGACGTCGAACACCAGCTGCAGGGTGCCGTAGTTGGGATTCCAGCCCTGGTTGGGGTTTTGCGGGGTGCCGGGATCGTTGCCGGTCACCCGGTACATACCCGGGCACGGGCCGGCCGGGACCGGGCAGTTGTACGTGCCGGTGGAGGGCAGCAGCACCTCCCAGGAACCGTTCGCGTCGGAGTATACTGTGGTGATTAGCTCGCCGGTAAAGTCGCGAATGCCCACCGGGGCATTAGGGATGCCGCGCTTGTCGCCATACAGGGGCGAGGAGGGGTCCAGTTCCAACGTCAGGTCGTCCAGCAGGACGCCGCGGATGCGCCCGGGCATCGGGATGCCGGCGCCGGAGGCGGGGATGTTTACGTCAGGGCTGTGTTGTAGTGCGTCCGTGAAGAGGAAGAAATCCGAGTTGGCGTTTTGCCCGGTTTCCAGGGTGACCAGCCGGCGGTTGCACAACGGCATCTGCTGCCCCTCGTAGGGGCTGCCGCCATTGGGAGCCAACGGGCTAGTCGTCGCCAGAAAGTCCGGGTTGTAGACGCCCATCGTGTTCACCGGATCGTTGAAGTCGAAGTTGGCGTCGGTTAAATCGTCGGTCACGTGCACCGTGTGGAGCAGGCCGGCGCAGGGCGGCGGCGGGATGGCCGGGACTAACTGATCGCCGCTGAAAACGTTGATGTCCTCCTCCATGACGGAACGGTAACCTGGCGGCGGTTCGGTTCCAACCACCCAATCGCCGGCCGGTAGCGCAACGCAGCTCTGGGAAAGCAGGTCGGGGTCTAACCGGTTGGGGACGCCGTCATTGTCGTCGTCGCCGTCCGGGTTAGCGAGATTGGGATCGCTGCAATCCTCTTCGAAGGCGTAGCCGCCGTCGAACACCCCCGACTTGACCTGTTCCAGCAGGGCGGGCAATTCCAGGCAGTTCGGGAACAGGCTCGATGGTTGTATGGCTCCGGGAGGGCGTCCCAGACTGGGTTTCTCGATGCAGTCCGTCGGCAGCGCATCGTACCAGCTGTCGGCGATGTAGGTGCCAACGATGTGATCCAGCTGGACCTCGCCGGTGTCCGGATCGTAGACAGGGCTGCCGCTGCCGTCCTTCACCGGATCGTACAGGTTAATCACCGCGCCGGGAACGCCGGGTTCGTAGTCCTCGTTGGCCTGCAGCCTGGCGTTGAGCTCGTTGCGCGTGGTTGCATTGAAGATGATGCCGACGATTCCGCCGTTTTCGCCCAGAGCGAAGGCTTTCTTGCCCCAGTCGATGTAGTTGGTGGTCCCTGCCCAGGTGATTTCTGCCTGGAGCAGCGATGCCAGGCCCAGGTCCTGGTTGACAAAGTTATCCGGGTAACCCGCCACCGGGTTACCGAACTGGTCTGTCTGGTAAGCCGCCGCACCGGTTTGCTTGAAGCGCCCGTAGCCCACCTCGGCGATGGCGAAGTGCTCCAGCTCGAACACCTCCGGGAACACGTAGTTTCCGTCGTTGTCAGAAAAAGTCGTGTACTGAATCGTGCCATCCTTGAAACGGGTGTCCAGGTCCTGGCCTCTCAGACTCACCTCGCCGGGGTCCCGGATGCCGTTCTCGTTGGTGTCGATGTACACCGACCCCCGGATCTTGCCGAACCAGGGCGGGATACCCAGGTCGCCCAGGTTGACCGTTTGCCCAGGTCCTACCTGGACGGTGAAGAACTGGATGATGTAATCCAGCGGCAGATCCCAGACGACCAGCTGGTAAAGGCCGGGCGGGACGCTGGGGATGGTGAAGGTGCCATCGGCGTTCCCCCGGGCGGTGTAGACCTGTTCGTCGTTACCGCCGATGTTGTTCAGGGAGACGAACGGACTCGGGACCGGGTTGCCCAGCAGGAGCGGCTTGGCTTCGTTATCCAGGGCGACCGACCTGATGCGGCCCGTGATCGTGCCCGTGCCGGGTGTGTTGTTGCTCGGGCAGTCATCGGCCGTGTTGCCGAAGGAGCAGGGCTGGACGAACCCAAACCACACCAGGGCTTGCAGGAAGCCTTCTTCCGTGCTGAAACCCGTCGATCCTTCCTCCACCCAGGCGTCGATGGCCTTGGTGCCCTCGATGGTGGTAGTCTGGATCCAGTTTGTCCCGTCCGGCGGGATGGCTTCCACTTCGAATCTGTTGGACCCCATGTATTTGATCGTGGCGATGCCATCCGGGCCGGTGACGCAAAAGCCGCCGGTGCCCGGGATCGGGTCGTTCGGCGGCGTCCCGGCGTATTCCGTGCAGATCGGGTCCCCGAACCAGTTGGTGGTCACCTCGCCGACCCGGTCTGCCAGGACGATGTGAAAGCCCGCCAGGCCGTCTTCCAGCGGGATGTCGTCCTCGCTGTTGGTCAGGTGGTTGTCGTGGAACACGCGTACCTTGATCGTGGAGAGCGGTAAGGGGTTAGGCTGCAGCTCGACGACGATGTCGCCCGCCTCTTGCGGCAGCCTGAAATGTTTCCCGCCGATCTTGTAATCCGGGTCGTTGACCGTCCCCACCCCGTCGTTGGCCAGCACAGTGACCAGGTAGCCGTGATTCGGGGCCGCCGTGTCATCCAAGACGATCCCGCTGGCATTACTTTGATCGCCCTCGGCAATCACAGGACTAAAGCTGGCCGGCGCGATTAGAGACGCGTTATCGTGCGTGTTGTCCAGGTTGACCATCCACCTGAAATTGGAGATGGTTGCGCCGGTCTGGGCGTCATTTACCACCAGATTGATGTTCGAATTCTGCGCCAGGGCGCGTTGGCCGAATAGCGGCGCCTTATTCCTGGTGACCGGCGCGAAGGAGGTGATTAACAGGACAATGACGATGAAGATTTGGCCGGCGAGAGCCTGGACCGGTCTCCGCCTGCTCTTCTGATTGGATTTGTGCACCTTCATTTCAGTCCTCCTCTTGAAATCGGCATAAGGCCAATGACATCCTCAATTCGACTCACCCTGGATCCTATGGTTTCTCACATATCGCCCCGCCGTCGATGGGTCTTAAAAGGATTAAATTAGAGCCGAGAAGTCCGAGACTCTGTTGATGGTGACCTGCCTCTTCTGGTAGATCGATACTGAATTGTCATAAGGATTGACGATAACTACGCGCAGGTCGGGGTAGTCATCGATGACCTGGAAAACCTGTATTGGTTCGCTCAAGCCATCGACCTTAGTCATCACAACTGTATCGGGATGGAGGCGCCGAATCGCCCGGATCAGCGCTTCCCTATCGCCGAACGGGGTCCGAAAAACCTCGAAATCTTCCGCCTGACTCAACAGACTTTCGACCCCTTCACCCAGCAGCAATCCACTCTCGACCAGGATGCGCTTTTGCTCCATATGGAAAGGCTCGTTATCCCGACCCTTATAGACTATTTGGGGTGTTATTTATCCGAATATTGGCACATATACCTTACAAAATTCCGGGATGGAAGTCAATACATCCGGCGGTCTAAAAGTAGACTATCTTTTCCGAAGTTTTCCGGATAATTTAGACCGGTGAACTAGTCTTCTGTGAAGAATGGAGCGATGTCGTGACCGTGTGTTTCGCCAGACCGGTTGGCTAAAAAAAAACCGCTCCCTCCGGCCGGGCGGGGAGCAGTTTTTTTTCGAACGTCGCCTTGATTGGCTTGCTAGTCTTCGGTCGCCATCGACAAGGACACGGCTGCCGGATCCCTTGTGCGGCGGACCCGGGTCGCCAGGCGAGCCGCCTCGTAGCGGTTCTGCAGTTTCAACTTTTCCAGGATATTGTGAACGTGATTTCTCACAGTATTTTCTGAAATATATAAACGCGCCGCGATCTCGCGGTTGGTCTCGCCGTCCGCGATTTTTTCGAGGATTTCCAGCTCTCTGGTCGTCAACAGATCGAGCGTGGGCTCGCCATTCTGGTTCTTCCATTCCTGGCGTGCAAACTCCTCCAGGATCCGGCTGGCCATCTTGAGCGTGATGGCCGCCTCGCCTTTTCCCAGCCCGCGCAGCAATTCGAGCAATTTGCTTACCGGCATGTTCTTCAACAGGTAACCTTTTGCCCCGCTGCGGATCGCCGCAAACAAGAGTTCATCCGTTTCATGGACGGTTAGAAAGACGATTTTGGTTTCCGGCAGCCGGGCAAGGATTTCCTGAGTGGCTTCCAGCCCGTTGCCATCCGGCAGCGCATAATCCATGAGCACCAGGTTTGGCTCGAGTTCCAAGGCCTTCTTGACAGCTTCACAATGACTGCCTGCTTCTCCAACCATCTCAAAATCAGGTTGGTTTTTCAAGAGGCTGATCAGTCCTTCCCGGAACAAAACGTGATCATCGACGAGTAATACCCTGATAGGGTTGGTACTGTTTGGCTTCATCGCGGCTTCCCTCCCAAGCTTCTCGCACCGGTGATCCGATTGGCGCCGATGGGATGTTACACGGCAACCATAGGGTGACCTTTGTGCCGGTACCTTTCGTAGAATGGGTATCGATGCGCCCTCCGATATCCTGAGCGCGATCGCGCATGATTTCCAGACCAAAGTGCTTCCTAGTATCTAATTTCGATGATTCAAAACCCTTCCCATCGTCCCAAACCATCAAAGATAAGCCCTGCTTATCCCACTCGAGTTGTATCTTGACCTGTTTCGCATTGGCGTGCCTTTCAACGTTGTGGAGTGTCTCGTGGAAGATATACAGAATCTGCCGTTGTGATTCTGTAGAAAGCGGGTAAGCCTGCCCCAGGGTGGTCATTTCGACCGAAAAACCGGCCCGGCCTCCGACTATTCGGGCGTGGCTGAGGAGCGAGGTCGCCAGGCAGGGAACGGTAACCGGATCGAGCGAGGTTAATCTTTGGCGAACCTGGTTATAAGCTTCGTCGGCGATCTGGCGCATTCGCCCCAGCTCCTGCCTGACGGCTGCGATGCCCTGTTCCGTATCGTTCTCGGTCGAGAGCTGATCCAACTTCATGCGCAAATAGGCCAGGTCTTGGGCGAGCGAATCGTGCAGATCGCGGGCGATCCTGCGCCTTTCCTCCCGGGTCTCCCGGACTTGGCGGACGACTGTGCGTTCGAGCTGGGCGCGTTCGATGGCCAGCGCCATCTCTGGGGCAACGCTCAACAGAAGATCGGTCTGCTCAGAGGTCAGGTTGTTAGTGGAGGGGAGATAGAGGATCAATAGGGCCAGCGGCTTCTCACCCTTCTCGAGTGGCAGGCAATAAACGATCGTCTGCTCGCTTTTCTCGCCATTTGCCCGGCAACAACATGGAACGAAGATGCCCTCTGAACGCCATTGCGAAAGGAGAGCGATCGAGCAGAAGTTCACGTCCTGGGAGGGGTTTATTTGCGGAAGATGCCCCCCGCCGTAGGACCAATGATTGACCTGCTCGTACCTGGCAGCAGTTTCATCGCAGACCATCAACGCTGCACCGATAATCGGCAAGATCGCCCTTGGAAATTGGAGCAGTATAATTTCCATCTCATCGGGACTGCGTGCGTCGGCGAGTTGTCGCCGCAATGATCTTTCCAGAGAAATGTGGCGCTCACTGCGAACCTGTTTCAACTTGGTGCGATTCAATTGGATGAGAATGATCAGGAATAACAACGGGAAAGCCACCCCGTACAACAGAACCTCACGTAAATAATCCCCCGAGATATCACTTATTCTTACCGGTCTGTGCTCCAGGGTTTCGAGCAGGAGAATGGCAAGCCCAACAAGAATGACTGCTGCCATCCAGCGCCACAGCGACTGTTTCTTTAGATTAACAATAATAGCGTGCTGTCTCTCCATATCTTGAAGTCAACTCGCGTTCTTATCAATTGTTAATCTCCAATTTTTAATTCACGTAGATTCCCCCCTATAAAATTTTACCATAAATAAGAGAATTATGAGTCTAATTGTGGCTATTGTCACCGCATTTCAATCCACCAAGATTTTCAGCAGATTATCTTCATTCTAACCGACTGGCAGCTGCTTCGCCTGAATGCCCCTTGAGCAGTCTTCTCCTGATAATGATTAAAAAACCCTTTACAAATTGACAATTTTGTACTAAAATACTCAATCTAAGCAACATTACTGATCTCGCCTGAACAGGCAGATCGATAACAATCCTAAAGACGCATAGCGTCAGAGACCAAAACCGAAGGTTTGTCGGTCTGGCGTGCCGATGTCAAAAGGTAACTGAGAGGTTCCCCAGCATCGGCGATTTGTCGTCTGCCAATCTCGGGAGCGCAGGCATAACCTGCTCGAGAGAGGCGCCAGCACCTTAACAACTGAAGAGTGAGAAGGAAGGGAACCCGCGAGGAGGGGGGAAGGGACCGTAAAGGGACCAAAGCGCTTCTGAGAGGAAGCTGTGCTTCTAGGAAGAAGCGTTGTAAGAGACAATTTGCGGAGAGTTTG
>DATDRQ010000299.1:0-10497 GCA_035291645.1 Anaerolineales bacterium
CGGATGGTGTATTTGATCGATTCGATCGCCTGTTCGCGCGGCAGCACGCCGCTGATGGCGAAGAAGCAGGTCTGCATGATAGTGTTGATGCGCCGGCCCATACCGGTCTCTTCGGCGACCTTGTAGCCGTCGATCACATAGAAGCGCAGATTCTTATCGATGATCGCCTGCTGGGTTTCGCGTGGCAGCGTGTCCCAGACCTCATCCGGGCCGACGATGCTGTTGAGCAGGAAAACCGCGCCCGGGGCGGCGTATTTTAACACATCGTAGCGCTCCAGGAAGGTAAACTGGTGGCAGCCGACGAAATTCGCTTCGCTGATCAAGTAAGGGGCGCGGATCGGGCGCGGGCCGAAGCGCAGGTGCGAGATGGTGATCCCGCCCGACTTCTTCGAGTCGTACACGAAGTAGCCCTGGGCGTAGTTATCCGTCTCCTCGCCGATGATCTTGATCGAATTCTTATTTGCGCCGACGGTGCCATCCGAGCCCAATCCGAAGAAGACCGCCCGCACGGTGTCCGGGTCTTCAATCGAGAAGCCGGGGTCGTAGTCGACGCTGGTGAAGGAGACGTCGTCGTTAATTCCGACGGAGAAGTGCTTCATTGGTTCGGCTTTGCCCATCTCGTCGAACACTCCCTTCACCATGGCGGGGGTGAATTCCTTGGAGGACAGGCCGTAGCGTCCGCCGAGGACCAGCGGGGTCTGATCGAAGGGAGCGATGCCGCCGTCCAACGCCTCGCGGATCGCCGTCACCACGTCCATGTAGAGCGGCTCGCCGGTGGCGCCGGGTTCCTTGGTGCGGTCCAGTACGGCGATCGTCTTGACGCTGGCGGGCAGCGCCTGCGCGAAGTGCTCCAATGAAAACGGGCGGTACAAACGCACCGCGACCACACCGACCCGCTCCCCGCGTTTATTCAAGAACTTGGCGGTCTCGGAAGCCGTCTCGACGCCCGAGCCCATGATGACGATCACCCGCTCGGCGTTGGGATCGCCGTAATAATCGAACAGGTGGTACTGCCTCCCGGTCAGCCCGGCGAACCTGTCCATCGCCTTCTGCACGATCCCGGGGCAGGCCTGGTAGACGGGGTTGATCGTTTCCCGCATCTGGAAGAAAACATCCGGGTTCTGGGCGGTGCCCCGGATGTAGGGATGATCGGGTGAGAGGGCGCGTCCCCGGTGGGCGTGCACCAGCTGCTCGCTGATCATTGCCCGCAAATCCTCGCCGGTCAGCTGCTCGATTTTATTCACTTCTGAGGAGGTCCGGAACCCGTCGAAGAAGTGCAGGAAAGGCACCCGGGCTTCCAGCGTGGCGGCCTGGGCGATCAGGGCCAAGTCGTGCCCCTCCTGGGCGCTGGCGGAAGCGAGCAAGGCAAATCCTGTCGCCCGGGTTGCCATCACGTCTGAGTGGTCGCCGAAGATCGAAAGCGCATGCGTGGCAAGCGTGCGGGCGGAGACGTGGAATACGGTCGAGGTCAGCTCACCGGCGATCTTGTACATGTTGGGTATCATCAGGAGCAGGCCTTGCGAGGCGGTAAAGGTGGTCACCAGCGAGCCGGTTTGCAGAGCGCCATGCACGGCGCCGGCCGCGCCGCCCTCCGACTGCATTTCAACCACCAGGGGCACCGTCCCCCAGATATTCTTCTCCCCAACGGCAGACCAGGCATCAGCCAGCTCACCCATCGATGAGGAAGGGGTGATCGGGTAGATCGCGATCACCTCATTGACTTTATGGGCCACAAGGGCTACGGCTTCGTTGCCGTCTACAGTGATGATAGATCGTTTCATTGCTCTTTTCTCCTCGTATCCTCGCGCCTACAACGGGCGCGCTTTTTTCAATCAGATCGAAAATTCAGGATGGGGAACACCTCATGCCTTTTTTTCCGGTCAAACACTAAGTTTAGTACCACTTGTCATATGAACCAAGTTATATAGGTCATATTAAATACCTGTTACCTGTCACATTCCAGACAAAAAGAGTAAGAATTCATCCTGGCACGAAAGCTGTACTGATCTAAGTACCGGCTTGACCGAATTCCGGCGCGGCCTTAAAATCCGAGCAGCGATCGGCCCTGAAATCGGGCGATTTAGAAAGTGTGCTATACTTTTTACCATGGATCAGAACCACCATATCTGGCGGGTGTGGGCAAACCAACTACATACCTGGGGGGTGCACCACCTGGTGGCGACATTTCTCGAGGTCGCAGGCCCCCTGACCATCTTCGGCGCGCAAGCGATGTATCTGAGCCAACCCTTCCTTTATTCATTGTGGCCGGAAGACCATTGGCAAGCCCTCACCAACCTGCTCGAGGAAGACCAACAGGCACAGGTCTTCGCCGCTTTCTTGCGCGAAACGGAGGAACTCGCATGAACATTGCAGATTTGCTCGGGCTCCTGTTTGCCGCCGGGTTTGCCGCCCTGATCCTCGGATTTGCCGCCGCCTTACGCCGGCAGCCCTGGCGACCGCAGCGCCCGATCCCTGCCTTTGCCCGCCTGCGCCGGGCGGTCGGACTCTCCGTGGAAGCTGGCCAGCGTCTGCACCTGACCCTGGGGCGGGGAACATTGATCGGGGAGCATGGGCCGATCGCCTTCGTTGGGCTCAGGATGCTGGAGCGGATTTCTGGCTGGACTTCGTTCTCGGATCACCCACCCGTCGCCACCTCCGGTGACGCCGGCCTCGCCATCCTATCCCAGGATACTCTGCGTTCGGCTTCGCGCAGCCTGGGCGCCGAATTCGAGCCTGCCCGCGCTCAACTGACCGGCCTGACTCCCTTCTCGTACGCCGCAGGAGCGCTGTTGACCGTGCAAGACCAGGATGTCGGCGCCACGATGCTGGTCGGCAGCTTCGGAGTAGAAGCTGCTTTGCTCGCCGAGGCGGGCGGGCGCTCCGGCAACCTAACCTTGGCGGGTACCGATCGCCTCTCCGGGCAGGCCGTTTTGTACACCAGCGCGGATGAACCGTTGATCGGCGAAGAAACCTTCGCCGGCGGCGCTTATCTGGGCGCCGGTCCAACCCATACCGCCAGCTTGATGGCGCAGGACGTACTGCGCTGGGTCATCATCCTCGTTATCGTGATCGGAGCACTCCTCAAGCTGGCAGGCTTCTTATGAGGGCGCCTTTCTCCACCGCTCTGGCGATTGCCCTGGGGTTGATCGTCCTGTTGGGCTACTTCCTTCCAGTTGAACTGCTGATCACCCTGCGAAAGGTGCTGCTTGAATGGGGCCTCATCCTACTGGCAGTTGCGCTGCTGGTCGGTATTTTCAGCCTGTTTTCCGTGCATTGGAAGAAAATCGTCACCGCTCAGCCGGGCAGACCGTTCAGTATTGTGCTGGTCGGCGCATTAATCATCACGCTTGGCGTGGTGGGTTGGTTTGGGCCTACCCATCCGTATTCGCTGTGGATATTCACCAGCACCCAGCTGCCGGTCGAAGCCAGCCTGATGGCGATCCTGGCGATCACCCTGGTTCTCGCTGCCTTTCGCCTGCTCTCCCTCCGGGCTAACCTGCTCGCAGTGGTCTTTCTCATTACCGTGGTAGTGATCCTGCTAACCAGCGGCCCCCTGTTCGGCCTGCAGGTCCCCGGACTGAACGAGCTGCGTACCTGGATCGCCAGGGTCCCGGCAGCTGCCGGGGCGCGCGGCGTCTTGTTGGGCGTCGCTCTGGGGATCGTCGCCACCGGCTTGCGCATCTTGATGGGCGCCGACCGCCCATACCGGGGGTAGCAGTTGTCTGAGATAGAATGCCCCTCCTGTGGGAGAGAGAACCCACTCGACTTAGAGACCTGCCAGTACTGCCAGTCGCCGCTGCGGTCTGCCGGTAGCGGGGTTCCCCCCTTCGAGGATGCGGTACCATTGGAGACCGACGCCGACCTGCCGGAATGGCTGCGCGATGCGGGCCTGCCAAACATGGCCGCCCAGGAGGCTGGCGAGATCCCCGCTGGCGAGCCACAGGACGCGGGCGTGCCAGAGAGCGGAGTAACGGAATCTCCCGGGGAGCAAGGGGATCTTCCACCGGCTGCCTCCCCGGCTCCTCCCCCTGATGACCAGAAAACCACCCACGAGCCGGATTTAGAGGCGGCAGCCCTGCCTGGGTGGCTGCAATCCATGCGCACCGATGAAGGGCAGCCCCCCGAAGCAGCTCCCAGTCCGGAGGAGGCCGGTCCACTGGCCGGGTTAACCGGCCTGCTATCGGCGGACCAGGGCACCTCGCATCTGCCGGGGCAGGCCACCCGCCCGCTGCATTTGA
Source organism: Anaerolineales bacterium (assembly GCA_035291645.1). GTDB lineage: Bacteria > Chloroflexota > Anaerolineae > Anaerolineales > UBA4823 > DATDRQ01. The sequence continues at coordinate 4,239 of DATDRQ010000299.1, forward strand.
AGATCACCGCCAACCAGCGCCTGCATGCTGACCTGCTCCATAATCTGGTTGAGATGGAAGGCCAGGCTCGCCCGCTTCCAAAGCGACCGGCGCTGGCTTCCCAGCAGATCCAGCGCTGGATTATAGCCGTGGTGCTCATCCTGGCTGTCCTGTGGCCCGTGTTGATGGATGGGAATCCTGCGGTGCTGGATGCCTATACCGAGGAGGCTGCCGAACTCAACCGCCTGGTCAGCCAGCTGTCGCCCGACGCTAAAGTCCTGGTGGCTTTCGACTACGAGCCGGCGTTCGCACCGGAGATGGAGGCAGCCGCCGCCCCCGTGATGGACCACCTGATGCTGCGCGGCGCCTCCCTGACCATCGTCTCTACCACCCCTACCGGGCCCGTCCTGGCAGAACGCTTCCTGAATAAAACACTGGCAGGACATCAATACACCGGCGGGGTCCAATACATTAACCTCGGTTTCATCCCTGGCGGCGCGGCCGGGTTGTTAAGCCTGGTCGAGGCGCCCCAGCGAACGGTTCCTTATACGATAGATGGGGTGGCTGCCTGGGAGACGTCCACAGCCCCCGCCCTGCCGCCTTTGCAAGGTGTGCGGTCGTTCGAAGATTTCTCCATGGTGCTCGTCCTGGTGGATGACCCGGACCTGGCGCGCATCTGGATCGAGCAGGCATCGCCGCGACAGGCCGACGAGGCCAAACAAACCATCCTGACCATGGTCAGCAGCGCCCAGGCCGAACCTTTGCTCAACCCATATTACCTGAGCAATCCCAGGCAACTGCACGGCTTTGCCGCCGGGCTACGCGGAGGCGCCGCCTACGCCCGTATGACCGGTCGGGAAAGCGGGGAACAGGATTATTGGGATGCCTTTGGGGTTGGGTTGTTCGTGATGGCGATAATCTTGGTGATCGGAGCGGTGCTGCACGCCTCTACGCTCCCGGGCCAGGCGCCTGCGGTGGAAAAAGACGAGGAAATGCCATGAATTTGGCCGATCAAATAGGCGCATTGCTCGGCTTCGTTTTCACCCTGCTGGTGTTCAGCTACCTGTTGGGTGATAACCCGCTCTTCCGCTTTACGGTACACCTGTTTATCGGGGTTGCGGCTGGATTTGCCGCCATCATGGCGATTAACAGTGTGTTGCTGCCCCACCTGGCAGCTCCCCTCCTCAGTGGCACGGCCGGGGAACGCCTGCTGGCCCTGGTCCCGCTGGCGCTGGGCGGGCTCCTGTTGGCGAAGGTCTCCCCCCGCCTGTCCAGCTGGGGAAACCTGCCGATGGCCTACCTGGTCGGCGTGGGCGCGGCGGTGGCGATCGGCGGGGCGATCACCGGCACCCTCTTTCCCCAGGTGCTGGCCTCGATCGACCTGTTCGACCGGGAGGCGATCCAGGCCTTTGAGCCGGGGCTCGCCGTGAGCCTGATGAACGGCGCCGTTCTGATCGTCGGCACGATCGCCTCGCTGGCCTATTTCCAATTTGGCATCCTCACTCGCCCGAACCAGACCTACCGCCCGCAGGCCTGGATTGCCAGCCTGGGGCAGATCGGTCAGGTCTTCATCGCCATCGCCTTCGGTTTCATCTTCGCCGGGGTGCTCAGCGCAGCGCTGGTCGCCTTGATCGAACGCCTGGTTTTTCTGGTGGATTTCATAGAAACCATCCTGCTGCCCTGGATCACCTGAACTGAGTGGACCGATGAACATGCTGCACTCGGAACCGGATAGCCTGCTGGCCCTAGACATTGGCGAGGTGCACACCCGCGCCGTGCTGTTCGAAGTGGTCGAAGGGCGCTACCGCTTTCTCGCCGTCGGCACGGCACCTACCACTGCCGCGGCTCCTTACCATCACATCGGGGAGGGCATCCGCCTGGCGCTCGACGACTTGCAGGAGGTCACCGGGCGCCGGCTGGTCGGTAATGACCAGCGCTTGATCATGCCGGGCCAGGGGGACGGATCCGGGGTCGACCAGTTTGTGGCGACCATGTCGGCCGGCCCGCCGCTCAAGATCGCGGCGATCGGTCTGCTGGAGGATGTTTCCCTGGCGAGCGCCTGCCGTCTGGCGAACACCACCTACGCCCAGGTTAGCGAAAGGCTCAGTCTGAACGACCATCGCCAGCCGGAGGAACGCCTGGACGCCCTGCTCAAGCTGCGCCCAGACGTGATCGTCCTGGCGGGCGGTACCGAAGGCGGGGCTTCGGACTCGGTCGTGCGCCTGGTAGACTCGGTGGCCCTGGCCTGCTCACTCCTGCCGCGTGAGGCACGTCCGGAAGTGCTGTTTGCCGGTAACCAGGCCCTGGCCGAGCAGGTTCGCACTGTGGTGAAGCGCCAGGCCAATCTCACCATCGTTCCCAACGTGCGCCCTGCCCTGGAACAGGAGCAGATCGACCCGGCCCACCCGGCTATGGCGGAGGCGTTTCGCGTGGTTCGCTCCCGCCAGATCCCCGGGGTGAAGGAGCTGGATGCCTGGACAGGTCGCCGGTTGCTTCCCAGCGCGACCGCCTTCGGGCGGGTAGTGCGCTTCCTGAGCCGGGTGTATGACCCGGCCAAGGGCGTGTTGGGCATCGACGTGGGCGCTTCGGCGACCAGCGTCGCAGCTGCGTTCGATGGCAGGCTGACCCTGGGGGTGTACCCCGGGCTGGGCCTGGGTACCGGTCTGCCAGAACTGCTCGAGACCACTTCGCTCGAATCCATCACCCGCTGGCTGCCGCAAGAAGCCGGCTCCGATTACGTGCGCGATTATATATACAATAAGACTCTTCACCCTGCCAGCCTGCCGGTAACCGCGGAGGACCTGGCGATTGAACAGGCGCTGGCCCGCCAGGCGATCCGGAGCGCTCTATCCAAGGTATCCGCAGGCTTTCCGAAGGATGCTGCTTACCTGCGCTCAGGCCTGTTGCCCGGAATGGAGCCTGTCCTGGCCTCCGGCAGCGTCCTGGCTAATGCGCCGACCCTGGGGCAAAGCCTGTTGTTGCTGCTGGACGCCGTCCAGCCGGTCGGGGTAACCACCCTGGTGCTCGACCAGCACAGTTTGATGGCTCCGCTTGGCGCCGCCGCCCTGGTCAATCCGGCGCTCGTCGTCCAGGTGTTGGAATCGAGCACCTTCCTGAACCTGGCGACGATTATTTCGCCAGTCGCCGCCGCCCGGCCGGGTACCCCCATCCTGCGCCTGCGTCTGGCTTACGAATCTGGAGAGGAAATGAGCCTGGATATCAAGCAGGGCACGCTGGAAGCCCTGCCAGTCCCGCCGGGGCAACCGGCTCGCTTGCGTTTGCAGCCGCTGCACAGGGCAGATGTCGGCATGGGCGGACCGGGAAGGGGCGGCAGCGTGCGGGTGATCGGTGGCGCGCTGGGAGTGGTGATCGATGCCCGGGGTCGCCCGCTGCGCCTGCCAGAGGATGCCGGACGGCGGCGCGAGCTCTTCAAGAAATGGTTGTGGACCCTCGGGGGATGAGTTCAGGCGCGCTCTCCGGACCGCGCCTTAGGATTCGGGGACCGGGCTGCTGGTGAGGTATTTGGACCCGAACTTGCAACTCCCTGGAGGAAGCGAAACGCATCGACCGGACCCGGTCGGGGTTTAATCTACCATGCTGGCGCCTATTACGCACGTTCTCCCGCTAACCTCTATCCGCCGCCAACGCCTCCTGCCGGCGCCTGGCCGTATCCTGGTTCGAAAAGGCCAGCAGGTGCGCGCCGCGGAGGTGGTTGCCGAGGCCGATCTCGCCCCCGCGCACCTGCTGCTGGACGTCGCCCGCGCCCTGGGGGTCACACCTCAAAAAGTCGAGCAGGCCATGCAGCGTCAACCAGGCGATCGGGTGAGCGAAGGGGATCTGATCGCCGGGCCGGTAGGCTGGCCGAAGCGTGTGGTGCGCGCGACCCATTCCGGTGAGATCATACTGGTCCGCAGAGGACAGGTGCTGATACGACTCGATAGCTCGCCTTTCCAGCTGCGGGCTGCCTTTCCTGGCACGGTCTCAGCCTTGATCGGCGATCGGGGGGTGGAGATAGCCAGCAGTGGCGCCCTGGTTCAGGGGGTATGGGGCAACGGTGGTCTGGATTATGGGCTTTTTCGCGTCCTGGCGCGCAAGTCTGAAGATGTAATGACCGCCGACCGGTTGGAGATCGACCTGCGTGGGTCAGTGGTCCTGGCTGGTTTCTGTTCCGAGCAGGCCGTCTTGCAGGCAGCCGCCGAACTGCCCCTGCGCGGACTGGTGCTTGCCAGCATGGCTGCTTCCCTGATCCCATTCGCGACCAGCCTGCCTTTCCCGGTCATCGTGCTCGAAGGGTTTGGCCTGCTGCCGATGAACTCGGCTGCATTCAAGTTATTGACTACCAACGACCGGCGGGAGATCGCCGTCATCGCCGAACCGCGCCAGTGGTACGGTCACACCCGTCCCGAGGTCTTCATCCCTTTGCCGGTCGCCGAAGCCCCGGCTGAGCCGCGCGAGGCTACCCTGTTTACGCCTGACCTGCGTGTGCGGGTCGTCCGGGCTCCCTTTAGTTCTCAGGTTGGCACGCTGATCGCCTTGCAGCCCGAGCAGGAGCTCTTCCCCAGCGGGATCCGCGCTCCGGCTGCATCCGTGCGCCTGGAGAACGGCAGCCAAGTGGTTTTGCCACTGGCGAACCTCGAGGTTTTGGAGTAAAAATAGAGGTGTTAGCAGCCTCCCGGAGTGACTCAGGTACGAGGAGAAGTAACAAGGAGGAGAAAGCATTATGACCCTTGAAGACATGGATGATGAACGCGACGAAATCATAGAAGAGACGCCTGCTCCGGAGGGTTCTGGCAACCGGACGTTCTTTATTGTAGCAGGGGTGCTGGGAGGCATACTTTTGCTGGCTCTGCTGTGCCTGGCCCTCTATACCCTGGTCTTCGCGCCCCAGCAGCGCAACCAGCAGGCAACCCAGGCTGCCGAGATCAACGCCCAGAACACCCAGGTAGCCATGGCAGTCACGCAAACCTCCCAGGCCGCCAGGTGGACGGCGACGGCCACCGCCACCACCACGCCTTCAGGGACCGTGATCTACGTGGTCCGGGCCGGGGACAGCCTCGAATCGATCGCCAGGCAATTCGGCGTCACTGTAGAAGAATTGTTGGCGGTTAACCAAAAACCCAACATCACCATCCAGGTTGGCGAACAGATCCTGATCCCGAATCGAGGCCAGATCCGCGTCACGCCAACCCAGGTGCTGGCCGCCCCGACTATCAGTGCTTCTCCGACCGCGGACCGCACGGCGACCGTGGCCTTCCTGCTGACTGAGGCCGCCGCTGGCAGGCTGACCGTCACGCCGACCGCCTCTGGACTCCCAAACACGGGTTTTGCGGATGACTTCGGCGTTCCCGGCATGGTCGGTTTGGCGCTGGTCCTGATCGTGGTAATTTACCTGGCCCGCAGACTGCGCACCGCCAGTTAAATCATACCCGCTTATTCCTCTCAGGAAACGCTTCAGGCAGTCTGCCTGGCGACCTGCTCGCCGAAACCGAGTAAGGCCTGGACCATTTCGGGGCTGCGCCCCTCGGCGTACACCCGCAGCACGGGTTCGGTGCCGGAAGGCCGGATCAGCAGCCAGGAATCGTCTGCCAGGATAAATTTCACCCCATCCAGGGAATCAACCTGCTCGACCCTCTCGCCGCCGATCTCCGGCGGCGTTTGTTCTATCAGCAGGCTGGTTATCAAGTCTTTAGGCACCGGGCGGTGCAGCCTCAGGTCGCTGCGCTGGTAGTGCGCCGGGCCGACCTCCTCCAGTAGAGCTTTGACCAAATCTTCCAGCGGGGTGTGTAGGGTTGCCACCATCTCGATCAGCAGCAGTCCCATCAGCAAGCCGTCTCCCTCCGGGATGTGGCCGCGAAATGAGATCCCGCCCGATTCTTCCCCGCCGATCAAGATCTCTTCCTTCAGCATGTAATCGGCGATGTAGTTGAACCCGACCGGGGTCTCGTAGACCGGGAGCCCGTAGCGCTTCGCCAGGCGGTCGATCATGCGCGTGGTCGAGACGGTGCGCACCACCGGTCCCTGCCAGCCGCGCTCTTCGACCAGGAAACGCAGCGCCAGCGCCATGATCTTGTGCGGGTCGACGAAATTCCCGCGCCCGTCCATCGCTCCGATGCGATCGGCGTCCCCGTCGGTCGCCAGGCCGATGTCACCCATCCCCGTGCCGATCGCCCCCGCCAGGGCGCCCAGGTAGCGGGCGATCGGCTCCGGGTGCACCCCCCCAAAGCCGGGGTTCATCTCGCCGCGGATCTCGCGCACCTCACAACCCGTGCCCTTCAGGATG
>DATDRQ010000300.1:0-9907 GCA_035291645.1 Anaerolineales bacterium
CCTCCCCCACGTCCTCGAACAGCGCCGACAGGCACAGCCAGGTCATCACCACTCCGAACGGGTAGAGCATCGCCGGGTGAGTGAAAGTGCCCAGCCCCGCCGCCAAGGCGAAGCACCCCCACGCCGCCAGGTTCCTGTGCCGCCTGACGTAGACCGCCAGCAGCAGAAGGATCACCGAGAAGAAAGCCATCCCGCTGTAGCCGCGCGCCGCGCTGGAGTAATCCACCAGCACGGGCAGCACCGCCATGACCGCCGCGCTGAGCAGGGCCGCCCGCCGCCCGTACAGCGCCAGCGCCAGGGTGGCCGTCGCCGGGACCGTCAGCACGCCAAACAGGAACGCCGGCAGCCGGATCGCCCAGGGCGCGTTCCCGAACAGCTGTGTCGAGACCAGCACCAGCAGGGTGTGGAAGACGTGGTTGTTGGGCAGGTGGTAGTCCGAGACCGCCGTCCACAGCCCCTGCGAGGCGAACGCCATGTAGGTGTAGGTCTCGTCGTGCCCCATCGGCTTGGACAGGTAGAAGGCTCGCAGCAGCGCCGCCAGCAGGGTCAGCAGCGCCACGCCCGCCAGCAGGCGGCCTTCCTCCCGCACGACGTTCCGCGCCGAAACCAGCAGCCGGGCGGTATCCACACTCAGCCTGCCTGCCATCTCGCCTAGCGCCAGCCACAGCCGCTCCAGCCAGGCCTGGCTGCGCCGCCTGAGTAGTACCAGTCCGCCTGCCAGCGCCAGCAGCACCCCTCCCAGCGGCAGCAGGACGCTCCTCAGCGTACCGTAGACGACCGGCGTGAAAGATTCGAGTTCCCCATCCGGGGTCAGCCAGCCGGTCCAGGTTTGTAAGGTCGGGTACGGTTGTGAGAAGATCAGGACGAGTAATATCCCCCCAGTGAGGCATAGCACGAATAACGCGCTCCAGGCGCGCTTTGCAAAGCGAGGTCTTCCCTGATAGTTCTGTACAACTGCCATGGATCGAGCCCGGTCCAATCGCGCTCAGCCTGCGATCATACCCCCGCTGGTAGAAAATGGCAAATCCCAGGCGATGAGATTGCTTCGGGCGGCTGCGCCGCCAACTTCGTTGGCGCGCCCTCGCAAAGACACCTCGAGCTGTCGTTGCGAGGCGTTCTTTGCCAGGCGAACTTTGTTCGCACGCAATCTCCCTCTCAGGCATGGAATGTCCTTGCGAGGCGTTCTTTGCCAGGTGAACTACATTCGCACGCAATCTCCCTCTCAGGCATGGAATGTCCTTGCGAGGCGTTCTTTGCCAGGCGAACTTTGTTCGCACGCAATCTCCTGCTCACCCCGGAACCTGCAATTCACCCCAGCAACGCCTTGACCGCCTCGACCTGCTCCGGCGTCAGGTCGAAGGCCTTAAGTACCTGCCCATCCCCGGCGATCAGCCGCCGCCCCAGCCCGGAATGCCGCCACATCTTCAGGTCCTCCTCCAGGGGCGATCCGATGATATCCTCCCGGGCGATCTTGCCGTCCTGCATGACGATCACCCGCCGGGTCTGCCGCGCCACCGTCGGGTCGTGCGTGACGACGATGAAAGTCACCCCCTGGCTCTGGTTGAGCTCGCGCAGCAGCTTCATCAATTCAAGCCCGGTAGCCGTGTCCAGGCTGCCGGTCGGCTCGTCTCCCAGCACCAGCGGCGGGTTGTTCGCCAGCGCCCGCGCCACCGCCACCCGCTGGCGCTGCCCGCCGGACAGCTGGTTGGGCAGGTGATTCTTGCGATCGGTGAGGCCGACCATCGCCAGCAATTCTTCGGACCGCTTGTGGCGCGCCCGGCTGCCCAGGTGCCCCACCATCGGCACCTCGATGTTCTCCTTTGCAGTCAGGGTGGGGATCAGGTTGTGCAGCTGGAAGACGAAACCCACCGTCTTCGCCCTGAACTCATCTTTATCCGGGATCTTCTCCACATCCTGCCCATTGACGAAGGCTTGCCCGGAAGTCGGGCGGTCCAGCGCGCCGATGATGTGTAGCAGGGTGCTCTTCCCGCTCCCGCTCGGCCCCATCACCGCCACGAATTCGCCCGGCGCGATGCGCAGGTCCACGCCGTCCAGGGCATGGATCGCCTCGCCGTCTCCGTAGACACGCGTCAGGCCGCGCGTTTCGACCAGCCACTCGGACGTTCCTACCATTCCGTCGCCTTTTTCTCGCTTACCCATCAATCCACCTCGATATCCACGAATGCCGTCATGCCCCAGCGCAGCTGCGCAGGCGCCTCGTCCATTTCGACCACCACCGTGTAGTTCACCCCGGATCCCTCCGCCGCCTTAGGCGCGATGCGCACTACCGTCCCCCGCACCTCCACGTCCGGTAAGGCGTCGAAGGTGATCGCCACCTCGTCGCCGGCTTCCACCCGCGCCACGTCGATCTCGTTCAGGTCGGTGGTCTCGATCCGCAGCCCCGACAGATCCGCCAGGGTCATGACCGGCTGTCCCGGCTGCACCCACTCACTGGCGCGCACGTCGATCCCGCTGACCGTTCCATCGAAGGGCGCGACCAGTTCCAGGTCTTCGAGCGCGGCCTGGGCCGCCGCCAGCTGCTCCCTGGCGTTGCTCACCCGCGCTTCTGCCAGGCGTACCGTATCGGGGTCCGGTCCGGCTTTCAGGTCCTCGTAATCCTGCTGAGCCTCGAGCAAATGCGCTTCCGCCAGGGCTAAATCTGCCTCGGCTTCCTTCAGATCGAGTTCACTTGCCTGCCCGATCAGGTTATTCAGCAGCCGTTCCGCCGCCTGGTAATGTTCGCGCGCCTGGGCGAGCTTGCTCAGCAGCGCCGCCCGCACCAGGTTGTCCTCCGGCTTGTTGGCGTACGGGTCGTAATCCTCCTGGGCCTTATCCAGACGATCGCGCGCCAGCACCAGGTTGGCTTGCGCCTGCTCTATGTCGAACTGCTCGGCAATCGACTTCAGGTTGCGCAGCCTGCGTTGGGCGTCGTCCAGCGCCTGTTCGGCCTCCACGATCGCCTGAGCTGCCGCCGCCGTCCTGACTTCCGGCGCTTCGTAGAGGTCTTCGAGCGCCTGTTCGGCCGATTGCAGCTCGAGATTCGCCGCCGAGATGGCTGCCTGAAGTTCCTCTTTCCCTTCCAGACGGAGCAAGGTCTCCCCAGCTGTGACGACCTGGTCTTCAGCCACCAGCAGCTCTTCGAGGGTCCCGGGGAGGCTCACGCTCAACACCGCCCACCGGGAGGGGACTACCACCCCGGTAGCGCTGACGATGGGTGTGAAATCCACTTCATCCACAGGTTCGATAGTTGGCGTGGCAGCTCCGCCGAAACCTCCACAACCGCTCAAGAGCATCGCCAGGATAACCAGCCAGTTAATCAGGAGCAGGTTTGCTATCTTCATCGTTTGACTCTCCAGATAATCGATATTACGCTTACGGATTACTCGTTACGTATGATTGTTCTACTCGTACCGCAAAGCCTCCACCGGCTGCATCCGGGTCGCCCGGTATGCCGGGTACAGCCCGCCGATCAAGCCGAGCAGCAGCGCCACGCCGATCGCCCGGGCAAAGATATCGATCGTAAACACAGGCGCAAACGACTCACCCATCGGCACGCTGCTCGCCGCCAGCGCCAGGCCATACGCCACTCCAATCCCAGCCGCCCCTCCTAACAGCCCCAGGATCAACGCTTCCTTCAAGATCAATCCCAGGATAGCCCGCCGCCGCCAGCCTAACGCCCGCAGCACGCCGATCTCGCGCGTCCGCTCGTAGACCGCCATCAGCATTGTGTTCAAAACCCCGACCCCGCCAACGATGATCGCCAGCATCGAGATGCCTGCCATCAGGTCGCCGGTGTTCTCCATATCCGGCAGCTCGTCGACGAACTCTCCGGAAAGAGCAGCGTGCACATCCGGCATCTCACGGTTGATCTTCTCCACCAGCTGGGGAGCTAGCTGTGGGTCTTGCAGCTTCAGCGCGTAAAAGGATACCTTGTGCGGCCGGCCGGCAAGCACCTGCGCATCGCGCAAGGTGATGATGCCCCCCATCTCCTCCCAACCGATTCCGGACTCATAAATGCCTGCGACTCGGAAGCGGCTGCCCGCCAGCTCGATCGTATCTCCCACATCCTTGTGCAGTGCTTCTGCCGCCGTACGCCCGATCAGAATTTGGTGATTGCTCTTCAGCGGCTCGCCCTCGATGATGACGAACCGATTAATGGTGTACTCGTTCGGGGCGTATCCCTGCAGGATCAGGAAGCTGCTCGATTCCGGTAGCATGACGAAGTTGAAGACCGATCCGCTGACGTTCTGCACCTCCGGCATTGCCGCCAGCTTATCCCCAATCCGTTCATCGATGGCGCTCAAGCTGGTATCGGCAATGTCTTCCTGCCGGATCATGATCTCGACGTCCGATCCGATCGCCATCTCTGTCATGCTGTCGGCAAAGCCGCGGATGATGCCCTCCAGGGCCATGATCGCCCCTACCGTAATTCCGATCGCACTCACGGTCAGTATGGTTCGGGTAGTCCGCTGCCACAGACTTTGCACTGCCATACCCCCGACCGGTAAGCGGCGCACGTTCCCGCCCCCGCTGCCGCCTTCGTATCGCAGGGCTTCCGCCGGCTGCAAGCGGGAGGCTCTCCAGGCCGGGTACAAACCGCCTACCAGTCCCAGGATCAGCACAACCACCAGGGATGCGACGACTAAACCGGCTTGAAGTTCTTGTGTTGCTCCAAAGATGCTCGTCACGCTGGAGAAGGCCACCAGAGACAACCAGCCCAGGAGCAAGCCGAGCAAGCCTCCGGTAAGACACACAAGCAGCGATTCACCCAGGATCAGGAGCAAGACACGCCCGCTGCTCCAACCAATCGCCCGCAGCACGCCGATCTCGCGCGTCCGTTCATACACCGACATCAGCTGCGAGTTCATCATCCCGACCCCGCCGATGATGATCGCCAGGCCCGCCAGGACCCACACATAACCGTACAGGTAATCGCTCATCTGCTGTTTATCGGCGAAATCGTCCGTACCGCTAAAATCCAGGTCGGGGAAGAGCCGTTCGACCCGTTTCGTGATCCGCTCGCGCAGCGCCGGGTCTTCGAGCTGGATATAGAACAGGCTTACCTGGCGTGGTTTGCCCAGCAAGGTTTGCGCTTCGCTCAGGGTGAGAATGGCGCCCGAATCCTCGAATGCATCCCCCGATTCGAAAATGCCGGTCACTTTATAGACGCTGGCCCCCAGGCGAATGCTGTCGCCGACAGATTTTTTCAGAGTCTCCGCCGCGGAGGCGCCCAGCAGGAGGCTTTTCCCATGCGTCCGGTGCACTTCTTTTGAGAAGATCGATTGTCCGGCAGTGATCTGGAAGCGTCCCAGAATGAAGCTGTCTTCCGGGTAGCCAAAGACGAAGAAGAACGGCACCCCTTCGGTGTCTACAAATCCTTGCAGCATCCCGCTCACCGCTTCGACTTCTGGCATCACAGTCAATTCTTCACCGATAGCCTCGTCGACGGCGCTGTAGCTGATATCGAAAGAGTTCGGCTGGCTCAAGATCAGGTCAGCCTTGCTCCCGCTCAACATGGCGGAATAGCCTGCTTCCAGCCCCTGGGCCATGGCGCCCAGCCCGATGATCGCCGCCACCCCGATGCTGATGCCGATTACAGACAGGATCGTCCTTCCCTTTCTTCGCAGCAGGTTCTTGAAAACCATACCAGTTCCTATCTTACCGAAATGCCCTCGAAGAGAATATGAGCCAAAAGATCAGATAGTTCGTTCCATTCGGCAGTAATTTCTTTATCGCCAACGATTTGGAGTAGATAAAGCCCGGTGATTAGACCTGTGAGGATGCGCGCCAGAAGCATGCTGTTGACCGGTTGGATCTGCCCAAGCTCGATTCTCTGTCTCAAGTGTTCCTCGATCCGCTCTTGGGTGGGTAAAATAATCTCCTCATGATATTTAAGCGCCAGGTCAGGGTTCACCAGGATCTCGGAAAAAATCGCCTGCAGGAGAACCCCATTCTCTCTCAAATATTTCTGGCGATTCTGGAGCATCAGCAGCAGGAAATCCTGTGGATCTTCCGGGAGAGATTCCGAAAGCATGACTCCCAGGTTCATCCTTTCAGTCAGCTGCTCCATCAATCCCATCAGCAGGTCTTCTTTACTAGTGAAATAGTTATATATAGTCCCCTCAGAGACATCCGCCTCGATAGCGATATCTTTCGTCGTTGTGCGGTGATAACCTCGTTCGGCGAACAATCTTCCCGCTGCAGCTAGTATTTCTAACCTGCGGAATGCAATCCGTTTTTCTCGCCTGGTTATTTCCAAGGGTGTGCTCCTAATTATTGAGTGAGTAATTATTCATTTATTGAGTAAGCACTCATAATATTAATCCATTCGATGAAATTGTCAAGCTGTTTCGCTCGTTTGTCGATAATTTTCGCTTTGAGAGGCTGCACCGGTGATCGCCTGAAAAAATTGACGCATTAGCGGACATAAAGTACACTGAAGAACGATGCTTGGTGATTGTACAGACGGAGGACGATCCACAAGGCTTTGCCTTCACCATGCCGGTCAAGCCGATTGCCAGAGGTACGCTTGATCCCTCCTCGACACAGATAATTATTAGGTAATTCTAATTAATAATTTTAGGCTTACGAATATAAGTTGTCAAGAGATAAAATCAACTCCCTTTCGCCTTCCGAAAAAGACGACCGGGGGTACAGGAACCAGGTTCTAGTTTATACTTTTTGCATATTGTTTATCGAGAAATTCGACCTTGCCTGCCTCTTCAACCCTCGGACAAACCAGCACCTTCTATTGCTGCCTGAATTCATCTGGTGTCGGAGAAGCCCTCTATGGAACCGCCACCCAGGCATCGGTGTGGCTTTTAATCGAGTACCCTGGAACCTGGAGCGCCCAGGCCCTCAAGGATAGTGATATTCCACTTGCAGTCAAGGAACACCTGGCGCGCTGGACCGGATCCAATCCCGAAGCCCGCCTCCAACTCATCAGAAGGTCCGGATCGCCTGCAAGTTCGAAAATCACCGTTTTTCTCGCTCTTCCAGTTCAAGATCATCCGATCGTACACAGGTGGATACTGGATCGATACGATCAACTCCTGGATATCGATCTCGAGGACGCTTCGAATTCCGAGGTTACCGGACACTCCCTTTACCCGGAGTCGCTTTTCCTGACATGCACCAATGGTCGCCGGGACCGCTGCTGTAACAAGTTTGGTTTGCCCGTTTACTCCAACCTGTCCGCTCTCCACCCGGAGAACACCTGGGAGACTACCCATTTGGGAGGCCATCGTTTTGCCGCCAACCTGCTCTGCTTCCCGCACGGTCTGCTATACGGGCGCGTTATCCCAGCAGATGCGGGCGAGATCGTCCGGACCTACCAGGCCGGTTCGATCGTGCTCGAGAAGTTCCGCGGCCGGGTGTGCCTGCCGGAACCTGCCCAGGCTGCCGAGTATTTCTTAAGGGATAAACTCCTTCAATATGCGGTCGATGCTCTCCAATTTCAGCGGATAGTTCAACCTTCTGAGAATAAATGGCGGGTGATTTTTTCGAACCAGGAAACTCGAAACCAGTTCTTGATTGACCTGCATGCAGAACCAGCCGGTTTCAAGACCTTCATGAACTGCACCGATGAGCATGGCAAAGAAATCGACCGCTACGAACTGGACGGGATAGAAATCCAACACTGGCCTGAAGAAGCCTGATCTTCCTGAAGTGCAACCTGACGTGGCCCAGCTTCGCACCATCATCCACCTCGACCTGGACGCCTTCTACTGTGCAGTAGAGGAAAGAAACGATCCACTCCTGCGCGGGCTGCCTTTCGCCGTGGGTGGTAAGCCCGATGAACGGGGAGTAGTGGCTTCCTGCTCGTATCCTGCCCGCCATTTCGGCGTCCGTTCAGCGATGCCGATGGCGCGGGCCTTGCAGCTGTGCCCGCAGTTGCGCATCATTTCCGGGCATTACAAGGACTATGCGCAGTCCTCCCGGCGGGTCATGCAACACCTGCTCGACCTGACCTCGCTAGTCGAGCAAATCTCTATCGACGAAGCCTTCCTGGACGTATCCGACCTCCAGGAATCCGGTTTATCCATCGCTCGTCACCTTCAAACGATCATCCTCGAGAAAGAACAACTGCCTGGCTCGCTCGGCGTGGCCTCTAATAAACTGGTCGCCAAGATCGCGACCGAAGTCGCCAAAGCTGCGCACCGGGGAGAAGGACCACCGAACGCAATCCAGGTTGTCCCACCAGGAGAGGAAGCCGCCTTTCTCAGACCTCTCCCAGCTGAGCTGTTATGGGGAGTGGGTCCGAGAACCTCTGCCCGGCTGGCCGAATTGGGCATCCGCACCATTGGAGATATCGCTGCCTATCCTGAAAGAGATCTGATGGCGCTGTTTGGAAAGAATGGGCACGAACTCGCTATCCACGCCCGGGGGATCGATGAACGCCCGCTTTCGGTCCACCACGAGACCAAGTCCATCAGCCAGGAGACTACCTTTGCCCGGGACATCGCCGACCGGAATTCCTTGCTGGAAACGCTGACCAGCCTATCCGCTGAGGTCAGCAACCGGCTCGTGAAAAACCACCTGGAGGGTTCTACCGTCAGGCTCAAGCTGCGCTGGTCGGATTTCACCACCCTCACCCGCCAGACCTCTCTCAAGCAGCCGACCGACCAGTCCGAGCGGATCGCTTCAGCCGCCCTGCATTTGTTCGAAGCCGCCTGGCAGGCCGGGAAGCCGGTCCGCCTGTTAGGGGTCGGGGTATCCAGCCTCAGCCCACGCCAATACCGGCTGTGGGATAGCGTTTCTGAAAGCGAAACCTCTGCACGCGGGACGCAATTACAGGTCGCCGTGGATAACATTCGCAGTCGCTTTGGGCCCGCAATCCTGCGCCTTGGAAGCGAATTACCACCCGATGACCAGGCTTGAATGGCGCATAATTGTGGCTATGCGAAATCACTCAAGTTCAAGGATGTGAAATGATCCGCAACACGAAAGCGATCACCGCTCTTTCCTACCTTTCTATGTTCTCTTTGGGAATCGCCGCCTCTTTAATCGGCGCTGCCGCCCGCAATATCGGTCTCTCCCCCTACCAGATTGGCCTGATGATCGCCGTTCAAAACATCGGCTTTATGATCTCGGTCATGGTCACCGGCGCCCTTGCTGATACGCACGAGAAACCGCGCATCCTCTTCCTCGGCAGCCTCATCCTGGGAGTATCCTTCCTGGCTTTTTATCAGACCGGTTGGTTTGGGCTGAACCTGTTGATCATGGGTCTGATCGGCATCGGCATCGGCGCCTACGAAGGCGTCACAGATGCCATGCTGCTCGACATCCATACCCGCCGAGAGACCCTTCACATTAATATCAACCACTTCTTCGTCACGTTCGGCTCTATCATCATCACCACCTACCTGATTTTCCTGCAGATGAACTGGCGAAATGCCACCATCCAGTCCGGGCTGTTCGTCCTCATCCTGGCGGCGCTCTTCGCCATCACGCGTTTGAACCGCGTGCAAAAAGACGTACAGCCCTACCGGGATCGTCTTAATTTCCTTTTGCGCGAGCGCCTGATGGTGGCTATCTTCATCGCAACCATACTGGTCATTGGGGCAGAGGCCGGGACGGTCGGCATCTTGACCACCTACCTGATGGACATGCGCGCTTTCACTCAGGTGACCTCGAAAGTCGGGCTGGTGGTGTTCCTTTCCGGAATGGCTGTTGGGAGAGTCTTGCTTGGGGTAATTACTCCTAAGGAACAGCTCAGCCGTTACATCTTGGTGTTATTCGGGTTTGCGGTGATCGTTTTCACTGCGCTATTCTCACTGGACTCGGGTAACCTGGTCTATGGATTGATCTTCCTGGCTGGTCTGGCGATCTCCGCCCTGCTCCCCCTGATGCTTACTCTCACCGGTCTGGTGTATAAAGACATGGCGGGGACCGCCCTGGGCGCCAT
>DATDRQ010000301.1:0-3189 GCA_035291645.1 Anaerolineales bacterium
TGCACAACCGAATAACCACAGCCAGGGTGCCTCTATCCCCGGATGGACGGTTTAATGGCGAAGCCGGTGCGAGTCCGGCACTGTCCCGCAACTGTAATTTCGCCGCCTGCGTTCGAACAGGAGGCGAAAGAGTCAGGCCGCCCGCCCTGGTTGGTTCTCCATCTTTTCGCGGCAAGAGGATGGGACGTGAGTCATAAACCAGCGTTCCAACCCCTATCCTCGAGGATAGGGGTTTTTTTGATCAACCAGCTGCCATAACGAAGAGGAGATTCGCACCGTGAAGAAGCGCATATCCCTGCTCGCCCTGTTTACCGGACTCTGCCTGCTGCTGGCCCTGTCCGGCTGTGCTCCACAATCTGCCCAGGCCCCGGCTGTGACCCCGATTACAGAAAGCGAAGCTGCCCCAGAGCAGACCGGCAGGCTCGAGCTGGTAGACGGGCTTGACCGGTCGATAACCCTGGAGGCGCCTGCCCAGCGGGTCGTTTCGATGGCGCCCTCCAACACCGAGATTCTGTTTGCGATCGGGGCAGGCTCCCAGGTGGTGGGCCGGGATGAATTCTCGGACTACCCGGTCGAGGCGAAAGACCTGGCGAGCATCGGCGGGGGTTTCGGCGACTATAACAACGAGGCGATCGTCGAAGTGCAGCCGGACCTGGTGCTGGCGGCGGAGATCAACACACCTGAGCAGGTAAAAGCCCTGGAGGACCTGGGGCTGACTGTCTATTACCTCTCCAACCCAACCACCCTGGACGAGTTATACGACAACCTGCGCCTGGTTGGGCAGTTGACCGGGCACGAATCTGAAGCAGGTGCGCTGGCTGATGACCTGGCGGCGCGCCAGACAGCCGTGGTCGAGAAAGTCGCCTTGGCCGAGGCGCGCCCGGGGGTGTTCTACGAGCTGGACAATACCGACCCGAGCGCCCCGTGGACCGCCGGGCCCGGGACATTCATTAACACCCTGATTGAAATGGCAGGTGGGAGAAATATCGCCAACGATTTACAGGGACAGTACGTCCAGATCAGCCTGGAAGAGCTGCTGGTGCGAGACCCTGAGATCATCCTGCTGGGCGATTCGGCCTATGGGGTGACGCCCGAATCGGTCCCGCAGCGCGCCGGCTGGGAGCAGATCGCCGCCGTCCAGGATATGCGCATCTACCCATTCGATGACAATCTGGTCAGCCGGCCTGGTCCCAGGTTGGTGGACGGCCTGGAAGCGCTGGCTGCCCTGCTGCATCCGGAACTGTTCGAGTAGAATGCAGACAGAGCGGGTAAGGCTGGACTTCCAGGAGGCGAAGCTCTAGAATGCGATCGTTGAAACCGGCTTACCTGCTTAACTTCTCATTGCTCGGCATGGCGCTGGCGCTGAGCGTCGCTTTCGGGGCGGTGTCCATCCCACCCGCCACCCTGGCGCGCATCCTGGCCTCCCGCCTGGTGGGAGAAATACCGCTCTCCGCCTGGCCGGAGACCTTCAACACGATCGTCTACCAGATCCGCCTGCCGCATACCATCCTTATGGCGCTGACCGGCGCGGCGCTGGGCGGCAGCGGGGCGACCTACCAGGGTTTGTTTCGCAACCCGCTGGCAGACCCGTACCTGATCGGGGTCGCCTCCGGCGCCGGGCTGGGGGCAGTGCTGGCGATCACCTTCGCCGCCTCCCTTCCGTTGCTCGGGCTGTATACCGTGCCGGCCGCAGCCTTCATCGGGGCGGTGGTCACGGTGCTGGTGGTCTACACCCTGGCGCGGACCGGCCGGGCAGTGCCCACCACCACGCTGATCCTGGCCGGGGTGGCGGTGGGCTCGTTTGCTTCGGCCCTGACCTCATTTTTGATGCTGAGTACGCAGGGCGAGGTGCGGCGGGCGCTGGCCTGGCTGCTGGGCGGGTACACCCTGAGTGGCTGGGCGCCTGTTTGGGCGGTCCTGCCTTATATGGCTGTAGGATTGGCTGCCCTGCTAACGTTCGGCCACCCGCTGAACGTGCTGCAGTTCGGCGACGAGCAAGCCCAGCAGCTGGGCCTGCCCGTGGATCGGACGCGCACCCTGGTCATCCTGGCGGCTTCGCTGACCACGGCGGCGGCGGTCTCGTTCTCCGGCATCATCGGCTTCATCGGGCTGATCGTGCCGCACCTGGCGCGCCTGCGCTGGGGCGTCGACTACCGCCACCTGATCCCGCTTTCCATCCTGGGTGGGGCAACCAGCCTGCTGATCGCCGACCTGCTGTCCCGCCTGGTGCTGGCCCCCCAGGAGGTGCCGGTCGGCATCCTGACCGCCCTGGCTGGGACGCCCTTTTTCCTGTGGGTGCTCAAGCGCTCGCAGCGAGCGCCTGTTGGTGAGTAGATGCGGTAATTCCGTGCGGTAATTCCGTGCGGTAATTCCGTAATGAGTAATCCGTAATGAGGCGAACGGGATGAATGAAAACGCGGCGATCCTGGAGGTTCACGAACTGACGGTGCGCTATGGGGCACGGACTGCCCTCCACAACGTAGCGTTGGAAGTCTATCCGGGCGAGATCGTGGCGCTGATCGGACCGAATGGGGCGGGCAAGACCACTCTGTTCCGGGCGATTAGCGGTGTAGTCAAGCCGCACTCCGGCAAGGTGTTCGCCAGTGGGAAGGACCTGGCAGGGCTATCTATTACCGAGCGGGCGCGATACCTGGCAGTCGTGCCGCAGGCGCGGCGCCTCCCTGCCGGTTACAGCGTCCAGCAGACGGTCTTGCTGGGACGCACTCCCTACCTGGGATGGCTGGGCAAACCGGTTTCCAGGGACATACAGCGCACCTGGCAGGCGCTGGAGCGTATCCAGATCACCCCACTATGCGATCGTCCAGTGGAAGAGCTGTCCGGCGGGGAGCAGCAGCTGGTGCTGCTGGCACGCGCCCTGGCGCAGGACACGCCTATCCTGATCCTGGACGAACCCACCGCCCACCTGGACCTGCACCACCAGGGCAATTTATTGCGTCTGGTGCGCGAGCTGGCCGACGAACAGGGGTTGGCGGTGCTGATGGCGCTGCACGACCTGAACCTGGTCTCGTTGTACGCGGACCGGGTCGCCCTGTTGGCGGAGGGTCGTCTGCTGGTGAGCGGATCCCCGAACGAAGTGCTGACGGAGGAGAACCTGAGCCAGGCTTACCAGGTGCCGGTGCACGTCTCGCAACACCCGCTGTATGGCACCCCTCTGGTCTTGCCGGACGG
>DATDRQ010000302.1:0-11578 GCA_035291645.1 Anaerolineales bacterium
GGCACAGTGACGGGTGAGGGTGCGGGCCTGTGACAGGGTGTGGTCGCGGGTCTTCGTGCGGGTCTCGAAGTCGTCGTGGATCTGTTCAGCGATACTATCTAAGCCTTGCATTTTAGCCTACTTCTCTGGAGGTTCATCGGACGGCGAGGGGCGGAAGAGGAAATCGGCCAGCGATTTCGAGCCAGGTACGGTAATCGCTCCGAAAGCAGCCTCGTAGCGGCTCAGGTTCTCGGTCAGGGCGCGGTGAAAGAGCTTGGCGCCAAGCGGCGACATGACGACACGGGAGCGCACGCGCGCCGGAGATGTGCCCGGTAAGAGATGGGCGAAGTCGAAGATTAACTCAGAAGGAGAATGCGCAATACGAACGAGGTTAATGTAGATGGCTTCCAGGTCCGGAGGCACTTCCAGAGGCGGAAAACTGGCGGAAGGTTCCCGGGCAGGTTTCTCAGACATCATCTTCCTCCTGATCTGAGGGGTTGTGGAATCGTAAGTCTGGCCTCCACTCCAGGGGTGGGGCAGTTCCCCCACCCCTGGATGAGGACATCCGAAGCCGTTTTAGCTGGCGACTTGAGGTCAAGACCGTTTTCCAGCCTCAGGCGATATCCTCCGGTTTAGAAAGGAATATCCTCCGAGACTTCCATGGATGAACCGCCTTCGGCCTGGTAAGAGCCTTCATCTTCTCCGCGGCTGGAGAGGAAGCGGACGGTATTGGCGGTGATCTCATAGTTGGTTGCAGGGGTGCCGTCCTGGCGGGTCCAGATGCGTGGCCCACCTGTAGAGGCATCCGGGGTCAGGCGACCCTCGATGAGCACCTTGCTGCCCTTCTTGAGATATTGGTTGCAGGTCTCAGCGGTTTTCCCCCAGGTAGAAACGCGAAACCAGATCGTCTCCTTGACGGGGGAGCCATCGGAGGCAGTGTACTGCCGGTTGGTGGCTACGTTGAAATTGGTAACCGCCTGGCCGGAGGGGGTGTAGCGCATCTCGGGGTCTTTGCCGAGATTGCCCACAATAATGATGGTGTGGTACATGGGGAACTCCTTAAGTTCGGTGAGCGGTCTGTCGAATTTTCCGGACGAACGCCGCCCGGGGCAGAACACTAGGACACTCACCGGTTTATACAGAACAATTGTACACTAAACTTCGCAATTAATAAAGGGTTTTCTGGTCAGCCTCGATTCATTGTTCTGTTGATCCCGGTGAATATTTCCCATTATGGTCGGACTCGTAGAATGGATAAATCCGGCTGGAGATTTAGAACGAATTAACCGCCGAACGCAGATCGGGGTAGATCTCCAGGAACATGTCGTATCCGGTGCTCTTCAAAACCTGGTGGACCTTGGGCTGGGGGTTCAAGAGTTTAAGGTGGGGGGATTTAAACGTTCCATCCCGCAGACCTTTACGAATGGCCTCATCGCTCTCTGAATCTATATCCTGGCGCAAGAGATTGAAGATATAGTGCAGCGAACGGATTCCGGCGCTGCTGATATAAGGCACCTTGGTCATGTCGAGTAGCAAGGTACGGGTGCCGGATTCGAATGCCTCGCTGGCCTGCGCCTGGAGTTGCTCGTAACTTTCGCTGTCAATCTCCCCTTCGAGATGGAATACCATAACGGGAACTCGACCCTGGACGGTTTCTTTGGCGATGGTCAAGCCGGGTTTCATTCGCAACTCCTCCTCCTGCCCGATGAATTGATCCAAACCGCACAACGACCAAATTAATACCACCCCAGATGATATGATTATAATCGAATTTCTCTTAATATTGATCGATTTGAGCCAGGAAGCAGAAAAATTTACGGCTCGATTGAAGCCAGGTTGGATTACTCGTTCCTGAACTGAAGACAGTAATGGTGGAAAGTGTTGCTCACCCAGGCGTTGCCCAGTCCATAGGGAGCCAGGCGGATGTCGTCCTGGCACCAAATGCGCTCATCCTTCAGTGTATATACACTTTCTAAATTGCGCGCCAGGTCCCACGCTAACGGATAGATTCTCCCCCCTTTCTTGACGTTTTTTACGATGATGGTTAAGTAAGCTTGCGGTTTCAGGCAGGGCTGCAAACTCCGGTAGATGGCGGCGAGCCTGTCAAGGAACTCGGTATAGTCCGCGACGTTTCCCAGATCGTCAGGATCCTGCGAGTAGTAGACGTCCAGGTCTCGTGCAGCCCGGCGTTGCCTCTGGGTCTCAGCTCCCCGGCTGTGCAGCATATTCCAATAGGGCGGCGAGGTAAGCACGTAATCGACCGCCGGTATCGTATCGCGGGCGATGAGTTCTGGTAAGTCGGCTGCGTTTTCCCTGAAAACTTCACAGGTGAGCAGATCGGCGGAGCCGTTCAATGCGGCGCGCTCGGCGGCAACCTGCTGGCGGGCGATCTCGGCATAGGCCGGGTTCAACTCGATGCCATACGCGTGGCGCCCGCTGCGGAGAGCCGCAATCAGGGTGCTCCCGGTACCCACCATCGGGTCCAGGACTACCTGCCCGCGTTTGGTAAAAAACTCGATGAACTCCTGCGCCAGCGACTCCGGGAACTTGGCCGGGTGGCGTAACACTTCCTTACTACGTGGAGGGGGAGTATGGATAAACCAGGACTTCTGGAACTTCAGCCAGGACTTTGGATCGAGCTCGTTCAAGCGATTGACGAATGGGCGCTTCGGCATTTTAGTCCGTAACTTCTTTCACGACAAGGTCCGAAAAATTGACGGTTAAGGCTGTGTCGCTGGCGGAGCGGGCGAACAAACCCAGGTTGCCTTTTAATAGAAGCGGGTCATTGACGGAAAACTGGTACTGGTCGTTGACGAAGAAGCGGATTTCGTAGCCTGAGGCCCATACAGCCAGCCGGGAAAAGCTGGGAGCACCAGGGGGGACAGAACCGCTCTGCATCCAGGGTTGTGGGGAGGAGGCTTTTCCATTCACCAGCCGGTCGAGCCGGACCTGCCCATCACAGGACAAGGAAAAACGGTAGAAATCGACCGGGGAGTTGTAACGTACCAGCAAACCGTACTCGTCCAATCCCCGGCACAGGTTTGGATTGGCAGTGATTTCCGCATAGAAATCGGTCAGGATTGGTTCCGCTCGCACGGTATATTCATACGCGCCAGGTTCGGAGATGACGAGCGAGAGCTCGTTCTTACCCAAAGCGACGCTGCCGGAGGAAGTCTTCTCGAGCATCCAGGAGTCTGGCTCGGAGAAATCGTCCTCGAAGAGGGTGCTTCCAAGCCCAGGTCGGTAATCACTGGTCGGATAAACGACCGGTGTCGGATAGGGAGTTGGCGTGTCGGTCGGGGGAAACCAGATGACAGTAGCAGTGGAGGTAGCCGTGATGGTTGGAGTCGGCGTGCTTTCCAGGAGAATAGGTGGGCTGGCCATCGGAGCACAGGCGCTCGCCGAGAAGAATAATAAGAGGCAAACCAGTCCGGCGAAGGTTGCCCGAAATGAGTGATGGAACGTCATCCCGTTTGAACTACGTTCTGCGTCTGGTATCGCTTGAGGATATTCGGGATCAGGTATTCGTGGAAGGACCGGTCGGTGTCATACGCTGGTTGCCAGCCCCAATCGCGGCGCGCATCGCTGTCGTTCAAATCAGCCGGCCAGCTGTCGACGATCGCCTGGCGCTTCAAATCTGGCTGATAATCGATCTCAGCGCCGGGGAATGACTCGAGCACCAGCGCGCGAATTTGACCGGCGGTCAGACTGAAGCTGGTCACATTGTATACCGGGCGGCTAAGTTCGGCGCGCGGCGCTTTCGCCAGATGGAGCAGGGCACGGACTGCGTCCGGCATCGCCATGAATGGGATCTGGGTGTCTTCCCGCACGAAGCAGGCATAGGGTTCGCCCTGCGCGGCGGCGTGCAGCATCTCTGGGCCGTAATCACTGGTACCTCCGCTGGGTACCGTAAATGCGCTGATCAAACCGGGGAAACGCACGCTGCGAAAGTCGAGCATCACCGGGCGTTCGGCAGCCAGCTGCCGGTAGTACTGCGAGTAGTAAGTGCCGAGCATCTCACAGTACAGTTTGTTGCAGCCATACATGGTAATCGGGTAGTTCCATTCCCACTCGCGCACCCGGGGGAAGCGGGCTTTCACTTCCAGGTTCGGAATCCCGTAGGCGGCGATCGAACTTGGGAAGATGAACATCACAGGCTCGCCGCGCCACTCCGATTGCTCTGCGGCCAGCTGTAGCAACGCTAGGGTGCCTTCGACATTCACCTGGTGTGCCGCCACCGGGGTGAACTCCCCGCGGGTAGATAGCAGGGCGGCCAGATGGTAGATGGCGACGATCTCGTACTCGCTGATCAGACGGGAGAGCAAGGTCTTATCCAGGATGTCTCCCTGGATATGAGTGGAGTAATTGCCGACCTCTGGTGGAAGGGCGCGCACATCTAATGTAAGCAGGCCATCGTTGCCTTCATCGTTCAAACTTTCTATCAAGGCCTGCCCGACCTCGCCGCAGGCGCCCGTGATGAGAGTGACCTTCTTGCGCATTAAATCCTCCAGTCGATAGGTGAGGATAAACCCGATCAGCTGATCTCGACCACTTGATCGCGCTCGGGTCCGACAGACGCCATCCGGACAGGGATGCCGGCGATCTCTTCAATCCGCAGGATGTAAGCCCGGGCCTGTGCTGGCAGTTCCTCCCAGCGCCTGGCCTTGGACACATCCCGATCCCAGCCGGGAAGTTCTTCGTACACCGGCTCGAACCTGTCCAGCTGGTTGGGACCGAAAGGCAGTTCTTTGTGAACCTGATTGCCTCGCCGGTACGCCGTGCAGACAAATAGAGTCGGTAGACCACTGAGGATGTCCAGTTTGGTCAATACCAGTTCCGTCAGCCCATTGATGCGGGTGGAATAGCGGAGCAGTACTCCATCCAACCAGCCAACCCGGCGCGGCCGGCCGGTTGTCGTGCCGAACTCATCCCAGGGGTTCTCCCCCGTCCCGCGCAGCCGGATGGCCAGATCCCCTTCCAGCTCGGTTGGGAAGGGGCCTGAACCCACGCGAGTCTGAAAGGATTTCGTGACCCCGATCACCCGTTCTTCGCAGCCTACTCCCAGGCCCAGGCCGATCAGGGCGCCGGCTGCTACCGGGTTGGAGCTGGTAACGAATGGGTAGGTGCCGTGATCGAGATCGAGCAGGGTGCCCTGCGCACCCTCGGCGAGAACGCGCCGGCCGCGGGCCAAGGCCTCTGAAAGAAGAAGGGAAACATCAGCAATATGGAGCGTCAATTCAGCCGCGTAACGGTCCATTTCCTCGACGACCGTCGGCAAGTCGAGGGGTTCTGCATGATAGATACCGGTCAGGAATCGGTTACTCGCCTCGACATGATCTCGGACCAAGGTCTTGAACCTTTCCCGGTCCAGCATGTCCGCCAACCTCAGCCCGCGTCTGGAGACTTTGTCGGTATAGGCCGGTCCTATCCCGCGCAGGGTCGTCCCGATCTTCCCCTGGCCGCGCGCCGCTTCCTGGGCTCGATCGATGGCCCGGTGGGCTGGCGTGATCAGGTGCGCCGCGTAGGATAGGCGCAGGCGCTCACTTGAAAGCGGTATGCCGGCTTTGCCCAGAGATTCCTTCTCGGAGATCAGCACGGCCGGGTTCACCACGACCCCGTTGCCGATGATGCCTACTGTATGCGGGTGGATCAACCCAGAAGGGATGAGATGCAGTTTGAAGGTGTTTTTTCCTACCTTGACGGTGTGACCGGCGTTATCGCCGCCATTGTAGCGGGCGACGAAATCAGCCTGAGCAGACAGCAGGTCGACGAAGCGGCCTTTCCCTTCATCCCCCCACTGCGTCCCGACCACGATATCCAGCGGCATATCCTTCTCCAAATAAGGCCTAACGATCGTAAAATAGTCTGTGGAGAACGTCTCCAAGATCATTCTAGCATAAGTGGGTACAAACGTAAAATTTTAAAGGACCCTATGGGGAAAAACGCCTGGTCTCGAATCGAGTTCACCAGCGTTTGACCTCCGTTCAAGCCGACCAGGAGGAGAAATGCAGCCGAAACCCGTGATTGGATATATTGGCCTTGGTTTAATGGGAAGATCTATCGCCCGTAATATTCTTAAAGCGGGCTTCCCGGTCATAGTACATAACCGCAGCCGGCAGGCAGTGGATGAACTCGCCGGGGAGGGAGCCATTCCGGCGGTCTCGCCTAAAGATGTCGCGGAAAAGGCGGATGTGGTCTTTACCAACCTGCCCGATTCACCTGACGTCGAGCAGGTCGTTCTCGGACTGGGCGGGATCATCGAAGCTGCCCGGGAAGGCTTGATATTCGTGGATAACTCGACCATTAAACCTGCCACGGCGCGCCACATTGCGGAAATCCTTGGGGAAAAGGGAGTGCAATGCCTGGATGCGCCGGTCAGCGGGGGCGATATTGGCGCCCGCCAGGCTACCCTGGCGATCATGGTCGGCGGGCCTGCCGGCGCCTTCGAGCGCGTGCGCCCGGTTTTCGAGGCCATGGGAAAGACCATCACGCACGTGGGTGAATCTGGGGCAGGCCAGATCGCCAAAGCCGCCAACCAGATCATGGTCGCCGCCCAGATGGTGGCGCTGGGGGAGCTGCTGATCTTCTCCCGCAAGGCTGGCGCCGATCCTCAGAAGGTGGTGGAAGCCATCCGGGGCGGGGCCGCCCAGTGTTGGACACTCGATGTAAAACCGCCACGCCTGTTCGAGGGGAACCGGGCTCCGGGTTTCAAAGCATATATGCAGGCGAAAGATATGAACATCGTCCTCGAGACAGCCCGCCAATATGGCATCCCGCTGCCCTCGTCGGCGCTCCACAGCCAGCTATTCAACGCCATGCTGGAGATGGGTATGGGAGAGCTGGATAACTCCGCCGTGATCGGCGTGATCGAAAAATTGGCGGGTACCACGCTCCTGGAAACTTGACAGCCTCAGATATGTGCGCTACTATCGGATTATCCAGCCTGTATTTACCATCGTTCGATTATAGGAGGTTTCTAACCATGAAAGAAAATTTATCCTGGCGTACCCTGCTAATCGTGGGGATCAGTGCGGTCTTGCTGCTCACCGCCGCAGCCCCATACCCTGGCCGGCCAGGAGGCGCGAGCATCGTGGGGAAATCGGATCTGGTCCGCCTCACCGTCGATAACCGCACCAATGGAACGATTTATGTCACCCTCGAGGGACTGGCTTTCTACTATATGGTCATTGGCCCCGGAGACATCGAGGAGTTTACGGTCCTGCGCGGCACGTATGACCAGTGGGTCACCGCCTGCGCCGACACCGCCAAGGAGGAGGACGTCGAAATAACGAAGACAACCCGGATGATCATGCCGATCTGCGGCGCCAACGCCAACCAGGCGGAGAGGTCCGGCTCGGCGATCGATCTTTCGGATTTGATCAAGATCGTCGATATAACCATCGAAAACGACTCAGGCACCAATCTATTGGCGATCCTGACCGGACCGGCTACGTACGTCTTCACCTTCAAAAAAGGGGAGGAGAAGGATTACACGGTCGCCCGGGGATCCTACTCAGTGCAGTATTATGCGTGCGGAAGATCGGCGACACGCAGCTTCCACGCCGATAAGGGGAAAGTCCTGGAACTAAAGTGCCCGCGCTAGCTGGATTGGGCATTGTAAGACCTGTTTGAGATGGTATAATTCGCCAAATTCAGATCCAAAGGCGAAGACCGGGAAGAGTATCCGGAAACCGCCCCGCCAGGGAGAGGAGATCGACGACTGGAAGTCTCCTCCGGGGATGAACCGGGGAAAACCACCCGTGAGCCTGACCCTGAACGGGAAACCCTCGCGACCAAGTAAGGGAAACGTTTGACCTCGTTACCGGTCACAGAGATAGGCCTGACCAGGCCTAATCTGGGTGGAACCGCGTGAGAGCGCCTCTCGCCCCAGTTGGGGCGAGAGGTTTTTAATTTTTGAGGAGACGGACATGGCTGAGAAGAAGCAAGAAAAATACGCCGAGAGCGACCTGTACCGGGTCCGCCATTCCACGGCGCATGTGATGGCGCAGGCGGTCATGGAGATGTTCCCGGAGGCCAAGATTGCTATAGGACCGCCGATCGAGGATGGGTTCTACTATGATTTTGACCTGCCGCGTTCGCTCACTCCAGAAGACCTGGAAGTTTTCGAAAAGCGCATGCGGGAGATCATTTCGGGCGATTATTCGTTCGAAAAGAAGGTCATCTCGGCTGGAGAGGCGCGCCAGATCTTCGCCGACCAGCCCTACAAGCTGGAACTGATCGATGGGCTCGAGAAGGGCGGCCTGGACGAATATGGCGAGCCGCTCGCCGAGAAGCCGGAAATCTCGATCTACTCCCAGGATACCTTCGTCGATTTATGCCGCGGCCCGCACGTTCACAACACCGGGGAGATCAACCCCGCGGCGGTCAAATTGATGAACGTGGCCGGGGCGTACTGGCGCGGGGATGAGAAAAAACCCATGCTCCAGCGCATCTACGGCACAGCCTGGCGATCTTCTCAAGAGCTGGAGGAATACCTGTGGCGGCTGGAAGAGGCCAGGAAGCGCGACCACCGCAAGCTGGGCAGGGAGCTGGGCCTGTTCTACTTCTCGGAAGATGTCGGCCCAGGGCTGCCTCTCTTCACGCCGAAAGGGGAGATACTCCGCCACCTTATGGAGGGGTATGTGCGCGAGGTGCAGACCCGCTTTGGTTACCAGCACGTCTGGACCGGACACCTGGTGAAGGAGGACTTATATAGACGCTCAGGTCATTATGAGAACTACCGGGATGCGATGTTCCCGCCCATGGTCGATGAGAATATCATTTTCCGGCTCAAGCCGATGAACTGCCCGAGCCACATGACGCTCTACAAAGAGATGGGCCTGCACTCTTACCGGGAGCTGCCCCTGCGCTTCTCCGAGTTTGCCACGCTGTACCGCTACGAGAAGACGGGCGAGCTGACCGGGTTGACGCGTGTGCGCGCCTTGACGCAGGACGATTGCCATATCTTCTGCACCGAGGAGCAGGTCGGCAGTGAGTTCTCCCTGGCGCTTCACCTGATCCAGGAGGTCTTGCAGCGCTACCAGTTCTCCGATTACCAGGTACGCTTATCCCTGCGCGGCGAGGGCGGTAAATACGTGCACGATGACGAGAAGTGGTCGAAAGCCGAGGCGGCTTTGCGGGTTGCCCTGGAAGCCAGCGGGTTGGATTACTTCGAGGCGACCGGAGAGGCGGCTTTCTACGGTCCGAAGGCCGACTTCCTGGCGAGGGATGTACTCGGGCGAGAGTGGCAGTTGTCGACCATCCAGGTGGATTTCATCCAGCCCTCCCGGCTCGGTCTGACTTATATCGGAGAGGATGGGACGGAGCACACGCCGGTGGTCCTGCACCGTGCGGTGACAGGGTCTACTGAACGCTTCCTGGGGGTAGTGATCGAGCATTTCGCCGGGGCTTTTCCGGTCTGGCTGGCGCCCACGCAGGCGATGCTGATCCCGATCGCCGACCGGCACCTGGCATATGCCAACCAGGTGGCGGAGGTATTACGCCTGGAAGGCCTGCGGGTCGAAGTCGATGACCGCGGGGAGCGGATGAACGCCAAGATCCGCGACGCCCAGAACCAGAAGATCCCTTACATGCTGGTGATCGGGGATCGTGAAGCAGAACAGGGCACGGTTTCGGTGCGCCTGCGAACCGAGGAGAACCTGGGAGCGATGGAGTTGCAGCTCTTCATCGAACGGGCGCATGAGGAAATCCGCGCAGGGGTTTAAAACTAATCGCTAAGCGGATTCTAGGAAATATATTGCCAGTATGTTACAAATTGTACAAAGTGATTATTGACTCTCTAATATTACGAGCGTACAATGTTAATGCAAGATTAAGAAGTTCCATCCAGGTTAATCTGAAGGAAGGGGGAAGTGGCTGTTTGGGCTTCACGAGCCGGGTCGTTGCGAGGGGGTGACTATGTTGCTTATATTCCAAAGGCAGAAGAAAATGAAGCACATACAGTGGGTATTACCTATTGTTGCCTTGCTAGGGCTGGCTATGATCCTGGGAGAGGATATCACTGCAGCCCGCGCCGAGGTATCTAAGCCGCCCCAGCAAGTGATTGACCAGATCGATCCCGACAATTACGATACGCAATGGGCGTGGCAATACTTTGTGGTAGTGGAAAAGTCCACCAAGACATGGAAAGACGAACAGACTGGCCTGATGATTGAGGAATATTACGAACGGCGACGAAGTCCCGATTGGTGGCCAGTCAGCAATGAAACCCTAACGCTCTGCCAGGATCAGATCGATCAGACAGGTCAGCTGCTGTATGGTCAGATGGCCCCTGATCAGGCTGTTACCTGCGTATATGACGCCGACGAGGAGGTATATCGGAGCACCAAGGCCAAGATAAGCGAAACGGATTATGTGCAGCAGAAGCAATGGAACACTGCGCATAAGTATTGTGGTAATGATGATTGCCTCGTTTGGGGCACATTCTACGCAATGTTCCGCGACCAGTTCCAATGGGTGCGCACAAACACGAAATGGACGATCAAGAACTGGTACCACAAGTGGGGCTGCAAATCGGAGTGCCTACGCTGTAATAACACCACATTTGTGTTGTATTACCAGGAAGGCCCCAAGCAACCGACTTGGAGTGGGAATACGTCAATCATGCAAACGTACGCCTATAGCTTCAAAGAGGGCAAAGAATTCGGCGCTACTCAGGAAACCGCCAGGGTCGATGCATCCGCCTATTATAACGGGGTTTTCAAGAAAACCCTTACCACCGTGCAAGTGTGGGATTGAAAGGTCAGGATCTATGAAGATTTACCCTCTGTTCTTTTTCGTACTGGCCGTCCTGTTAGCATCCTGTCAGTCGGTATCGGTTGGTGCGCCGCTAACCACTTCGCCCGATTTTCCAGATAACGGCCCGTGTGACGAAACGGGGGCTGGCATAACCGTGTCGGCCACGGATTCTCCCTCGGGGCAATGGATCATCTCATTATCCGGACTTGAGCCGGGGGAGCAGATCTCGGCCAGCTTCTACAGGCAGATCGGCGATGATGAACACGCCATCCGCTCTACACCGGTTGACCAGGTTGACAGCCAGGGGAACTTCTCCTGGGTCGAAGGCCAGCTGGAGCCTGGTGTCTGGGAGGCCAGGGTATATTCGCTGGCCGGCGCCACCTGTCAAACCGTTAATGTGCCATAGAAAATCTATTCCATATATTGTCACAGTTGAGGAGTTGGTCTGATCCGTTTCTGTCCGTGGTAGGCATTGATTATAAAGCACCGGCTTGTTCTCAGGGAAAGTTCGCCATACAAGGCGGGCTTTCTCTTCTTGGTTACACCCAATTTGCTCCTATATCCATTCAACGGGGAATAACCAAATGCATGAAACAGTCTTTGTTGACGATTCTGCTGTTTTTATGGTATTATCCCCTGGTCTGAGCAAAGGCTTGGCTGACCTCTTCATATTGATATCGAAGAAAAGGAGTGTAATATTAGCGCGACAACATACCGTGTAAATGAGACTATTCGCGTTCCACAAGTTCGCCTGATCGGGCCGAACGGGGAGAATATCGGCGTCGTTACAACCCAGGAAGCCTTGAGAATAGCCAGGGATGCAGAGCTGGACCTGGTCGAG
>DATDRQ010000303.1:0-2232 GCA_035291645.1 Anaerolineales bacterium
GTACGGCCTGGCCGCGGCGATCTACTTTGGCTTCAACGCCTACCGCCGCCGGCAGGGGATCGATGTGGACAAGGTGTACAAGGAAATCCCGGTGGAATGAGTCAGTTTTGGGTAAATACTTAATTGACGGCTAATTTTTTCAATGCTAAAATACCTGGAACGGCCCTTGCGAGTTCAAGTCCGACAGTTCGTCCCATCGCAGGTGAAAACTACCACTGACCAGCTTCACCGGGAGAATGAACTTCCGGGCAGACAGGAGGTGCAGAGAGAATTATCCAGAGCTGAACCCTTTATCGTCCGCTAAGAACAATTATCAACTATCATGGAGGATAAGATGTCTCAACAAGAACGACGTTCCGGGAAGATTTCCCGCCGCGATTTCCTGAAGATGGGCGCCATGGCTGGAGGCGCAGGCGTGCTGGCTGCCTGCGCCCAACCGGGTGCTGCGCCTGGGGGCGAACTCCCCGACCTGACCAGCGGGAACAGCATCCCACTGGACGACCTGATCGCTGCCGCCAAGACCGAAGGTCAGTTGACCACCATCGCCCTACCCCACGACTGGGCTAACTACGGCGAGATCATTTCGACCTACAAGAGCAAATATGGCCTGACGATCAACGAGCTCAACCCAGACGCCGGCTCGGCCGATGAGCTGGAAGCCATCCGAGCAAACAAGGACAGCAAGGGCCCGCAAGCCCCAGACGTGATCGACATCGGCGTGGCCCATACCGAAACAGCCATGAAGGATGGTCTGGTGGCGAAGTACAAAGTGGCTACCTGGGACAGCATCCCGGATGACGCTAAGAACTCGGACGGCTACTGGTGGTCCGAGTATTACGGCGTGCTGGTCTTCGAGGTGGTCAAGCCAGATATTGCAAATTCACCCCAGGACTGGGAAGACCTGCTCAAGCCGGAGTATAAGGGCAAGGTCGCCATGGCTGGCGACGTGCTCAAGTCCAACCAGTCTGTGCAGACCGTGCTGGCTGCGGGTCTTTCCCGTACAGGCGGCGACATCAACGGGGCGGCCGAGGCCGGCCTGCAATTCTGGAAGGAGATGAATGATGCCGGCAACTTCATCCCGGTCATCGCCGACCAGGGCAAGATCGCCCAGCGCGAAACCTTGATCGTCATGGAATGGGACTATCTGGCCCTGGCAAACCGGGATGGTTTAGCGGGCAACCCAGAGCTGGATATCGTCGTGCCCAAGACGGGCGTGCTGGCTGGACCGTGTGCGGGCGGCATCAGCGCCTACGCCCCGCACCCCTACGCCGCCCGCCTGTGGTGGGAGTTCGTGATGTCCGACGAGGGCCAGAATCTGTACTTGAAGGGCTACGCTCACCCAATCCGCTTCAACGACATGGCCAAGCGCGGCGTGATCCCGGCGGACATGCTTGCCAAGCTGCCGCCCGCCGAGGCCTACGAGCAGGCTTTCTTCCCGACCATTCAACAACTGACCGAGACCAAGACCATCATTACCGAGAACTGGCGCAAGGTCGTCTACGGCGAAGGCTAGTTCACCAGGAGGCGCATAGCGTGAGTGTGCCGAATACAAAAAACCGCACCATTGGGGACGCGCCGCGGGCGCGTCCCCAAACCCCATCGGCAAAATTGCCGCAATTTATTTTGGATTGGGCAGGCCTGGCGCCATTTTTCCTGTTCGCCCTGGCCTTCCTCTTTATCCCCTCCTTTTCAATTTTCGTGCGCAGCTTCCAGGCGAACGACGGCAGCTTCACCCTGAACAACATCGTCGCCCTGTTCACCCAGCGGGATATCATCAACGCGTATAAGACCAGCCTGCAAATCAGCGCGATCACGGCTGTCGGCGGCGCGTTATTCGGCTTCCTGCTCGCCCAGGCGGTCATCCTGGGCGGCCTGCCCAGGAATTTGCGCACTTTCCTGCTCACCTTTTCCGGCGTGGCTTCCAACTTCGCCGGCGTGCCTTTGGCGTTCGCCTTCGTCGCCACCATGGGCAACGCCGGGCTGGTGACGGGCTGGATCGAGGCGATCTTCGACCTCGACCTGCGGCAGATGGGTTTCAGCATCTACAGAATGACCGGGTTGAGCATCGTTTACATGTACTTCCAGTTCCCCCTGATGGTGCTGATCATGGCCCCCGCGCTGGACGGGCTGCGGCGCGAGTGGCGCGAAGCCTGCGAGAACCTGGGCGGCTCGACCCTCCACTACTGGCGCTATGTAGCCTTGCCGATCTTGCTGCCCTCCCTCCTGGGCACC
>DATDRQ010000304.1:0-10745 GCA_035291645.1 Anaerolineales bacterium
GCTCCCCAGGGCGTTTCGGCATGTCTCACTTTCTGCCCCCGGGGGCTATTCGGTTGAATTGATTCTACGATCCGGCTTTTACCGCCTGCCTACCGAGGCTGGGGGATTTGCCGGTGGTCTGGGGGAGGGATGGCTCCCTCCCCCAGAGGAAAAACTCGGATCGGACTATTTGAGCGTGGTGACGCTCAAGGTGGGCGACCACGGGAACGGGCCTGCACCGCCGTTGAAGCCGTTGAAGGCGAGCACTCGGTAGTAGTACGTGGTGCTTTTCTTGAGCCCGCTGTCCGTATAGGAGGTCACATCCGCGGCGTTTATCGTGAATGTCACCAGGCCTTTGGTAAAGCTGCTATTGGTGGCTCTCTGGATGGTGAAGCCTGTCTCGTTGTTGGAGTTGTCCTGCCAGTTGAGCGTCAGGGTGGTCTGGGTGACGTTGGTCGCAGACAGGTTGGAAGGCGCGGCTGGGGGCGTCGCGTCCGGGTCCACGGCCACGCTGTTCGATTCTGCGTAGGCTGAGGTGCCATTTGCGTTGAAAGCCGCCACCCGGTAGGTGTAGGTGTAGCCGCCGAACACGGCCAGGTCCACATAGATCTGGACATCCGCTACAACGTTGGCCAGGGGTGAGAAGGTGACCCCGTCCGTCGACCGCTCGATCACGAAGCCGGTCTCGTCGTTTGAGTTATCCACCCATTGGAGGTCAACCTGGGGGACATCCTGTTGCACCACAGCTTCCATGGAGTCGGGAGCTGCAGGAGGCTGAGGCCCGGGCACCGTCACACTGTTCGAGACTGCGTAAGCCGAGGGGCCGCCAAGGTTAAAGGCCGCTACCTGGTACGTGTAGGTGAAGCCGGCGGTTACGGCCACGTCCACGTAGCTGATAGTGTCGGCTCCTACGGTAGCCAGGTCGGCGAAGTTGACGCCGTCCGTCGACCGCTGGATCAAGAAACCGGTCTCATCGAGGGAGTTGTCCGTCCAGGCCAATCTGATCTGCGGTCCGGCCTCCAGCGTGGCCGTCAGGTCGGAGGGAGCTGCCGGGGGCGCAGGAGGAGGCGTTACAACAAACACCTCCGAGATCGATGTCGCGGTGACCGTCGGGAAACCGCCAGACACGATCTCGTTGAAGGCCGGGTCAGCGTAGTCCCAGGTGTCGCCGACGGTGTTCTGGGCGACGACCCGGAACTGGTCACCTAACGCCCACGTCAGGCCAGGGAAGCTCTCCGGTCCGGTGGTGATCCCAGTGTTCGGGAACAGTTGCCTGTCGATCCGACCCACCTCGACCCAGGAGATGCCTCCGTCTTGAGACTTCTCGACCCCGAAGGCCGTCTCGCTGAGCGAGTTGTCGGTCCATGACAGGGTACCCGTTTGGTCATCAAAAGCCAGACCACTCGGCGCCACCGGCGGGAACGTGTACAGCACTGAGTGCATCATGTCCATCTCTTCGTGGCTCAAGATGTGGCAGTGATAGACGTACTCCGCGCCGAAGTTGACGTAGTGGTTGTAGACGTCGATCGGCTCGCCGTTCGGCGCGAAGGCCGACATTCCCAAGCCAAGTCCATCCTTGATCGACGACAGGTCGATCGCTTGGCCATCGGGCATCATCGGGCTGAGCAGCCGGACGCTGTTGGGGAAGTCGAAGGGCAGCGTCGGGATCGCCGGCCGCATGGCGACGATGGTGTCCTCCAGCGGAGCGATTCTCACCGTTTCCTTCCAGCCCAGCTCAGTGGCGTCCGGCGGGATGATGATGTTGTCCCAGGTGACCCGGTTCAGCAGCTGGACATCGGTGGCGTGGAAGTGGATCGGGTGCGTGTCCACCCCGTTGTGGGTGATCTTCCAGATTTGCGTGCCGTCGTCGGCCGTGGCGATCGGAGTCACCTTCACGTCTGCCCTCGGCAGGCTGGTGGTGTCGAAGAGCTCCGTCGTCGGGAACACGTACGGAGACATGACGACGTTCTGCAAGCCCGGCGTGGCCGGGACGACCTCGACGCCCAGGGTTGCCTGCATCCTGCCAAACTCGTCGAAGTTCGTCGAGTTCATCTCGTCGTGGATGGCCTTCGGTTCGAGGGGGATCGACAGCTTCGCCCAGGTCCCGCTGGTCGCGCCTTTCAGTGTGTCGAAGGTGAACGGGTCGCCGCCTTGCTGATTGATCCGGGCGTAACCGTCGCACTTGTTGGTCGAGCTTGGCGAGCTGCAGTAGCCGCCGGCAGCGAAGCTGGTGCCGTAGGCGGAGTTGTAGGCGGCCTGCCCGACGATGATCGGGTGCTGGCCCGACTCGAACACACCCGAGCCGTCCGCCTTGTGGCTGAACCTGTTTTGGAATTGCGACACATTGAACGCAGGAGCTGCTGCGCCGGCTATCTTGACCTGCATGATGGTGCGGGTGTTGGGCCCGTAGCCGGGCAGGATGGTCGGCGCGCCGACCGGGCTCAGGTCCGGAGCGCCGGTATAGTAATCGTAGCTCGGGATGCGGGCCGGGAAGGCCGCCGGCGCGTCGTTGTACAGGATCAGCGTCTGGCCGGCAAACCTGGAGAAGTCGACGATCACGTCCGCCCGCTCGGCCGGGGCGAGCAGCAGCGAGTGCTGGTCCACGTTGCCGACGTCGAAGCGGGTTGGGTCGGTGATCCAGGTGGTGACCTGCTGGCCGTCCACGACGACCGGTTTCGGCAGGAAGCCGCTCTCGGTGCCGAAATGGATCCATTCAGGCCCGGCTGGGCTGAGGGTCGTGTCAGGGGTCGGGAATACGACCGGGTCGAGCTGCGCGGCGGCCACTTCGGCAGCATTCAGGGCCACCTCGGTCCCGCCGATGACCTGGTTCAGGCCGTTCAGATCTGTGCTCGCCGTGCTGGCATCGGCCACGTACCACTGGAAGTTGAAGAAGCGGTCGTTGGCCGCGTTCAGTACACGGAAGCGGTAGGACTTCGGTTCCAGGGTCACGGTCGGGTAGGCCGTGCCGTTGACGATGGGCGTGTCGTTGAACTGCTCCATCCCGACCGAGATGTTCGGCGTGCCAGGGATCAGCTCCGGCTCGCAGAATGGATCCTCCTGGTACTGCCAGGTGGCCGGGTCGTCCAGGCTGCAGGGCGCTGCCAGGAAAGTCGTCCAGTCATCTGCCGTGCCGCGGAGACCGTCTGGACCCTCAGGATCCTTGCCGAAGTACGGGTTGGCGATCGGACCGTGCTTGACATCCCCGGCGGGCGGCCAGAACCATGGGCCGTACATCCAGCGCCCGAAGGCGCTCATGCCGCTCGGGTCGCCGGGGTTCTGGGCAGGCATGTAGACGTGGTGGTACCAGAAGTTGCCGTAGCCGCCCCAGCGGGCAGAGTCCCAGGTCGGGTCCTGCCAGGCCAGCTGGTCAGTGTCCGGCACGAAGGTGCGGTCCTGGACGACGAGCGGGATGCCTTCACCCATGCTTGCGTAAGGACCGGTGCCACCGAACAGCGCTTGCTCGGTCGTGTCGGTGATCAGGTAACCCGCCGCTTCACCCGCATACACGTTCAGGCGAGTGATGCCCCACGAGTGGTCGTGGTAGAACATCAGCCGGGCGCTCTGCTGGTTGGTGTAGTAGAACGTCTGGCAGCCGTCGTTAGCTGCCGAGCAGTCGGGTACAGCCGGATTGTTGACCATGTCGGGCACGCTCTCCACGCTGACTCCCTCCGGCCACATTGAGCCCTCGCCGGCCGGGGTGACCCATTGGTGCGGCGTGCCGTCGCTGATCCACGGCACGTTGCCGCCGTGCAGGTGCAGCGTCGCCCGGTTGTCCTTGAAGCATTCAGCAGGTTTCGGGTACTCGCTACACATGGGGTTGCGCGCCGCGTCCATGACGTCGCCGCCGGCCGCCGGGACAGGGTCGTACATACCACCCATGGCGGCCTCGCCCGAGCCCATGATAGTCGAGTCGACCGGCAGGAACAGGTCGCCAGCCGTCCCGGTCGGCAGCAGGTTGTAGAACGTGATCCTGACCGGCCGGTCCCTCTGGGCGATGATGGTCGGTCCCAGGAAGTGAGGTTGGTCCACGCCAAACTTGCCGCCCGGCAGGGCGTAGTGGCTGCCCGTGACGACCGACGTCTCTAACTGCACGTAGCCGCGCAGTTTAGTTAGCGGCAGGTCGCTGTGCATCTGCTCCTGGTACTCGACCACGCCGATCTCGTAGTAGTCGGCGCCCTCATTCGCGGGCGTATCCGGGTTGTCAAGGAACGTTGTCGTGTCGGGCACCGCCAGCGGGATGTACTGCCCCAGGTTGTTCGCCCCCGCTGAAGTGAGCCCTGGCAGGGTGTCGACGAACTTGCGGATGCCGCCCTGGGTGAGGTAGCCCGCGCCGGGTTTCTTCAACGTGATGGCTGAGATGATCCCATTGTCGAGCACTGCCGTGGCCGTTGCTCCCAACCCGGACGGGTCTGTGATGATCACGTCAGGCGGATTATTGTAATCCGCACCGAACGCGTCCAGGACTATCGAGTCGATGGACAGCGACGTAGTTGCCGTGGCTAATGTTGCGCCCGAGATGGGGTCGTACAGCGTCCCATTGTGGATGGCGACGCCCGGCGCGAAGGAGTAGCCGGAGCCGGGGCTGTCCACCACAACGGATTCGATGGTCACTGTATCCCCCTGATTCGCGGGGGCGCAATAAGGACCTCCTACTGGATCACCCTCACACACGGCGTGACCCTTAGCCTGTAGGCCGTCTGGCGCGTCAGGCAGATCGAAGTCCACCGTCGGGAAGGTGTAGCCGCTGCCGCCGCTGGTGACGGTGACCTGGTCGACGCCGCCGTAGGCGGTCGCCGCCGCGCCGCCATTCCCGCTGAAGGTCACAACGGGCGCGGTGTAGCCGGAACCCGGCTGGTCCACTGTAACCGCGACGACGGCCCCCTTCTTGACGATGGTCGCATCGGCCATCGCGCCCGAACCGGTTCCGGTTGGTGACAACGGCACGATATCGACCTTGGCGGATGAGTAGTCGTGCCCCGGGTTGGTCACGGTGATGCTGGTGATGGCGCCGTTGGCGCCGACCGTGGCGACCGCCTCGGCTCCGCTTCCACTATTGCTGGTGATGACCACCTGGACATCTGGTAGTGTGAACGGGCTGTTAGCCCAGTTTGGATAGGGGCCGAAGTAGTGCGGCACCTTGGACTCGTCCGTGGGGCCCATCGGCATGGCCTGGCTTACCTGGACGCTGCCGCTCAACATGAACGATGCGGCGATCATTATGGAAAGTATAAGATTGAGAAATTTGCGGGTATGCATGATGTTTTCCTTTCTTGTATTCAATCTCGAACCCGGGCGGGTTTTTGGGAATATTCGGTACATGCCTGATGGTTGATCGTATGCGCCCCTCCTTTAGATTCGATTTAGATTGGATGAACTTGTTCCAAAGGATCCCAGAGTCTGGTTGCCAATGAACAGTTTGCGCAGGCTTCATTTCTCCATAACACTTTTCCCTCCACCAGCTCGTATTGATCCTGCCAGACCTGGCTCAATGTCGAGACTTCGGGCAGGTCTTCCAGTCCATCGATGTTCGCGATCTCCTCCAGCAGGTAAAAGCCATCGGCTCCGATCGACTGAGCCAGCCTCTCCTGTTCAGAAGGTTCAGCCCTCAGGTCTAAGTTGTTCCGCTGCCGGCTGTAGCGTTCGTACCAATGAGGCAGGCTGATGGCACGCAGCCTATCCGGTCGCTTGATCGCCAGGGCTTCCACGGCCAGGCTGAACGCCTCCCAGATTCTCTCCAGGCGGCTGAACATGCACACACGCGCAACGATCTGGTCTGCATCCAGGTTTAAGGATTGTCTGTTGGTCGATAGAACGACCTCGGACAGGCGAGACAGAAGCGTTTGGAGGTGATGTTCGCTGGTCCGGTCGACCAGCAGCCATTTGCGGAATTCACAAAACGTCGCCGCCTGGAACCCTGAGTGATTAAGGGGCAAATGCAGGGCATATTTCCAGTCGACGCGCTGGCGGAGAGCGTCCGCGGCCTGGTTATCCGGGAGGGTCTCCAAGAATTGGAAGATCATGATCAGGTAGAATAATGCCAGGGTTCGGGCCGGTCTCTGGACCTGTTTATTTGAATCGACCAGGATAAGCCCGGAAAATAGACTGTTTGCCTGATCGCCAGTGACAATATAGAAATTGCTTTTGCCGAAGACGGCCCGGGCCGTCTTCGCCGTGTCTGAGGGGATGGGTGGGAAGAGTTCTGCTTTCACAAGTTGTTTCTCCCTCCAGAAGGCGGACGAGACCCCTCAAGCCACCGGCAAGCGATCAGGATGTTTGCAAATGAACTCCCGCACGCTGAAACCGAGGCGCGATTGCCTAACAGAAATGCAAGGTTAATATAGCGTTAATTATCTTGCCAGTCATCCGTAGAAATTCACTGTTTTTTGAGATCAAAAACGTGGAGAATTACGCCCGGGAAACGCTCGTTCCCCCTGATACCCCGTGCGTAGAAGCGGGTTAATTAATTGAAATTACTTACGTAGCTACGCGCGTACCCGCCTAATCTTTCAAGCCATGTTTTTCCGCAAACTCGACCAGTTCCACCCGGTTCTTGAGGCCCAGCTTGCCGAACAGGCTGGCGCGATGGCCCTCTACGGTGCGCATGCTGATGTATAAGGTTTCGGCAATCTGGCGGTTGGTAAAACC
This sequence comes from Anaerolineales bacterium, assembly GCA_035291645.1. Taxonomy (GTDB): domain Bacteria; phylum Chloroflexota; class Anaerolineae; order Anaerolineales; family UBA4823; genus DATDRQ01. Next base: position 6,625 of record DATDRQ010000304.1, read on the forward strand.
AGGGATGATGTACCCCATCACTTCAAATTCTCGCGGCGTCAACTGGTCGAGAGCGTCTTTCTTCGAACTTATATTAGGGCTCAGGTCTTTCAGCAACAACCGGGTGATGGCTGGATGAATGTACATATCCCCCCGTGAGACCGCCTGGATGGCGGCGAGCAATTCATCTTCGGCTGCCCGCTTGATGAGATAGCCGGACGCCCCGGCCCGGATCGCCTCGCGCAACAGGCTCTCCTCATCGTAAACGGTCAGGATGAGCACCTGTATCTGGGGGTATATTCTCCTCAAACGACGGGTCGCTTCGATCCCGTCGATGCCGGGCATGCCGATATCCAGCAGCACGATATCCGGGAGCAGTTCGCCGGTTAAATGCAGGACTTCCTCCCCGTTGGACGCTTCTCCAACCACTTCGATGGCTGGTTCATCCTCAAGCACGGCGCGCAGGCCGGCCCGCATCAACCCGTGATCATCCGCGATAAGGATCCGTATGGACAACTGGCACCTCCACAATTACAGACGTTCCTTTTCCAGCTGAGCTCTCGATGGTCAGGATCCCTGCGAACATTTCAGCACGTTCACGCATCCCCACCAGGCCCAGACGTTCTATTCTCTCGAGTAGATCGGTTTCGAAACCGATGCCGTCGTCTTCGATGAATACCCTCACCTTGCCATCACTCCGTTCCAACAGGATGCCGACGTTGCTGGCGTGCGCGTGGCGCACCACGTTGGTCAGGGCCTCCTGCACAATCCGGTACAGGGCCGTCTCTAAATCCTTCGACAGGCGTTCGCCCTCGAAGCCTACCGCCTTGAATTGGACAGACAGCCATTCGGAATGCATGTTGTAGGCAAATTGTTCCAGGGCAGCGACTAACCCAAGGCGATCCAGGGCGACCGGTCTCAGGTCCATAGCCAGGCGATGCAGTTCTTCCAGCACGCTGTCAGCCACGCCTTTCAAGTCCAGCAGCCGCTGGCGCACGTGCTGGGGGCAATCCGGATCGGATTCCAGCTTTCCTAAGCTGAGTTTCATCGAAGAGAGCGCCTGTCCGGCTTCGTCGTGCAGTTCACGTGCGATGTTGTAGCGTTCATTTTCCTGGATCTCCACCAATTTGCGGGCCAGGGATTGCAGCCTTTCGCTGCTGGCGCGCACCTGCTCGAACAACCAGGCGTTCTGGATCGCCACCGCGGCCTGACCGACCAGGGCTTCGGCCCACTGGATCTGTTCCGGGACGAAAGGCTCTTCCCCTGCTTTGCCAAACTCCACCAGGCCGATGATTTTCTCGCTGGCAATGATCGGCACGACCAGCCAACCGCGAATATGCCCATTGTGAGTTGGGTGGTCCGAGATTGGGTTGATATCCGTGTTGGGGATGAAAAGGCTTCTCCGGTCAGAATTCAGGCGCCGGATGACGGAGTCCGTCATGCCGGTGATCGGGAAAGTGGGGATGAGCTCTACATCCGCCCATTCCCCGAATCCGCGCAGAGCGCGCACGACCAGGCGGGTCTCATCCTCTAACAGGGTAACGCCAGCCGTATCAGAATGAATGATTCCGTGGATATGATCCAGGAGCGTATCGAACACATGCTCCAGGTCTAAAGTCTGCGTGAGCGCCTGGGCAGCGGCGCTCAAGGTCTCGGCGACCTGGCGGGCGGTCGATTCGGCATTATAGACCTGGGCGTTATGGAGCGCCAGCGCGGCGGGCGCGGTGAAGGCGATTAATTGTTCAACCGCGTCCTGGGTGAAAGCCTCTGGGAACTCGCTGGTCAGCTCGATGATGCCGGTGACTGCCCCGTCGATGATGAGAGGAGCGGCGACATAGGCGCGCACCCATTCCATACCTGCGTTCGCTCGCCAGTCGATGTGATCGGTCACCGAATCGAAAATCGCCGGCTGGAACGTCGAGCACACCTGCTGGAGCAGCGGGTAGTCGTCCAGGTTGTACGATTCTTGAATAGAAGGTATTCCCTGGGGGTAATCTTCAAAACCGAGGCAGCTGGCGACCTGCAAGGTCTTCCCCTCCACTAAAACGATGTCGGCCCCCTGGAAGGGGATCGCTTTCCGAATTTGCTCCAATACCGAACACAGCACCTGGTCGAGCTTCAGGCTGGTGTTCAGCGCGATGGTGGCCTGCACCAGTCCTTCCGCCAGCTCTCGTTGCCTGTGCTCGGCTTTGGTCAGCTCGCGCAGGTCCTGGTTCTGGTGTTCCAATTGAAGCTCGGCGCGTTTGCGTTCGCTGACGTCTATCAGGCTGAGAACCAGACCCTCTACTTTCCCATCCGTTTCTTTCACGGGCTGCAGGTTCCAATCCCAATACGTTACTCCCCGTTCAGGGAATTCGGGATTCTCGAATGGTTTCTCAAGGACCGAGAAAGGTTCACCCGTCTCCGCCACCCGCCGGAAGATAACCTGGTTTTCCTCGTGTGGATACAAATCGAAGTGGTTCCTGCCGATGAAAAACTCCGGAGGATGCCCGCCAGACCTGGCATACGTATCGTTGACCCGGATAAAGTTAAAATCCCGGTCCATGTAGGCGATCAGCGTATCGATGCTTGAAAAAAACCTTTCTAACAGCTCATTGGTGCGGATGAGTTCTTTTTCAGCCCGTCTCCGCCGGGTGATGTCCTGGTTGACGACAATCGCTCCCTGGATAGCTGCTTTTTCGTCTACGATCGGCACCGCGGAGTTCAGAATGATCTTGTGGGCGCCGTCGAAGCTTTCGATTTCGACTTCTTCGTTTAGCGAGGTCTCCCCGTGGGAAATCGCCCTGGCAGCCGCCCACTGCTCGGGTTCGATGCGCACCCCCGTATCTGCCCACCACCCCTTATATTCGCCATACTGTTCGATACCTACGTAGCGGGCGCCTCCCCAGATTTGCCGGGTTGCCGGGTTGCCGTGGATGATCTGGCCATTCTTATCGGTTATCCAGACGCCGACCGGCAACGATTCCAGTATTCTCCTCAAAAGCGATTCACTGGCCCGTAATGCGCCTTCTGCCCGATCCCTTTCTTCGATTTCCTTTATGAGCGGTTTTAATTGGATGAAATACAATCCGGGCAGGATAAGCGAAAGCATGATGATCCCATCCAGCAGCGTTTCAGCCGCGTAATCTGGAATATTCAGGAAATACAGGATTATCATGGCAACCATCTCGGCCAGGAAGATCAGAAGCGCCAGGATGGCTAAGAAGCGTGAAGGGGGAGGATGGCTGATCGGCTGAGATAATCCAGATGATTCTTCGACCCGGCCTGGGTTTGTGGACATATTGCCCTCTTCTCTTTAGAATAATAGACTACCCTACAAAGAAAAAGTCATTGCACGGATCAAGCTGGTGCAATGACTGAGTCGTTCAAACTTGCGATCCAACTTAGCCTTTATCAGGATCAGAGCTGCGTAAATCCCAACGACCATGGTTATTCAGGGTCTCCCCTCCAGACCGAATCGTATGTTCACTGGCTGACAATAACAATGATGGTGCTTGTATGCTTTATATTGACAATGATTTTAGCAAGAATGCGATCGTAAGTCAAATAAGAATACAATCGTAAGTCAAATCACTCTAATGGTTAGGTTAACGTCTCTTCGAGACAAGCGCCTGGATGCTGTCTGGACTGATCTCACCTTCCATCGGTCCGAAGGCAGCCGCGTTCAGGGCCCCAGCGGCCGCAGCCATATTTCCGCACTCCTGCGGCGATCTTCCCTCCACCAGCCCGCACAGAAATCCGGCGTCGAAGCAGTCGCCCGCCCCGGTCGGATCGACCTCCTGAACCGGATAGGTTGGAGTCTCGACCACCCCTTCCCGGGTATATATCGTCGCTCCCTGTTTTCCCCGCTTCAAAACAATCAACTCCAGGTTTGGATTCTCGAAAAGCCGGTCGACCGATTTATTGGGATCCTCTATTTGAGAAATCAGCCTGAGCTCTGTTTCGCCGGGAAGCAGGATCGCCGAGCGTCGTAATACGGGACCGATGACCTCCATCAAGTTCCGGTCTCCGAGCAGCTCGGAGCGGATGTTGGGGTCGAAGCTGATGCGGGCCCCGGCCGCGTGGAAGCATTCGACCGCCTTGAAGATCTCCGAGCGGAAATCGTCGTTTGCCATGAGAGAGCAGCCCATCACGTGGAAGAA
>DATDRQ010000305.1:0-4100 GCA_035291645.1 Anaerolineales bacterium
GGGGATGATTTCTCAGCAACCACTCGCCTTTACCTTGAGAAAGTCATCGAAGACTACCGGCGCTTCACCCTGCGTGGTCTGGGCGGGCGTGCTCGCGATATTGATCCCCCGCAACTCGACCAGGCTTTTGTTTCGCTGCGCATTGTCCCTGAGGTGCAAAGGGATCAAGAACGCCTGCCAGGACGCATGAAAGAAAAAAGCCCAGCCCCTGAACTGTTTGTAACCAGGGAGGAGGGGCTTGCGGACATGACAGGTAAGGTAGAGGCGATCGAGTTATCCGAAGCCTTTGCCCTGGCGCCGCGCCTGGCGATTGTCGGCGTAGCTGGTTCCGGTAAGACGACCTTGTTACAGTGGGTTGGGTTGGCGATGGCGCGCTCCTTGCTCAAACAGACCAAGGACTTGAAGCCTGATCAAAAGGCTCTCATCCAGAAAGTTAATCGTTCGCTGTTGCCGGTGTTGATCCCGCTCCGTGAATATAACCGCTATTGCCTCGAGAAGAAGCTGGATCGAACTGCCCGCACCTTGCTAGACTTTATCCCTGTTTACATCGCTGGGCGCCACCCGACTCTTAATCTGTCCATCGATTATTTCGCCAAGCATCTTAAACAGGGTTCCTTGTTGATGTTTGATGGTGTGGACGAAGTAGCACTTTCTGACCGCCCGTTGGTGCGTGCCGCCATTGAGCAGCTGCTGCGCGATTTGAAAGATACCCCAACCCGCTGCCTGGTCACCTCGCGCAGCTACGCCTATTTTGGCCCTGCTCAACTGGCTGAGGGGTTCGTTAAAGCCGAAGTACAGCCGCTTACTTCTGAGCAGAGGGTTGACCTGTTGCACAACTGGTACCGGGCGATATACCACGGCGACCTAGACCGGGCGAGTGCTGCATCCGAAGACTTGCTCAAGCGGATTGACACCGCCGATCGGCGCGTGCAGGACCTGGCGCGCACCCCGCTCATGGCGACCATCTTCGCCATCGTGCACCAGGAGGGCGGCGAGCTGCCTCGCCAGCGCGCCGAGCTCTACGAAAAGTGCGTAAACTTCCTGCTCACCGAGCCGCATCACAAGGAAGACGAGGCTGGCCGCTCGCTGCAGGATTGGGGCGGCGTAGATCCCACTTTCCGTTTAAAGCGCCTGGCATACATCGCCTTTCACACCCTGGCCTTTGGCCAGCGCGGCGATGCTATCCTGGAGGACGACCTGTTGGATCTACTCTGGTCGGAATTCCGTGGTGCTGCGGACAAAGACGCCGCCCGCGCCGAAGCGCGCGCTTTCATCCGGCTGGTAGCGGATCGCGGTGGGTTGCTCGAAGAGCAGGATGGGCGCTATGGCTTCTACACCCACCGCACTTTCCGTGAATACCTGGCCGGACGCTACTTGGCAGAAGAGATGGGTGCCGCAGAACAGCGGGATTTCCTGGCCGAAAAACTGGCCGACGACAGCTGGGAGGAACCGGTCCTCCTGGCAGCTGGCTTCCTGGCCATCGGCGGTGAGCGCCGACCGAACGAGTTTTTGAACATGCTGGCAGGCTTGGGTGAGGATGTTGAAGGCCGCGCCCGCGCCCTGGGTCGCGCCTTGCTGGCCCTGGCCGACCTGACTCCACAATCAAAGCGCGATGACCGCGTTTACCCCGAAACGCGGGATCGCTTGAACGAGATGGCTCTGGCAGCGTTAAGCACCAACCCGCCGGGCGTGCCGGTCAGATTGCGCGATACGATTGGCCGCGCTCTGGGACGGGCGGGCGACCCGCGCCTCGACCCGCTCGACCCACCCATGGTCGCCGTGCCCGCCGGGTCTTTCCACATAGGTACCAATCCGGAGGATGAGCGGCTATTGAAAGAGCAGGAGGCTAAGGTCTGGGACGACGAAAAGCCCGCCCACCTGGTGACCCTCTCGGATTTCGAGATCGGCCTGTATCCGCTGACCAACGCCGAATTCCACCTTTTCTGGGACGAGGGCGGCTACGACAGGCAGGAGCTGTGGAGCCCGGATGGCTGGCGCTGGCGCACCGGTGCATGGGAGCCTGATCTCTCGATATACCCGGAAGACTATCGAGAAAGGGTCCGTGAATGGCTGGCCGGGCGCCCGGTCGAGCGGCGCGACTGCCCCTTCTGGTGGGACGATCCGCAGTGGAACAGCCCCAACCTGCCGGTGGTGGGAGTGTCCTGGTTCGAGGCCGAAGCCTACTGCAACTGGCTGAGCCAGAAGACGGGCAGGCATTACAGCCTGCCAACGGAGGCGCAATGGGAAAAAGCCGCCCGCGCTTCCCCTCTTCCGCTTGCGGGAGAGGGGTCAGGGGTGGGGGCTGACGGGCTGGGGGTGAGGTTATGGCCCTGGGGTGATACCTGGGATGCGCAAGAGTGCAACAACTACGAAGGCGAGGACAAAATTGGCCAGACGACGCCCGTGGGCATCTATCCCGACGGCGCCAGCCCTTATGGCGCGCTGGACATGGCGGGCAATGTCTGGGAGTGGTGCCAGGATTGGTACGACGCAGACGAATATGCCCGCCGGGCAGAGTCGCCGGTTATCGATCCGCAAGGCCCGGAGATCGGCCGGGCGCGGGTGGTGCGCGGCGGCTCGTGGCACCTCGATCGTCTCAGCGCCCGCTGCGCCTACCGGCTCAGGCGCGGACCGGAGTACTTCTACAGCAATCTCGGTTTCCGGTTAGTGCGCTCCCCCGTTTAGTCTTTTGAATTTCTGATTCCTGAATTCTGAATCCTGTGGGGATGAGGTCTGGGGAAGGGCTTCCCTTCCCCAGTCGCACGCCACAGCTCTGGCACGCTCCTTGCAACCTCCAGAGGCAGAATGGACACAGCCACCCCCCTCTATCCACACATCTACTCCTTCGAGAACCTCTACCTGGCCTATCGCCAGGCGCGCCAGGGCAAGCGCGGCAAGGCACCCGTGGCAGATTTTGAGTTCAATCAAGAAGAAGAGCTGCTGCGCCTGCGGGATGAGCTCGTCTCACAAACCTGGCAGCCCGGACCGTACCACAGCTTCTACATTCACGAGCCCAAGCGCCGCCTGATCTCGGCCGCGCCTTTCCGCGACCGGGTCGTGCACCACGCCCTGTGCAATCTCCTCGAACCGCTCTGGGAGCGGCGTTTCATCTCCGACTCCTACGCCAACCGGGTCGGCAAGGGCACCCACCGTGCCATCCTACGCTGCCAGGGGTTCGCCCGCCGCTACGCCTATGTGCTGCAATGCGACCTGGAGCAGTTCTTCCCCAGCATCGATCACACTATCCTGCGCACCGCCCTGGCTCGCCTGATCCCCGACCCGGAGACCCTTAACCTGGTCGACCGCATCCTGGCTTCCGGGGTTGGCGTGCTGGCGGAATCGTATGCGATGCGCTGGTTTCCCGGCGACGACCCTTCGACTGGCTCAGGGCAGGGCCTGTTTGCCGCCCTGCGCCCGCGCGGCCTGCCGATCGGCAACCTGACCTCGCAGTTCTGGGCCAACGTTTACCTGAACTCTTTCGACCACTTCGTCAAGCGCGAATTGCGCTGCCCGGCCTACCTGCGCTATGTGGACGACTTCCTGCTCTTCGCCGGCGACAAAGCGACCTTGTGGCGCTGGAGGAGCGCCATCCAGGAGCGGCTCGCCCGCCTGCGCCTGACGTTGCACCCGCCGCAGGTTTATCCGGTAGTCTCCGGCATTCCTTTCCTGGGCTTCCGCATTTATCCCACCCACCGCCGCCTGAAGCGACGCAGGGGCATCGCTTTCCAGCGGCGTTTCCGGGAGCTATATCACTGCTGGCAGGCGGGCGAGGTTCAGCGCCAACAGCTGGATGCCTCTGCCCGCTCCTGGGCCGCCCATGCCGCCTGGGGCGATACCTACGGGCTGCGGCGAGCGGTACTGGGGCGTTATGTTCTGTCAACTCCATGAAAGAATCACCCATCTTTTCCCGCACTTACGACATGCTGCTGTGGTTGATCCCCCAGGCGAGCAAGTTCCCGCGCGCCCACCGCTTTGGCCTGGGGGAGCGCGTGGCGCGCCAGGGACTTGACCTGCAGGAGACGCTGGTCGCCGCTGGGCTGCGGCGCGGTGCTGAAAGAATGGCGCTACTCTTTAAGGCCGATACGCAGCTGGCCCAGCTG
>DATDRQ010000306.1:0-7616 GCA_035291645.1 Anaerolineales bacterium
CCGGGCGCAGTCGCTGTCCCTGGCCGTGCTCGTGCTGGGACTACACTTCCTGCTGACCAGGAAGCCAAGGTGGCTGCTGCCGCTTTCATTTGTCTTTGTCTGGACGTACGATGGTTTCCCGTTGATCTTAGCGGTCAGCGGCGTCTACGTCCTGGCTGTGCTGCTGGTCTAACGCCGGCTGGATCTCAGACCGCTGGTCTATACCGGCGCAGGGGTGGCGCTGGGTTTGCTGGTCAACCCGGATTTTCCACAAGATGTGATCTTTGCGGCCCGACACATCCTGCCCAAGGTCGGGGACGCGACCGCGGTAGACGTGGGTAACGAGTGGTACCCCTATCGCACTGCCACACTGCTGCGTAACTCTCCGCTGGCGCTGGCGGCCTTCTTGAGCGGGGCGCTGGCGCTGGGTTTGCAGGAGAAGCGCATGGACACCCGCACGGCGACCGCCTTTCTCCTGGCGGTCCTGTTCGGATGGATGTTCTTTCAATCCCGGCGCTTCGTGGAGTACTTCCCGGCGTTTGCCCTGATCTTCTCGGCCCTGGCGTGGGCGCCGATTCTGGAGAGGTCCCGGCAAGCGATGAATGATTTGCGCGCCGTCGGAAATCTGTCCTGGCGAGCCTGGTTCAGGCGCCCGGTTGCCGGGGCCTGGCTGCCGCTGGTCTGCCTGCTCCTGCTGCTCGTCCCAGGTATGTGGTCTTCTATCGCCGGAGCGCAGAGCAGCATGCAGGATGCCCAGCCCTCCACGCGTTATGCCGCCGCGGCAGCCTGGCTGGTCCAAAACACCCCGGCCAGATCGCGCCTGTTCCAGACCGACTGGGACGACTTTCCGCGCCTATTCTTCTACAACACTCACAATACCTACCTGGTTGGGCTGGACCCGACCTACTTGCAGCTATCCGACGCCGATCTTTACGAACGCTGGGTGGAGATCACAGGCGGCGAGGTAGAAAATCCGTCGGGAGAGATCGGCGGGCGCTTCGCGGCGCAGTACGTCTTTTCAGACTTGAATCATCAAGACTTTCTCGATCAGGCGGCGATCGATCCGGGACTTCGGGAAGTCTACCGGGACAAAGAGGCCGTCATCCTGGAGGTGCTGCCATAGAACGGAGCAGGAGAAAATCCATGCGTTATGAAGTGCGCCAAATCTCGCTGCGCTCGCTTGTAGTTTCCGGAGCTATCGTCGGGCTGGTCTTCTCCTGCCTGCCGGCGCTGTGCCTGGGGGTCGTGGCTCTGCGTCTGATCGCCCGCGCCGCCGACCTGCTGATCTCGATGCGCAGTTTTATGGTCCAGATCCCCGATCTGGAAGCTTTTGGACTCTCGGTCGATCTGCCGGATATACCGGTCGATCTGGTCTCCCGGCTGGGATTAGAAGGCCTGGAAGGGACAGTGCTGGCGCTGGCGGCTAGCGGAGGGCTGTTCCTGGCGCTGCTGTTGCTCGGCGGGCTGCTGCTGGGCGCTCTGGTTGTTGCGCTGTTCGCCCTGCTGTGGGGCGCAGTCTTCAACCTGATCGCCCCGCGCCTGGGCGGGCTGGAAGTCGAGCTTCAGCCCGGCCTGGACAACGAACAGGGTCCGGACGGTTAAATACCCACCCCTCCTCCAAATCGAAGAGAAGGGGTGTAAGCGCTTGGGACAGCGAAGGAAGGGTTTCGGCTGCGCCGGGGATCAGATGAAGATCACCTGGCTGTTTTCTGTCATATCCATGAAATCGCCCGCGGTGACGATGTCGATCACGCCGTCGACGAAATCCTCTTTCTTCAGACCCATCATATCGACTGTCATCTTGCAGGCGTACAGCTTGGCGCCGGCATCCACCAGCATCTGCAGGTATTCGCGCACCGGCGGCACTTCCAGTTTCTCCATCTTACCCTTCATCAGCTTGGTAGCGAAGGCGGTCATGCCGGGCAGGACCCCCATGATGTTGGGTATGCCCAGGTTGCCGGTATCCACGCCCATCATGCTCATCTTCATGCTGGTGTTGGCGACCGGAGCCAGCTCCAGGTGGTCCACCCGGTCCTTGGTGATCATATCCAATCCCCAGAATGTGAAGAAGATGGTCACGTCGATGCCGTTGCCGATGGCGGCCCAGCCCATCACCAGGGCGGGGTAGGCCATATCCAGATTGCCCTTCGAGCAGATAAAAGCGACCTTGCGTTCACCGTTGGTATCCATGGTGTTATTCTCCTGAGTGATCCATGTAGTTTAATAGATTGGGCTGGCTAAACGCAGCCCTCGGGTTTACCCAGGCCGGAGATGCGGGCGACTTTCTTAGCCGGCCCCTTGGGGAACAGGGCGAACAGCTCCTTGGTGGAAACGCCCGACCCGTTGGTGATGGCGCGCAGCGTGGGCGCCAAACCGGTCTTGCTGGCGCTCTGCCGGCAGAAATCGATCACAACCCAGTGCTGAGGCGTCAGCTCGGGAATACCCTCTTCCTGGGCGATCTCTCCGGCGATGTCCTGGTCCCACTCGCCTGGATTGGTCATGAAGCCTTCATCGTTGATCTGTACAGTCTTGCCTGAAATTTCTCGGGTTGCCATTCTTGTTCTCCTGATATGTAAGGTACTTGTCTACATACTAAAACTGTCGCTCCGGTTTAACTCCCCGGGCTCAGCTGATTTATTTTGCTATGGCCGTTCGAGGCGGCCTGCTCGCCAACGACGTGCAGTACGCGCATGGTCAGCGCCAGGCCACGCCGCACCGCCGGTTCGCGCATCTGCCGCAGCAGGGCGGAATACGAGATGTCGACGGGTTTCTCGACCTCACGTTCGGCGACCAGCAACGTATTGCGAATGAAATTCATCACCTCCGGCTGGGTCATGTCCTTGATGGTGTTTAAGATCAAGGCGACATTATCTCCCAGCCGGTTCACGTCCTCTTCGGAGAAGGAGGTGACCACGTTCTCGACAATGCGGGCCCCGCCGCGGGCGAAGGTAAAGTAGCCCTTGTGCTCCATCTCTGCCAGGCTGTCGACGGCTTTGGTGAAAGCTTCGTCGGCGAGCGGTCCCATGGTGTCCGCCAGGTCCATCAGGCTTTCCAATTGGTCCAGCAGCTTCTCGAAGTTGCGCCCGTTGCGCATGAGTCTTTTGAAGAAGCGCAGCAGGTCGTTCATGTCGATGTATTCCTGGACTTCTTCAAGCTGTTCGACGGTCAGCCGGAAGGCTTCCTGCCCGATGGGGGTCAGGTCGCGGATCAGCTCGGCGCGGTCCTGGCGTTGCCGTTCGGCGATCTGCGCCTGGTTCGCCAGGTAAGCTAGCTGCTCCGCCAGCGCGTCGATCTTCTGGTTCATTTCTGCCAGCGTCGGGTCCATGCGAATACTCCTTACGAGTGCCACTTGCCTGCCATGGTCATGCGTACGGGCAGGGGTAGTTCCTGGCCTTTCAGTAAAAGGTTCCAGTACATCCAGCGGAACATCATCTTGCCCCAGTGGTTCATCTCGGTTTCCTGGAGCAGGCTGAACGGGCCGACGCCCGGCAGTGGATAATGCCCGGGGAGCGGTTCGACCTCGTAGTTGAAGTCGATCAGCATACCCTTGCCAAAGCCGGACTCGATGAAGCAGTTGGCGTGCCCGTCGTAGGAGGGCAGCATCTCAATGCCGTCGATGTAGCGCACGAAGTTCTCCGAAAAGCATTCCACGGCGAAGTGCGCCACCGACCCGGCTTTGGAGGTGGGCAGGGAGGCGGCGTCTCCCAGGACGAAGATGTTGTCGTGCTGGGGCATGACGAAGGTGTGCTTATCGACCGGGATGAAGTTCAGTTCGTCCCCCAGCCCTGAGCGGGCGATGACCCCGTCGCCCATGTTGAGCGGGACGCTGACCAGCAGGTCGTACTCGATCTCCTGCTCGTCGAAGGAGACGATCTTCTTGGCATCCGGATCGACGCGCTCGATCAGGAACTCGGGCACGACCTGAATGCCTTTCTGGACCAGGATATCACCCAGGTGGCGAGAGGCGATCGGCTTGGTGAAGGCGCCCGGCAGGGGAGTGGCGTAGGTGATGTCAACTTTCTCACGCAGGCCCTGCTCCTGGAAGAACCAGTCTGCCAGCATGAGGAATTCGAGCGGGGCGACCGGGCATTTGATTGGGTTATCCACGACGTTGACCACCAGGCGCCCGCCTTGCCAGTTGCGCAGGTGCCTGGCGAGGGACAGTGCGCCGTCGACGGTGTAGAACTCGTGGATCGACTTGCGCCATTCATGCTCCTGGAGGCCGGGCGTCTGGTCCGGGCAGACCTGGGCACCGGTGGCGATCACCAGGAAGTCGTAGTTCAGGATGCGCCCGTCCTTGCCATGCCCATCCTTCGCCAGTTTTACCCGGTTGTGCTCTGGTTCGATCACCTCGACCGGCGACATGATCAGCTCGACCTCAGCCGGGATGAAGTCACGGCGGGGTTTGATCACGTCATTCTTGGTGTACATGCCAAAGGGGATGAACAGGAAACCGGGCTGGTAGTAGTGAGTGGGGTGCTGGTCTACGATGGTGATACGCCAGCCGTCGCTGTCCAGTAGGCGGCTCATGCGGTTCGCCACCATCGTTCCGGCGGTTCCACCGCCTAAGATGAGAAGACTTTTCATGCGTCGAAATCTCCGCGATCAGAATGCCTCGTCAGGGTAGAGGGTCTTCGCCAGTTCAGCCTGGTTACGCAACTTATCGGCCAGGATGGCGCGCAGGATATCTAGCGCCTCGATCAAGCGGTGATCGGCCAGGCGGTATTCGACGTTGGGTCCCAGCCGGCTGGCGATCACCATGCCACGCTCGCGCAGTACTTTAAGGTGGCGGGAGGTGGCTGGCTGGCTGATGTGCAGCGCGATAGCCAGCTCTCCCACGTTACGTGGCCCCTCCGAGAGAGCGTACAGGATCAGCAGGCGCTTGGGGTCGGCCAGTCCGGCGCAAAATTCGGCGTGCAGCTGGTTGACTTCGAGTTCAAGTTCTTGATTCATCGGTTCTTTTCCTCAGGCTATCGATCTAAGAAAGCGGGTGTATACATACACAGGGTATATGCATATGCGTATATATGTTTTGTGAAAATTATAACTATGCATCGGCAGGTTTATAGTGCTGAATGTCATTCAAATATGGGAAAAATGTCACCTGGATCAACCTCACCGGGACGCGAAACCCCGAGACATTCAATACATGTCCCGGGGTCATTCTGCTGTCGGGATTCAAGAATCCAGTTCGTCGCTCAGCGCTAACGGCTCAGGAGATAGCCTGCCTTCAATCGCCGAAATGGATGCCCTGCGCCAGGGGCAGGTCGTGTGAATAGTTTATAGTATTAGTCTGGCGGCGCATGTAGGCCTTCCAGGCGTCCGAGCCTGACTCACGCCCCCCGCCGGTCTCCTTCTCGCCGCCGAAGGCGCCGCCGATCTCAGCCCCGGAGGTGCCGATGTTGACGTTGGCGATGCCGCAATCGGAGCCGTCCACCGAGAGGAAGGCCTCCGCCTTGCGCACGCTGTCGGTGAAGATAGCGCTTGAAAGCCCCTGGGGCACGTCGTTATGGATGTGGATCGCCTCGGACAGGTCGCCGTACTCCATCAGGTACAGGATCGGGGCGAAGGTCTCCTCCTTGACGATCGAGGTCTGGCCGGGCATTTTAACGATGGTCGGCTCGACGAAGTTGGGTCCCAGGTCGGGGCGCATGACCCCGCCGGAGAGGATCTCGCCGCCCTCCGCCCGGGCGCGCTGCAGGGCAGCGAACATCTCTTCCACTGCGCCGCCGTCTACCAATGGCCCCATCAGAGTCTGCGGGTCGAGCGGGTCCCCCAGGCGCACCTGCCGGTAGGCCTCAGCCAGGCGGCGGGAGAAATCCCCGGTGATGCCTTTCTGGACGATGATGCGGCGGGTCGTGGTGCAGCGCTGCCCGGAAGTGCCGACCGCGCCGAACAGGATCGCGCGCACGGCTAAATCGAGGTCGGCGTCCTCGGCGACGATGATGGCGTTGTTCCCGCCCAGTTCCAGGATGGTGCGCCCGAAACGCTCGGCGACCGCGCTGGAGATGTGCTTGCCGATCTTGGTGGAGCCGGTAAAGGAGATTAAGGGGAGGCGCGTATCCGCCAGCATCAGGTCGCCTACTTCGCGGCCCGAACCGATGATCAGGTTGAAAATGCCCTGCAGGCCGTGGTCTGCCATCACCCGGTTGGCGATGTGCTGCACCGCAACGGCGCACAGCGGGGTGAGCGAGGAGGGTTTCCATAGGACCGGGTCGCCGCAGACGACCGCCAGGGCGGTGTTCCAGGACCAGACCGCCATCGGGAAGTTGAAGGCGGTGATCACGCCCACCACCCCCAGCGGGTGCCATTGCTCGTACATGCGGTGGCTGGGGCGCTCGGACTGCATGGTCAGGCCGTATAGCTGGCGGGAGAGCCCGACGGCGAAGTCGCAGATATCGATCATCTCCTGGACCTCTCCGTGCCCTTCCGGGCGGATCTTGCCCATCTCGAGCGAGACCAGGTCGCCCAACGGTTCCTTGAGCTCGCGCAGCGCATCCCCCAGGTCACGGATCACCAGGCCGCGTTTGGGGGCGGGGACGGAACGCCAGCCCAGGAAAGCTTCGTGGGCGATCGAAACCACCCGCTCATAAGTCGCCCGAGTCGCCTGGACGATGCAGGCCAGCGGCTCGCCGGTGGTCGGGTTGTAGGAAACCAGTTCTTTTCCGTTTGGGTCGCTGATCCAGCCGTCGACGCCAGTCGAGGCCCCGGGGTTGGTTTCACGGATTTCCAGCTTATCCATGATGGCTTTCATTTGTTCAAACTCCTTGCGATTAATGAGGGTGTAGTGGGACTCAGGTTTGGTCGCCTTAATCAGGAGTGCGTAAGTCGCGGCAGGTTATTGTAGCAACGCTGGTTTTCGGTAAGTTGCCCTTCATAGGAGACGAAAAAACGATTTATTAAGCCGTATTCGGAGTGGTCATTTTCCAAACAGAATTTCCATTAACTCGTCTCGGTTTATGGCGAGATGGTCGGCAATATCAGTGAAAATTGCGCTCAATGTCCCCACCCGTAAATCTTTATGTCGGGGGATGGTAATATGGTGTTCACCACCTCTTTCGGTTGTTAGACGTAAATGGCTGCCAGTTTGTCTGGTAGTGCGGTATCCAAGTCTTTCGAGCTTTTTAGCCAGTTCATCTCCACTCAGATCCCGGGGGAGTCTCATACCGGGATCACCTCTTCACGCATGAAGTGGAGGCGGATCAGATTGGGTCTTTGATTCTCTTCAAAATGGCTAAGGATAGCATCTTGAATGGCCAATTTTAGTCCATTCCAGGTATCTGCTTCTGTGTAAATCGAAAAACCAAGCGCGCGAGCGGTATATCCGCCTTCCGGAGCCTCTTCGACAAGAAACACTATCTCTGCCATTTCAGTTTTCTCCATTTATCGATGATAAAACTAATCATAGAACCTAATTGGCAGTTCTTCCAAGGATATGATATCTTCGATGCCTGGTTCCTAAGCGATTATACCGAATAAAAAATCCCGCTAGATCAACCTGTTGCGCGCCAGCGCCGTCTGCAGATCATTCGAGGTCGGCTCCACCAGGATATCGCCCCCGACCTGCACGGTCGGGTGGCTGAGGTAGCCGCCGGTCCACCAGCGCACCTGAGTGGCTGCTTCCGGATCGTGATCCA
>DATDRQ010000307.1:0-4547 GCA_035291645.1 Anaerolineales bacterium
ATCACGTTCGATCCATCCGTCTTTCCGCCAGATGCACCCGCGACAATCAGCCTCTCCAACGGTTTGCCCCCACTTGGTCTGGGTTACATGACGATTGACGCCAGCAACGCAGGAGTCATCCTGGATGGAAGCAACATTACCGTACCAGAATTTCAGCATGGCATCACTATTACTTCAGACAACAACATCGTTCGCGGCCTCCAGATCGTCGGTTTTTCGGATGCGGGGATTGGCCTATACGGACAATACAACATCATCGGCGGTGATCGAAGTATTGGCGATGGACCATTGGGCCAGGGCAACCTGATCAGCGGCAACCACTTTGGCATCGGCTTGTGGGGCGAGACGACTTCGCGCAACACCATTCGAGGTAATTACATCGGGATCACTTTGGATGGCACTGCGGCTCGTGGGAATGTGCAGGATGGGATTCATTCGAATGGCGCTGCCCAAAACCTGGTTACGGACAATGTGATTGGCGGTAATGGGAATGCAGGTATACAGCTATGTTGTGTGTTGGATGGCAGGAATGTAGTAACAGGAAACTTGATTGGCGTAGGTCTCACAGGAATTCCGCTGGGCAATGACTTGGCAGGAGTCCTGATTCATAGCACACACCACAATGTGGTCGGTCCAGGCAACGTCATTGCGCACAACCTGGGAGGCGGCATGTCATTCTGGGAGGACACGCCATACAACACCGTCACACAAAACAGCATCCACGACAACGGAGGACAAGGCATTGGGAACACGAGCATCAACCAGGGTACGCCTCAGCCGCCGCTGATCCTCAACTTCGATCTGCAGGCTGGCACGGTCACTGGCGCTACCTGTCCGAACTGCACAGTCGAGATCTTCTCAGATACCAGCGACGAAGGGGGAATCTACGAGGGTCGAACAGAGGCGGGTAAGGATGGCGCGTTTACCTTCGCCAAAGGCGCTCCGTTCACCGGTCCGATCCTGACTGCCACTGCAACAGACCCTGATGGAAATACAAGTGAGTTCTCACTGCCTACCCAGGGGAACCATCAGAATCTCAGAATCCAAGTTGGTAATGTGCTCCCGATGCTCCGACTACAAACCAAGCCCCCGAACGAACTTGCCGATAACCGCATTGGAGATACGTTCCCTCTGGACCGGCACACGATCCCCTGCCGGCCTGCGAGTGAGGATGAGGTTTTCACCCACGTTGTTGAACTGGGATTCAAGTGGGTGCGATTGTCGCTCGACACTATGGAGTTGGAGCCAGTCAGGAGTACAGGGAATTATTCCCAGTTTGAGATCAACCAATGCCAGGATGAGATCGTCACCTTGCTGTCCGAAAATGACATCACCATTTTATACACGCTGGTCTATTGGGATGAAAATCTCCACACCGAGAATTATCCAGATTATCAGAATGAGGACGAGATACAGCTATTCCTCGATTACACTCGCTTGATCGTTCGTCACTTCAAAGGCAGCATCCAATACTATGAGATTTTGAACGAGGCGTTGGTTTATGTCGAGGCAGCGGATTATGTCAATCTTGTCCACCGGGTGATCCCGGTTATCCTTGAGGAAGATCCGAGGGCAAAGATCGTCGTTGGAGGCGCAACTGACTTGAGACATGACTATTCGCGTGAATACTTCTTCGATGTTCTTCACTCCGACATCATGCCGCTGATTGATGGCATTGCTACCCACCCTATGTATGGGGTTTCACCGCAATACGATGAAACCCGACAATACTATGAAAACTATCCATCCCTGATCCAAGAGATCAAGGATGTAGCCTCTCTTAATGGCTTTCGCGGGGAATATTTTGCTGAAGAAATGGTTTGGAGGACATCCATCAACCCTTATCCTCCCGAACCCTGGCAATACACCCCCATCGTGGCAGCCAAATACTATGCCCGCGGCATCCTGATGAATCTGGGCATGGGCCTTTGGGCAGGGATCGGCGGAGGGTACGACACAATCCCACCCGCAGTGATGGCAGTCCAAAGCCTGAGCACCACGATGGCCGGAGCCAGCCCAGATGGTCTCACCGGTAGAATCGAGAGCGAGGCTGAGAATATCATGACCTATGGTTTCTCATTGCCCAATGGCGATCATTTATTCGCACTGTGGACGAATGGTACAGCTGTTGACGATGACCCCGGTATAAGCGCCACGCTCACCTTCCCCGGTACTTCCGCACAAAAAGTGATCGGGATCGACGTGCTTAATGGTATCGAGCAGGAACTGATCACCGAGACGGTGGATGCCAATCTGGTCATCCGGGACCTGCTGGTCAAGGACTACCCGATCATCCTGCGCTTGACCGATTAGGGGCTGCACCGGTTGGCAGCCCTAATCGTCGCTGCAGTAAAAGACTGGTGGTGAACCAAGGAATCCTCATGAACGGAACGTCGAACTTTATCCTGGATAATTTCTACACCTTCTTCCGAGTGATGTTGCTCATACCTTCCAAAATCCAATCCTGGCAGGGTGACGATGTGGCGCTGGCAGTATTTTTTCTGATTCTGGCAATGCCCGTGATTTTCCTGTGCGATCGGTTGATGAAAAAATACGATCTTGGGTTTGCCGCCAATGTCCTGCTTGCCTTCCTCGTCCTAAGCCTGGCTGAAGGATTGATGGGATTAATCATGAGTATCCCGCGACTGCTGGTAAGTGCATCCCGACCTTTCCTGGTCCTCGGCATTGGAACCCCTGTTATCAATATCGCCTTGGGTGTGATCGCTTCTTTGGGTAACCGGTTGCGCAAGAAGTATCCAAAAGCAGGCGCATTCTTATTATGTGGGGTAGGGTTTCCTTTTGCATGGGTTTTGGCTACAACTTTTGTATTGTTCTTCCTCGGTCTCTATAACTACTAGTGACAGGCGCTTTGATCGGTTCGATCGCAGGGATTGCCTTCTTATTTGGCAGGCGAACCCAGAAATGAAGTGGTTATGGCTCTGACTATCGCAGTCCTGGCTGGGATAACCGCGGCGTTGCTGCTGCTGGGGGTTGTGCGACCCCTGATCCGGCTGTTATTTGTCCGCCGATACCTCGGAAAATTGGTACAATAGGCGGACTGATTCCATGACCTCTCGAGGGTGGGCTTATGCGCATCGCTTTCCAGGGTGAACCCGGCGCTTTCTCCGAGGCCGCTATCGGGGCACATTTTGGCTCGGAACGGGTGACCCCGGTTCCGTGCGAGTCGTTCGAGCTGGTATTCAAAGCCGTCACGGGAAAGACTTGCGACCTGGGTTTTATCCCCATTGAAAACTCGCTGGCGGGCAGCATCCATCAAAATTACGACCTGCTCCTGCGGAACACCCTGTGGGTGGTGGGCGAGCACAACCTGCGCGTCAGCCACTGCCTGATCGCCCTCCCTGGAACGAAACTCAAAGACGTTAAAAAAGTGATCAGCCACCCGCAAGCCCTGGCGCAGTGCGAGGGTTATCTGCACTCCCTGGTGGGGATCACGGTGGAGCCCGTCTACGATACGGCCGGCAGCGTGAAGATGGCCCGCGACCAGGGCGACCCCCAGGTGGCAGCGATCGCCTCGCGCCGGGCCGCGGAGCTGTACGGGATGACCATCCTGGCCGAAAGCATCGAGGACAACCCGGCCAATTACACCCGCTTTTTGATCATCGCCGGCGAGCGCATCCAGCCAGGAAAAGACGCCAAAACGTCGATCGTTTTCACCCTGAAGAACCAGCCGGGCTCGCTGTTCCGGGCGTTGAGCGCCTTCGCCCTGCGCGATATCGACCTGACCAAGATCGAATCGCGCCCATTGATCGGCAAGCCCTGGGAATATTCTTTTTATATCGACTTCGTCGGTTCGGAGCAGGATACAGTGGTGGCGCGGGCGCTGGCGCACCTGGCCGAATACGCCCTGATGCTGCGCGTCCTGGGCTCGTATCCCAGCCACCGGACATGAAACCAAAAAAATGGCTCTTGACAGCCGGGTTTTCTGGAGTAGAATACTGCAAACCTTTTCAGCGGTTTACACTTCATTGATTATCGATGAATAAGCTCACCTCGGCCCGCTTCTTTTATTACTACTTTTTCGGCACCCGACCCCGGCTGCCGGCGGCTTAGGTTAAGCGGACGAGAGCGTAATCCAAACCCCTTAACACGATGCCCAGGGCATCGTGTTTTTTTATTTTTCAGGAGGAAACATGCCTGTGCGAGGCGTTCGCGGCGCAACCAGCGTAGACCAGGACCAGCCCGAGGAGGTCCTGGCTGCGACCCGCGAGCTCTTATTGGCGATCCAGGAGGCAAACCCATCCCTGAAGGCTGAAGACCTGGCCAGCGCCCTCTTCACGGTGAGCGATGACCTGCGCTCCGCTTATCCGGCTCAGGCCGCGCGCCAGCTGGGTTGGGTTCAGGTGCCGTTGTTGTGCGCCGGCGAGATCCCGGTGCCAAGCGAGCTACCGCACTGCATCCGCGTCCTGCTTCATTGGAATACCGACCTGCCCCAAGGCGCTATCCAGCATGTATATCTGCGGGCCGCGGCCAGCCTACGCCCGGAGCTGGCCAACCCGCCACAGCCTCGCGCCGGGTAAGTTGGTATC
>DATDRQ010000308.1:0-2506 GCA_035291645.1 Anaerolineales bacterium
TACAATCCCCTAGATATCCAATCTATTCCTCAGGGAGACCGCCCATGTCCTTGCAACGAGACGAGACCGGCCGCCTGCACATTCGATCCCCCCTGATGGCCGAATCGCTGATGGACAAGACGCTGCTGGCCAGCACGGAGAACGACCAGGTTTTCCGGCCGATGCCCGACCTCAACGTGATCAAGCTGGGCGGGCAGAGCATCATCGACCGGGGCCGCCGGGCGCTGTTACCCCTGCTGGAAGAGATCGTCGCTGCCCGCGCACAGCACCAGCTGCTGGTCATGACCGGGGGCGGCACGCGCAGCCGGCATGCCTACGCCATCGCCCTGGACCTGGGCATGCCGACCGGGGTGCTTGCCAAGCTGGGCTCCAGCATCAGCGAGCAGAACGCCCTGATGGTCTCCCTGCTGCTGGCGCCGCACGGTGGGATCAAGGTGGGACACGATGACCTGGTCAAGCTGCCCTCTTACCTGACCCTGGGCGCCATCCCGGTGATGCACGCCATGCCGCCCTACGGACTGTGGGAGGAGCCGGCTGCGAAGGGGCGCATCCCGCCGCACCGCACCGACGTCGGCGCTCTGCTGACGGCGGAAGTGGTTGGGGCGAAACGTTGTATCCTGGTCAAAGACGAACGCGGCCTGTGGACCGCCGATCCCAAGAAGCACTCGGACGTCGGGTTTATCGAGGAGATCGAAGTCGCCGACCTGCAGGCGATGGACCTGGACGACCTGCCCGTCGAGCGTGCCATGCTGGACGTACTGGGGCGGGCGCGCAGCGTGCATGAAGTGCTGATCTTCGACGGGCTGGAGCCGGGTAACCTGGGGCGCGCCCTGCGGGGAGAGAATCCCGGGACGCGCATTTACAAGAGAGTGGATAGTTAAGGTTGATCTGGAGGTGAAAAGGAACCGTGATTCTGGTTGGCGGATGCATCGGAAACGCTGGTCTCTACCTGCAGCGCCTGGCCTTCGACCAGGGCGCGGGCGACCTGGCGGCGGGCATGCTCGAGGATGCGTTGGACGGTGGAGCGCGAGACGCCCATCTGGTCGGCGACCTCGGCCTGGGTGAGGCCTTCCAGGTCCGCCAGGCGCAGGGCCTCCAGTTCCTCGGGCAGCAGCAACACCAGGCGCAGATCGCTGAGCGGAACGCCGGCCGGTTTATAGATGCCCGTCCGGGACCGGCGCGCGATGCGGCGCCGCTTGCGCGGGCGCGGCATGGCTACTCCGGATGCCCGGCGCGGCCCCGCCGGTGGCGGCGGCCCATCCCGCGCCTGCCCGCCTCCTCTTCACCCTCGGCATTCTCGCCGCGCGGCAGGTACACGATCTCGGCGCCGATCTCGGCAGCCAGCTTCTCCAGCTCGGCCCGCCGGATATGGGTATGGTAAACCTTGAGATCCGAACCTCCCACGGCAACCACGGCGAAGCGCGGCCGCCCGGCTCCTTCTCCGACATTGCTGCGTTCCCGTACAAAGATCCTGCTCATCGAAACCTCCTGAGATGAAGACTACTGAGTAATGGGCAAATGCCCATAATGATTATAATGGATGACTGAGAATCTGTCAAAGCGGGTGGATCAAGATGGCGATTTATATTGGACTGGACGATACCGATAACCCCGAGTCGCGCGGCACCGGTCGCCTGGCGCGGCAGCTGGCCGCCGAGCTGGCGGGTGATTTTCGGGTCCTCAGCGTGACCCGCCACCAGCTGCTGGTGGACCCGCGCGTCCCCTACACCTCGCACAACAGCAGCGCTGCCATCCGGCTGGAAGGGGAGCCCGGTCTGGACCTGGGCGAACTGTTCGGGTGGGCCAAAGCCCGCATGATGGCCGATTTCCAGCCAGGCAGCGACCCGGGGCTGTGCGTAGCCGGACAGGTGCCTGAGGAGATCACCGGGTTTGGCCGGCGCGCCCAAAGTGAATTGATCAGCCGGGTCGAGGCGTTCGCCCTGGCGCAGGCGCACGGGCTGCTCCTGCGCGGGCTGGGCGGCAGCCAGGACGGGGTGATCGGCGCGCTGGCGGCGGTCGGCCTGGCGGCCTGCGGCGAGGATGGGCGCTATCTGCAAATTGGAACGATCCGCGATTTAAACGGGGTGTTGCCCGTTGCGGAACTGCTCAGGGCTGGCATCGCCGCGGTGCAGACCCTGGACGGCGCGCCGGTCGCAGACGGGTGGGTGCTGGTTGAGAAGCTGCGCCCTGCCAGGCGCGGCGATCGCCCGGTCCAGTATGTCGCCCGGGAGGGGGAATACTGGGTCCCGGTCAAGCTCGATTAGGACTTCTGCGCTAGATGACCCATCAGTGCTATGCCGTCGGCACTGCCGCCATGAGGTGAGCGTTCACCTAGGGAACCGGCGTGATCTCCTCCCAATTGCGCCCGCCATCCGCCGTCTTCATTAAACGCATCTGACTGGTACAACGAAATGCTTCTTCTCCGGCGGCTGCCTCTTGCCCGGCGGCCGACTTTTGCCCGGTACAGTCCCCATCTTGAACGATCGCCCAACCGGTCCCCTGGCTC
>DATDRQ010000309.1:0-9362 GCA_035291645.1 Anaerolineales bacterium
TCCCCAGCGCGGCCAGCCCGGCCAGTGGCACGTACAGCCCCAGGATGAAGCGCCGCTGTAGGCCGAACGGCAGGTAGAGCAGGAGCAAGCCCAGCCCGGCCCAAGCCAGCAGCAGCCGGGGCCCTCGTCCTCCCGTTCGCCAGGCCGCCCAGGCCCCTGCAATAGCCAGCCACAAGGCCGGGGATAAAGACAGGAAAACATCCCACAAGGGCGGGGCAGGCGTCTGGTTCTGGGCATTCCAACCCGCCAGGACGGGATGGGTGTTCGCCACCCAATAATCGTAGACCAGCACCGGTGCACCGCCCGCCAGGAGCCAGAACAGCCGCCAGAAAGTCACCGGTAGCCGCCCGGCGAGAGACCATAACCTGCGGAACAGGGGCGCCGGATCCCTGTGCAGAGTTCGTTCCGGATGGGCAAATGGGGGGTAGGTGGAAGACCCGGGCCAGTTTTCCCAGGCGATCAGGCCGGTGAGAACCAGCGCGGCCACGACGACTCCGAACGGCATGACAACGCCGAGGACCAGCCCGGCCAGCCAGGTCCACCACGCTTTCCACGGGCGGCTGGCCCGCTCACCCTGCGCGGCAGGCGCAACCAGGGTCAGCACCAGCGCCAGCCCGAGCGGGAAGTGCGGGTTGGCGTAAGCCCCCAGGAACGGGAAGGCCTCTGCCACCCAGAAATCGGCGGTGAAGCCACCCGCGAGCGCCGCCAGCCAGCCGAGCCCGGAACCGAACCCGGCGATGGCGAAGGCCAGCCGGCGCGCCCCGCTATCCCGCAGGACGGCCCCAAAAAAGCGCCAGAGCGCCAAGAGCATGAACGCGGCGCTGGCCAGCCTGGCCAGGTGGAAGACCAGGACCGTGGAAAGCCCAGAAAAACGGGCAAGATGGCCCAAGAACAGGTAGAAGAGGAAGAGATACGTCCCCTCGCCCGGCCGGGCGGTGTACGGCAGGGTAAACGTCCACTCGCCCCGCCAGCCCTGGTACATCTTCGCCAGGTAGGAATTGCCGTCGACCGGGTTCTGCAGCAACCCGGCGAAGAAGTAGGCCTCTCCGCCCGCCTGCGCGGCTGCCAGGTACGGCAGCGTGATCAAGACCAGGACCGGGAGGGAGACAAGCAGGATGAACCAGGCATCTTTGCGGAGGGGCATGAGCGTATTGTAATCGCCCCGCAATCCAGCCCGGATGACAAAACCGTAAGGAGGCGGCGGGATTGCCCCTTGCCGTTATCCTCATCCGCCTCTATAATCTCTCGCATGAGCGCGCCGTTTAAGCTGTTCCGCCTGCAGCAGATCGATACCCAACTCGACCGGGCGCGCGCTCGCTTGCGCGAGATCCAGGCTGCACTGGAGGAAGACTCGGCCGTGCGCGCGGCCCAGGCCAAGGTCGCAGCCAGAGACGGGGAGCTGCAGGAAGGCGCGAAATCCCTGCGCCGGGCCGAACAGGATGTCCAGTCCCAGCGCATCAAGATCGAACAGACCGAAGCCTCGCTGTACGGGGGGAAGATCCGCAATCCCAAGGAGCTGCAGGACCTGCAGAACGAATCGGCGGCCCTCAAGCGCTACCGAGACGTGCTCGAGGATCGCCAGTTAGAGGCCATGATGGCCGTCGAGGAAAGGGAGAACGCTTATGCTGCGGCGGTGGCTGAGCTGGAAGCGGTCCAAAAAAGCATTGAAGTTCAGAATGCCAGCCTGGTCAAGGAGCAGTCCACCCTGCTCAAGGACGTCGAACGCCTGGAAAACGAGCGCCAGGCTGCCAAGAGCAGTCTGGAGGCCCCCGAAGTGCGCATTTACGAGCAGCTGCGCCTGACCCGCAACGGGATCGCCGTAGCCAAGGTGACCGACCGGGCCTGTGCGGCCTGCGGCTCGACCTTGAGCGCAGCCTTGCTCTCAGCCGCCCGCTCTCCGAACCAGATCACACGCTGCTCGACCTGCAACCGGATTCTTTACGCCGGTTGAAGCGGTCTCATTGATTGTCGTCCCATTCACTTCCTTCAATGCGGTTAGTGAAAGGTCGTCTCTCCCGCCCGTCACCCTGAGCCAAGCGAAGGATTTGATACCAGTTATGAAGAAATCCTTCATCTCCAATACCGCTCTTCAGACGTCGCCCTGAATGGGATGAAGGGATGACAAACTTACCAAATGTCATCCTAGGATAGGAAATAAGGAAGAAAAGAGGTAACCTCTTGTACATGAACGTTAGACGGTCAAAACGTACTTAGGAGGCTACCTCATGTCGAACTCTAACATATCCAAGAGATTAGCGCAAGTACAACCGGGGACGTTGCATGCCGGTGTGGATTTAGCCCTGGAGGAGAATTTAGTGATCGTGATCGATGACTACGCCAGAAAACGCACCGGGTTCAAATTTCCACAGGATGCGGATGGATACCGCTACTTTCTGAAGAAATTAGAAGAGCTGCGGGTGAAGGTGGGGGCTGGGCAAGTCGTGGTCGCCATGGAACCGACCAACTTCTTCTGGAAGCTGCTGGCCAACCACTTGGAGCAGGAGCAGTGGCCTTATCACCTGGTCAACCCCTACACGGTCAAAAAGCACCGGGAAGGCGACCAGCTCGACCGTTCGAAGGACGACCCGCGGGACGGCTTTATGATTGCGGAACTGGATCGAACCGGCAAGTACACCGAGACACGCCTGCAGCATGGCCCATACGAAGAACTGCGCCAGTATGCCACCCTCTACTACCAGCTCAACAAGAGCCTGCGGAGAGAGAAAACCATCCTGTGGGGATTGGTGGGCCAGGTCTTTCCAGAGTTGAGACAGGCGTTCAAGCAGCTGAATGGGATCACGGTGAAAGCCTTGCTGTGCACTTGCCCAGCCGCGGTTTCTGTTCGAGCCCTCTCCGAAGCAGATTTCTTAGGGCAGGTGCAGGCGGCTTTTGCGGGCACCCGCATCCATCTGGCGAAGCTGCGCCAGGCGTACCGGCTGGCCAGCACTTCGATCGGGTTGGAAGAAGGGCTACGGGCCAACCAACTGGCCATTCAGATCCACCTGGATCAGTTGGAAATGCTGGAGAAGAAGCGCCTGCAGGTCATCGCCGCATTGAAAGCCTGTCTCCAGGAAGTGGAAGTCGCTGCCTATCTCCTGTCGATCCAGGGTCTGAGCAGCCTTTCGGTCGCGTTGCTCCTGGCCGAGATCGGCGATCCGGCCTACTACCAGAACGGTGCCCAACTGGTTAAGCTGGCCGGCATCCAGCCGGTCCCCAACATTTCCGGTCGCAAGCAGCGCAGCCGGACACCCATGTCCCATCTGGGTCGGGCTCGCCTGCGCACGGTCCTGTATTTCGCCTGCCTGCGCCTGGTTCGGGTTGACCTGCGCTTCAACCAACGCTATCAGGAGCTGCAAACCCGTGCCAAAAACCCGCTCACCAAGATGCAGGCCCTGGGTGTGCTCATGAACAAGCTCTTACACATCGTGTGGGCCTTGATCCAGCACAAGACCTTTTACAACCCGGCGGAGGTCGTCTTGACCGCCTGAAAGCGAACCTGTCTGGCCAGCTTTCCGCTTGAACGAAGCGAGCCATTGGACTACCAGGGGACACCGTTGTCATCCATGAGACGCTCTGCGATCTCGTACCTCAGCGTGGTTGCCCCTGCCGCTTGGTGCATCTCGAATGAAGTATGTTGAGGCGGTCTCCGACCTCGTATCCTAGGTTGAACCCAAGCAGAACGGCTGGGCTCTGACCTGGTAGTGGCCGACGATCAAGGGGTCAGTTGGTGGGCTTTATCCTTCATCCCATCTCTGTCAACGACGTCGTTTGCCAGGGCACTTTTCCTATTCTCTTCGTAAAGTACAGGAGCCTCTTGACTTATTTCTTATAGTATGCTGAGGAGCGATCTGTGCGACGAAGGATCTCGCTAGACGATCTTGCGAGATGCTTCACTCGCTAAGCGAAGCGGCGCCCGTTCAGCATGACAAGCTGCAACATTCGGCATCTGCTGAGAACTTCACCTCAATTCTGTAGCTCCATTACCAGTTTAAGCTCTCCCCAGACCTGGCGCAAGGCCTTCCTCGTCAAATTCCTGGCCATCAGCTTGCGATACTGGACGCTGCCGCGCACGTCGTCGATTGGCTGGCAGGCGTCCATCGCGGCCTGGGCTGCTGCGGAGATGCTGGCTTCGTCGACCGGGTTTTCCTCCAGGAGCGTCTCGGCCTGGGTCGCGACCAGTGGGATAGGGGCGACCGAAGCCAGGGCGATGCGGAAGCGGAAGCCTGAAGGCAGGCCACGGTCCGGGTAGCCCAAAGCGGTGACGCCCACGATCGCCAGGTCACCCAGCGCGTTGCGCCCGAGTTTGATGTACGTCCCCGCCTGGCCTGGCCTCGGCGGGGGAAACGAGACGGCGGTGACGATGTCGCCAGGTTTGAGGGTTGTTTTTCCGGGGCCGAGGAAGAAGCCGTCCAGCGGCTCCTGGCGGAGTCCATCGACGCCGTGGACGTGCAGGTACCCGCCCGAAACCAGGCAGGCGCCGATCGTATCCCCGGCGGGAGAAGCGTTGCAGAGGTTGCCGGCGATCGTTGCCCGCGTCCGCAGCGGGTAGCTGGCTACGGTCTGGCAGGCCTGGACCAGGATAGGGTAGCACCTGCGGATCTCTTCAGAAGAGATTACCTGGTTCATGTTCACGCCAGCGCCAAGGGTGAGACCTGTCTCCGGATCGAAACGGATCTCCTTCGTCCCGTCCAGGTTCTTTACGTCTACCAGGAATTTCTCTTTCCAAATACCGTCCCGCATACGGACGAAAACGTCCGTCCCTCCCAGGAAGGGCCGGGCCTGGCCCGGGTGTTCGGCCAGGAACTCGCTGGCCTCCGCCAGGGTCTTTGGCCGGATATAGTCGAATTCAGGAAGTCCGGGATGTGCACTGATCATGGACACACATTCCTTTGCGATCACCGCATATAAAGGAAATGGAGGGCGAGGCCGCACTCCGGTCCAGGTCGATGGACCCGAGCCGGCCTCGCCGTTGACGACTTAATAAGTAGAAACCGGATCACACTTCCAGCTTTAATTCCTCGATGGGCAGCTCTTCGAACTCCTGGTCGATCTTCCTGGCGGGAAAGAACATAAAGATCAGGTTGAGCAGAATCCCGACGACAGCCGCGGTGGCGATGGAGGGCAGCTGCCAACTGACGGTCCCGAGATTGAAGGGGATCATGCCGCCTGGGTAGCCGATCGCCCCGCCAATCCCGATGACCAGGATCGTGGCGATGACCGCCAGCTTGCGCGGGTCGAACAGGTTGACTTTTTGGGCGATCTGGAGGGCGATCCCCTGGGCGCCGATGATCCCGAACAGGTAGATCGCCAGGCCGCCGGTCACAGCCAAGGGTAGTGTGCCGACCAGGGCTGCCAGCTTCCCGACGAAGCCCAACAGCATGGCGATGACCCCGGCCGTGATCAGCGCCGGCCCCGAGTAGTTCCGGGTGATGGCCATCAGCGAGTTATTTTCGCCGTAGTTCGTGCCGGCGCAGCCGCCCAGCAGCCCGTTGATGGCATCGCCGACGCCGTCGGCGACCAGGTTCAACCCGATAAAACGGCTGAGTTTCACGGCCGGCCTGCGCAGTTCCGCCGCCAGCTGGTCGACGTAAAGGCTGATCTGGTAGAGGTGAGCGGTGCTCTCCGGGATGGTGGCGATGGCGATCGGGGCGATCGCCAGGATCGCTCCAAAGGTGAAGATCGGCAGCGTGAAGGGAGGCAGGCGGAACAGACTCGCCTCGGCGACCGGCTGGAAGTCCACCAACCCCAGCGGGATCGAGATCAGGTAGCCGACGACGGCGCCCAACAGGATGGGGACCATCCCGATAAAGCCTCGCCCGCGCAGGTAGACGGAGAACAGGATCGTGGCGAGCATGGTTATGATCGCCACGCCCCAGTGAGCGCCGGCCATATTCAGGGCGGCGGAGGCCAGCGCGATGCCGATGACGGTTGCCACGGAACCGGTCACCTCGGGCGGCAGGACTTTGTCCAGGCTGGCCTTGCCGACGTAGCGGATCAGGATGCCCACCAGGACGTTCAACAGACCGGTCATCATGATGCCACCCTGGGCAACGCGGATCCGCGTCACCGGATCGTCGATGCCGTAGATGTTCGTCACCGTGATCGCAACGACGGGTGCGATATAGGAGAAACTGGACCCGTAGTAGAGGGGGATGTAGCTCTTGGCGAGCCGGGAGGATATCAGCAGCGCCACAACAGTGGCCAGGCCGGAGGCAAACAGGGTGACTCCCACGTCGAACGTGGTCAGGATAGCGACCAACACCGTGGCTGGAAACATGGTCAGCACGTGTTGGAAGGCGAGGCCGATCATCGCCCCCCATGGAGGGGCATCGTTGGGCAGGTATCCAACGAACTGCTTCTGCACTCTTTCAGCGGTTGCGACTGTAGCCATTTCTTTTCTCCTTTGTGAATCTGTCAGGTTGTAGAATCGAAAAGAGAGCTGGGTGTATCTTGATACAGGTTGGCTTCTTCACCTCCTCGACGGGCGAAAACTTAATGACGGCGCGTGAGAATAAGAATTGACTTTAATGCAAAAACTAAAAACTCACCGCCAAGAGCGCTAAGAAATAAAATAAAGAGAGCGATAAATTGGCGCAATTTTCAAACATTCCATCAAGAGTCTTAGAGTCCTTAGCGGTTCAAATTGACCTTTTTGCATTAGAGCCAGAATTGATAGAACGGCCAATACTTCCTATGGATATCTACAAGGAGCGGTAAAGACGAATAGATGATCCGGTTGAGTCACGTTTTCCGAAAGAGTCCGTTGGATATTACGAGCAGGAGAAGGGTGATCGAGTTGCAGGGTGATGGTCATCGAGAAGAGTCCGCGGGTGTCCCTCGTCGATCCTGAAATAAATTATGGTTACCGGTTTATTATGGCCTTTTTATAGGTGCAGGCTCAATTACCAAATGTCACATTCTTGATATAACTTTTATCCTTCTGGGTAGCTGTACTTTTTGGAGTTACGCAGTTCAGGAGGAAATTGTGGATGTTTGGGCGGGCATCGCCCGCCCAAACATCCACATCCTCCCACCAACTGCGAAAGTCCTGACTTTATTATATTACACACTTTTCCAAATGACACAATATAATCCGGGTTGGGATTCGCTTCTATTTCAAGAGTTTCAGCCATGCCACTTACCGACCTGACCGTTTATAGCATGGGCGCGTTCGCCGCTCGGATCCTGGCGCAGGGGGGACAGGCCTCCGTCTACGGCAACACCTCCCGCGGCTACTTCCTGCTGGTGCGCTCCCGTTGGGTTATCTTTCTCACGTCCGCGGTCGAGCGGGGGCCACTCACCCTGAATTTGCGTGGAGATTTTGGCGCGCTGCGGGAGTTAAGATCCGGGACTCCTGTGGAGATACAGGCGGGCGGCCTGGAGTTCCTTTCGCCGCCCCTCTGCCTGGACCTGGGACAGGCCCTGCGCTGGGAACCGCCCGAGAGGCCGGCGGCGATGCTCTCCCCCGGGGAAAGACGGTACCGGCAGGTTGCGGTTGGCAGGCAGCTCGTGGCTCAACCAGGGGCGTCCGGGGCTAGCAAATTGCTATCGGTGCTGCTGGACTTGCCCGCTCCCGGAGATGGATTCGATGAGCCGGTTTTCTCCCTTTCTGAGGTGGAAATCTTGCGGATGGCGTTGAAAAGCCGGGACGTGCAGCGCATCCTGGCGGCCCTGGAATGGTTCCTGGGGCGCGGCCCGGGGCTGACGCCGGCCGGAGATGACCTGGTCGCCGGACTGCTGCTTGCGCTGCACCGCTGGGGCGATGTGCTTTGCCCCGGATTGGACCTTGCGGAGCTCAGCCGCGAATTGTTGCCGCTGGCCTACCGCAATACCAGCACCCTGGCGGCGAACCTGGTCGAGTGCGCCGCTGTAGGACAGGCGGATGAGCGCCTGGTGGCCGCGCTCGACGGCCTGATGGCGGGGGATCCGAATCCCGGCGATTGCGCCGCGCTCCTGCTGGATTACGGCAGCTCCTCCGGCTGCGACGCCTTCCTCGGCATGCTGCTGGGGGGAGGGTGACACCCTTCATTTTGCTGAAAAGAAGGGGCTGTCTGATTCTTCTTTTCAGACAGCCCCGGTTTGTGCAATCGCAATTTGGGAGAAAAACTACCCGGAAGCCTCAGCGGCGGGCGTAGAAGGCATCTTCGACCGTACGGCCATCTAAAGTTACAGCCCGGCGCATGTCCGTCCAGACACCGTGGACGCGGCCTGAGGTATCCACCGCAATCCCATTGTAATCACCGATGAAGGTCGCGCAGCCCTCACAACCTTCCGCTTGCGAACCTGCACGGAAGAACAGGCTGTTGTCTGGGTTGGAGGGTGCCTGGCTGACCACTTGAAGAGAGAAGGAAGGAGCACCTGAACCTGACCACGAGGCGATGGTGATGTCATACAGATTCCGGTCGGTGCGCCCGTCCATGTAGAGCACGTGCAGGGAGCCATCCGGTCCAACATCGGCCCAAGGGAACCACTGATCGCTGTCCGGCGAATTGTCCACGCGGATGCGGGCAGCCAGGTTTGTGTCGGTGCCGTCATCTCCACCGGTCCAGGTTGCACCGCCATTGTCGGAGTAGGCCAGGAAAATGTTGGTATCCGTCACGGGATCGGGCCGACTGTTCAGCCCGTCGGCATTGTCGGCGAAGACGATGAAAATCCTGCCTGTGTTCGGGTCTACGACGATATTGCCTGCCGAATTGACTCGGAACTGATGACCAGTCAATGTGGTGCGGAAGCCTACATTGATCGGATAGTCGCCGCTCTCGCCCACCGGCGGCGCAGTGTAGCTGTCCTCGAGCTGCACCACATGCACCGGATCGGTCCAGGTCTCGCCACCGTCCTCAGACTTTACCAGCATAATCTGCGATTCGTACCTCTCGGGCGCTTCCCAGGCCTGCTCGTTCTGCTCGTTGTGGAAGTGCACGTAGAGGACGCCGTTCGGCCCAACTGCTGGGTAAGCGAACTGGTCCTGGTCGCATTCAAAGGCGTCTTCACCCTCGAGAACGTCGTCGGCATCATCCTGGAAGGTGCAGTAAGACTCGTTCCTTCCGGAGATTTCCTTTGGTTCGGTCCATGTCTGGCCAGCATCGTCAGAGTACGAGAACATCACGGGTGATTCGTCGTAGAAGCCTTTTTCAACGCGGAAGCCGACCCACACCAAGTACAGACGCCCGAAGGAGGGGCTATCCGGGTTATTGTCGGCGGTGATCCACTCCTTATCGTTGAAGATCTCCTGTGCAGCCCGGTCCGATCCGATCCCTTTCGCCACGGTGACCGGCTTATCCCAGTTCAATCCGCCATCCCAGGTGGCTACCTCCTGGGATGGCGGATTGAACTGGGATAAGCCGGTCACCGTGGCGAAAGGG
>DATDRQ010000310.1:0-58289 GCA_035291645.1 Anaerolineales bacterium
GCCCATGAAAAATAGGTCCTTATCATGTCCCTCCAACGCATATTCGGAAGTGGTGTCAAACATTCGTATCAGGGTTCCTAAAGGATCTATCCACATGGCCGGCCAGAACAGGACGAATATCAGCACAGCTCCCGAAACGACAACCAGGAAAGGCCAGGTTAAGCGCCAGAAATTACCCCGATTCACGCGCCTGTCTTCGCGCCAGGTATTCCAGATCGCCGCCAGGCTGACCAGCCCGAAGAAAGGAACCAGGAATATCGAGGGTGACTTCGTCAACCATGCAAAACCGGTCGCCAACGTCGCCAGGAGCAGATCGGACCAGCGCCTTCCCTGGTAAATGAAACAAAGGAACGACAGCGCGGCGAGAAACATCAGGCTGCTGATCAGACCGTCCAGGTGTAGAAGCCGTGTCAAGCCGATATGAAACGGGTCGAATGCGATCAACAGGATGCCGGCGAATGCGGGCCAGGTCCCGAATAAACGCCTGGCTGCCAGGAAAGCGAGCAATAAAGCGAGCGAAGTTCCCAATACCATAAAATCGCGGGCTGATTCCAGGATCATAAGAGCTGGTCGCTCTCGAACCTTGAGAAACTGTTCCAGTTTATGTATGTTAGCCAATGTCGCCGGAGGAGCTTCCCAGACCAATTCAGGGAAACGCCACAGGTAGGCAAACGATCCCGCCCACATCGCCGTCACTCCCGGGTGGCTGTGTTGGAAGGTTCCGGCGAAGTTCTTGAGCCGCAACGAAGTGTAGAAACGTGCTGAGCGCCCAACCCAGGCCCACTCGTCGGCGGTCACGAACCGGTCCAGCGCCGGTGCGCGCGGCGCGACGATCGCCAATGACACCAGGATCAGGAAGAGAGCGCTCGCCCAACGCCTGTTAATCTGTGGGTTCATACAGCCCTTCTGCCCAGACACCTTATACGCATCCGGTAGTTTTCCCAATTCGGAGAAAAGCAGCGATTACTTGAACGAGAAGTTACGGATATCATAAATGCGCGCATATTCGATCCCATTCAACTCGATCACCCGCTCGGGCGCCAGTCCCTGGAGGGCGTTCAACATCTCGGGAAACGGCAGCTGGCGCTGCCACTGGTTGACATAGGTTACGACGTAATCGATGTCCTCCAGCTCAAGGCGGGTGGGCTCCCACTCCGGCTGCGATCCGTTGGTCTCCCCATTGAAAAAATAGGAGAAACTGCCATCCGGGTACCAGGCCATCACCCGCAGGGAAGGCGCCTCCGGTTTGGCGTTCAGGTAGCGGGCCGCCTGGTCCAGCCCCTCTCCCCAACCGACCATCATCACCCGGGGAGCCCTTCCCGACCCGCCCATGAGCGGGTTGTAATAGCTCAGGTAGTACGGGTAAGTCCTGACAACTGTCAGGGCTTGCAGCATAATAGCGGCGCCGAGGGTCAGCCCAACTGCCAGTCTTGCCCACCTGCTTGCAAGCCGACCTGCCAGCCAGCTCGTTCCCAGGAACAAACCGATCCCGGCGACCAGGTCGAGCGGCAGGAAGACTGGCAGCAGATAGCGGTCGAACTTCTTCGAGCCCAGGGACATGAACAGGGTAAACAGCGTAGCAAACAGGAGCAGGGCGAGCACCGTCCATGTGAGCACCTGGTTTCCACCTTGCTTCCTGTAAAACAACAGACCCGGCGCCACCAACAACAGACCAACCAGGACAACAGGGGTGGTGCGCCAGGCGTAATTCACCAGGTAGAAACGGCGGCCCAGGTAGCTGGCCGGGAAGAGAAATTTTCCCGCGTGTTCGGTGAAGGCCTTGCGCTCATCGGTCGAGATGATCCGCCCGTCGAAGAAAACATCCGAGGTATGCCCTTCTTGCGCATAAAGGCTGGCCTGCCCCAGCACGCGTTCTACAGTCCCGATCGGGTTGACCCACATCGCCGGCCACAACAGGAAATAGACCACAAGTCCGGTCGATACCCAGGCCAGAACCGGCCAAGCCTGACTCCATAGAACTCGCGCGCTCATCTTACGCTGTGTGTAAAACATTCGCCCGACCTCGATCAACGTCAGCACCAAGATGAACGGGGCCAGAAAAAAAGCCGGCGACTCGCTCAACCAGGCCAGCCCGGCGCTGACGCCGGACAGGACCAGGTCT
The DNA here is from genome assembly GCA_035291645.1 of Anaerolineales bacterium. Taxonomy (GTDB): domain Bacteria; phylum Chloroflexota; class Anaerolineae; order Anaerolineales; family UBA4823; genus DATDRQ01. The sequence continues at coordinate 2,123 of DATDRQ010000310.1, forward strand.
GCCCACCGGCGGCCGCGCAAAATGAAAGCCAGGTAAGCCAGCAAGGAGAGGAACATCAAAGTGCTCATCAATCCGCTTGGGTGGAGCAGGCGCGACAGCCCAACATAGAAGGGATCGAAGGCAATCAGCAGGAAGCCGATCAGCGCCGGCCATACTCCCACCAACCTCACCGCCTCGACAAACGCCGCCAGGAGTATCAGCGTGACCTGCAGGACGACGATAATTCGGCTGGCCTCCAGAACCTGCAACGGGTTGCGCCCGTTTGCCCGGAAGAACTGCTCCATTTCTTGCGGTTCGTCAAACCGGCCGGTCGCCTGCCTGACGTAGTCCGGGTAGCTTGTCAGGAATCCGGCAAGGCCGGCCCAGGTGATCGTCACCCCGGGGTGTTCGCGGGTGAAAGTACCCGCCAGGTCTCTCTGCGAGAGGGCCAGGTAGAAATTCGCCGATCGCTCCAGCCACTTCGGCTCATCCACCGAGACGAAACTGGCCAGACCCAGGCCGCGCGGCAGGCTAACCGCCAGCCCGATCAGGACCAGGGCCGCGATCCATTGCCAGGTGGAGAGCTTCTCGGCGGCGCCCATGTTGAAACTCGGGGTCATCCCAAGACCTGCTCCAATAAATCGCTCACCCGCTGGGGTGAGCTGCCAATCTCGTCCTCTCGAAAGACTGTCCAGCCGGATCCAATGCTCAAGGTTTTGGCTCCAGGACTTCGATGCTCAGTTCCTTGAACAGCTTCTTGCTCCGGTAGGCTTCCAGGGTTGGGCGAACGACCCGTTTGACCCAGGCATCGTTTTCCTCTCCAAATGAGAACTCCTCCCCCTTTATCACGTCCTTCAAGGGATCGGTGATGATCAGCGCGAATCTTCGCTTCGCCAGGTCGTCATAATAAGATCCCAGGTAAACCTGATTGCCCGCCATCGCCATCTCCATCAGAAATACTTTCTCGTATGGATCGACCAGGCCTACCAGCGGCAGGTTGTTGAAGGTCAGGAGCTGCCGCTCGGAGATGAACAACACTTCCCCGCCTCGTCCAACGGCCTGATCTACCATGCCTTTGATCTCGTTCAGGGCGGATGATATGACCGGTTTCTCCGGCAGAGGATGATAACCACCGGTCGAGATCGCCATGAGCACCGGGATGACAGACATTGCAGCCAGCACGGAAAGAGATGGCAGGCGCCCGGTAAACTTGCCTGGTTTTCCCCTCTGGATGCTCTGGAACAGGGCATAACCACCCATGATCAGCAGCAGCACCAGGTAAGCATCCAGGTTGTGCAGGTTGCTGCCCCCGCCGATCTTCGCGCTGACGACGACCCCCCCGGTGAAGAGGACTACCAGGATACCTGCCAACCCGGCCAACCGATTGAGGTGCAGCCCTCGCAGTTCTCTCGCCAGCAGGGTTAACATCGGTGCGGAGACCAGCACGGCTGCCGGCAAGATGCCCAGGGGGAAGGTCGGGTTAGGGAAAAGCCGGTACCACAACAGGTCGGAAGAGAAGCTGGAGGTGAAGGCCTCTCCCTCCACCCCTGACCATAGGATGTAGACCGCCTGGGTCAGGGAAGCCGCCAGCGTCCCTACCAAAATCCAGATCGCCGGCCAGGACAGGTAATTAACTGCCGACCGGAAACGGTTCGACCCAATAGCCGGTTCGAAATCCACCTCAAGAAAGTAGAGCACGGCTGCCAGCATGCCTGGGACGGGGTACCAGTTCACCCGGCTGATACCCGCCCAGGTGGAGGCAACTATTACCAAAGCCATCGCTTTCCACGGTCGTGTTCGATCGAATCCCCATACCAACAAAATCGGGATGAGCAACAAGTGGTAATATACGGGACCCTGAAAGAGGAAAAGGAAGGCCATTCCTACGAACAAGATCCCCACCAGCTCCCGGTCTTCCATACCAACCTTTGTGCGCGGTTCCTCAGCTGCGGGTAGGTTCCTACTCAATCTGTGGTTCAACAAGTAAGCCAGGCCGAAAGCGGTTGCCAGCCACAGGAGCACTTGCCAGGCGCGGTGGAACCAAAGCGGCAGCTGCGGGATGGTGAAGGGGATCGCCTGCATCAAATAGCGGCTGGGATGCAGCGGAGACAGTGGGACAGCTTCTCCGTAAATCCTCTCTGACAAGAACAGCGAAGCGTAGTAGTAACGGCTGGCCTCCGACCAGCTCAGGGTAAACGGGTAGGTGGACACATCCGGGATGAAAGCGAGCAGCCGGTAACCCACTCCAGCCAGCAGCCAGGTAGCTGAGAGAACGACGATCCAGGACCGCTGGGGCGCAAACGCTTTAAGGAACACCGACCCGACCAGGCAGGTCATCCAAAAAAGGCTTAGCCGGGGGATAAATTCCTTGAGATATCGACCGGTCGGTCCGAGGATCAGGAATGAGTATGCCGCGATTATGAGAAGGAAGAAGAACAGGTTAAACCGTCCAAGCTGTTTCAACAGTCCAAGCCCCCGATCGAACCAGCTTTCCAGCCGCTCCCACCACTCCGTCCAGCTGGCGATCAACAGCGCGACCGGGACTGCCAATGCGGCCAGGCTCGCCAGGAACAGCGCCGTCCAGCGGATCGACTCGAACAGATAATCTCGCCGGGAAAGCTCGGCGGCGATCTGCAGGGTTGTACCCCCAAATAGCAGGATGGTGATCCCCAGGATCAGGCGTGACTGGCTGGGGAATTCACGGCGCGTCATTGGACTGGTTCAGCAGTATCCTTGCTTCCGGCGATCAGCCCGGGTACGAAGGCCGCTCCAGGCAGGCTGGCGATCATCATCATCGTGCGGAACAGGAGCGCGACGGTCAGCCCGCTTTGCATGGAAACCCCGCCGACTGCCGAAAATATAAAGGTCATGGAGACTTCCTGGATCCCATACCCGTTAATCGAGAACGGGAGCAGGGTGACGAAGTAGACAATGCTATATAGGCCTCCAATTAACCACAGCGGGATACTATCGTTCATTCCACCTAACAAGACGTAAATCACGCTAAACAGGCACAACATATTGACCCAGGTGAAGCCGAAGGATTTGAGCAGAGCACGGGGTTGGTAGCGCCAGATCACCAAGGCTGCCCATAACTTTCTCAGAATCCGCATCCCTTTTTCCCAGAATGGCCCGACCCATTTGCCCAGGGCTGAGGTCGCCGCCGCCGCCATGAAGAACGGCTGCCTGAGCGGTAGCACGCTTTGGACACGCGTGGCTGCCAAAAAACCCGGCAGTCCAAACGGGATCATCACCGCCATCCCGGACATACCGACCAGGCGGTCCACAACCAGGGAAGCTGTGCTGATCGCCGCATCGAATTTCAAGCGGATGGCGCCCGCCAACCGGATGACATCCCCGCCGACCGTGGTTGGCAAGAAATTTGTGGCGAACAGCCCGGCGAAGGTGATGCGCAGCGTGTCACGGATCGAGATCCGCAAACCTGCCGAGCGTAGCAGGACGTGCCAGCGGCCCGCTACTGCAAAACGGGAGACAATCATCAAGCCCATCGCCAACGCAAAGCGCCAGACGGGGATTTGCTCGACTGCCGCAATGATCTCCCCCCAACCCTGCTGGCTGAGCAGGTAAAACAACAATCCAAAGGCCAAAAGCGTCCCGAAGAGGCGGATGACGAAGCCCGATCGGCTGTTTGCAGCTCTAGACAGTTGTTCTTTCATGTTTTTCCTTCGCTACCGCCGATAAACTTACGAACCGTATAGGTGGGTTTCGATTGTGATTCATGGTAAGTTCTAACCAACAACTCTGCGATCAATCCAAGCAGGATAGATTGAAAGCCCAGAATGAACAGCATCGTGCTCATTTGCAGCAGCGGTGATCGCACCATGGATTCCCCCTCGACCACTTTTCGAAGGATGATCACCAGCAAGGAGGCGAAGCTTGCTAGGAACAAGACGATGCCTGCCCCTCCGAAGAGATAAATCGGTTTGTTGGCATAACTGGATAGGAATTTCACCGTGAAAAGGTCGAGAATGACTTTCACCGTTCTTTCCAGCCCATATTTGGTTTTGCCAAACTGGCGGGCGTGGTGCTTGACCTGGACTTCGATGATCCTGGCGCCGACCCAACCGGCAAAGGCAGGGATAAAGCGGTGCATTTCACCGTAAAGGCGAAACCCCGTGATGACTTCGCGCCGGTAGGCTTTCAAGGTGCAACCATAGTCATGCAGGCGAACGCCGGTTACCCGTGAAATGAGACCATTCGCTATCTGGGAGGGGAGTCTGCGCGACAGGAATGGGTCCTGGCGGTTATACCGCCAGCCGCTGACCACGTCGTAGCCCTGGTTCAATTTCTCCAGCATCATTGGGATGTCCGCCGGGTCGTTCTGCAAGTCGGCGTCCATTAAGACCAGGATCTCTCCGGCAGAATGGTCGATACCGGCCGCGATCGCCGCGGTCTGTCCAAAATTGCGGCGCAGCTCGACCACGCGTACGTGCTCCGGATCTACTTGCGCCAGGCTTTCCAGGGCGGGAAGACTCTTATCGGAACTGCCATCGTCCACGTAGACCACTTCCCAGGGGCGATCCAGGTCGCTCATCGCTTCAGAAATGGCCGATTGGAGCAATGAGATACTCTCCGCCTCGTTATAAACCGGGATTACGATCGACACCAGGGAACGGTCATCCGGAAATGCAACCATCGCCTCACTGGGTTGAGTTTGAACCACTCGATCGAGATCCACGCTCACGTCCTTTACTAACCTCTAAGGTTGACAATCCTCGAGACTTACCAGTCGCCTGAAATCGCCATTCGCTGGATCTGCCTGCTGCGCCAGGGTCCGGATACAGGGCGCCGACATGGCGTCACGAGAGGTTTCTGAGAGAATATTCCACCATTCCGCATCGATATAGACGTGGTCGAAGTCACTCTCTAGAAACGCTCCTACAGAAGGACTGGTGTGCAGCGCTTCCCATTCAGGCGAACGGGTGTAATTATAGGACATATTCCCGGTAATGGCGCGCGTTAATCTTCCGGTCAGCATGGTCCCCCGCCAGCCCTGCGGGTCATAAATGAGACTTTCTTCCGGCAGCCGGTCCCAAACCTGGCCCGAAATCTTGGCGTCCAACCGCGTCACGTCTTCTTCCGTATATACGTACTGCGACAGAGCAGTGAGCTCTGTGCGCGCGATGACCAGTCCTGCGAAAACCATCATCGCCAAACCCAGCGCGGCTGCCAAACCCAGCGCCGTCAGGCGCATGGAGGAGAGACCGAGCAACATCAATCCCAAGACCAGAAGCCAGGTCCATAGGGCGTACTCTGTGAAGCGGGAGACGTCCCGGTCGATCTCGAATGAGAAAAAGATCGGTATAGCAAATGCCGCCCAGGCGCTGAGCACAGCTGCTCCGAGCATCCAATCTCCCTGTCGGAACTGGCTCCAGGACCACCAGGTGATCCAGGGAGTGAAAAAGAAGATCGGCCCCAGCTCGAGCAGAGCGACGAACAGTTCGGGCGGCGAGAAGACCTCTAACGAACCGAACTGCTTGGAAAAGATCGCCGGGGGCCAGCGAAGGGCAAACCCGGCTACCTGGTTAGACCCTTCGGCGGTGATCGCCGCCGGACCCCCCGACCCGAGTAAGGCAGCCCGGGCCAGCTCGGTGACCGTCCCGCCCTGCAGGATCGCCAATGGCAGCGAGATGAGCAAGGCGGCTGCCATCCAACCCACCCAGCCATCCTGCCCCCTTTTTTGTTTCCATATCCAATATGCTGCTGCGATGACACCCGCCATCAGGAAGGCCCCATAACTCGACTCCCAGACCAGGGCCCAGAGAGCCAGCAGGAGTGACAGGACCAGGATGGAAGACCGGCGCTGCATGCGCGAGGCCAGCATCCAGATCAGCAGGAACAGGATGAAGGAGTACGTGCTCGAACCGATGTGGATGTTCATGACGAGCGGCCAGCCGAATCCGTTCAAGAAGCCAAAGTAAAAGGGGGTAGGCGGTCCATCTTGCAGGATATACGCCTGCCGGATGGCCTGCGAGACCGGGAATCCCGCCATCACATCCGGCGCCCGCACCTCCACCAACACATCGATCCAAACCATGAGCTGCCTGGGTACAATCAAGAGCAGGTAGCGGACTCCGGTCGCAAAAGCCATCAGACCGGCCAAAGCCCAGCCGGCATATAGCTTATCTAAGTAGCGCCTGGCGAATAAAGCGATCAAGATAAACAGATACGCCCCAACCATCGCCCGGCTGAGGTCGAAAGCACTCCACGGCTGCAGCCCGCCCAGGCGTACCAGGCTGGCGCCGAGCAATTGAAACCCATAGTGGTAAGCGAAGCCGGCCTCAGCATTCATATAATGGTGGGGTGGGATATCGCCAGCAGCCATCGTCGATACGATAGAAAGGTTCTTTGGTTCGTCGAAGACTGCCACGCCCATCGCCAGGCGCTGGAACAGGATCGCCAGCCCCAACCAGACCAGCCCGTAAGGCCAGACTCTCAGATCCTCTCGGTCCAGGAAAGGCCTCGCCGATCTGAATGCGTAGAATAACCCCAGCCCGAAAACCAGCACGGCCGGGATCGAGAAAGCCAGGCCAGGGGTGGACCAATGCCCAAGCGCGTTCACGAACCACAGGTACAGGCCAAGGCCAAGACCGATCCCGAGAATGAGCCGCTCACGTGCGGCCAGGCTGAAAGCGTGGGTGGCGATCAGCCAGCCTCCGATGCTCCACAGTACGGCAGCCGCCAGCCAGGCTAACGCCATCCAGGGGGTCTCGGTGCGGAACCAATACATTTCAGGCAAGATTCTGTCCTTAGGAATACACTTTATTTTATTATTTCCGCACGAAGATATGAATGGAAGCCTCATCCCGGCAGGGGGCGGTCGGTAAGGTCGGTTGGAGTTCGTCGAAGTCACTGCTCTCGGTCAGCTCGCCCAGCCAGCCGCCAAAGAGCCGCTCCTCGATTAGAATCACATCCGCATCATTTGCCCACCGTTTCGCCAGGTCTTCATTCCAAAAGCCGTATCTGGACAAGTCATCCGGGTCGCCGTCAAGCCGCAAGGTATAGGAGCTGTTGATCTGAGGCGGGAAAATCGAAGCATCCCTCAGGTAGAGCAGAGGCACAGCGGAGTTCCCCCCACTCCAATAAACCAGGGCGCCAGCGGGGACAGAACCAGCCAGCTGCGCACCAACCTGATCGAACCGCTCGATCACATCCCCATCGCAGTCATAGTTGCGGTAGCCACTCCCCAATACGACGCTGGGCGAGAGCACCAGCCCGGCGACCAGCAGCACCGTGATCGCCATCCATCCAGCGGAGAGTTCCGTACCTGCCCGCCTGAGCCTGAGAAGGCGAACGATCGCCCAGGCGACTAACAGGATCAGCACCCCAAACAGGAAGCCCGATATGCTGGGCAAGGCCCGCCGCGAGAATTGTTCGAAAGCTCTCTCTTCCAGACCGGATTTCGCCTGCAGGATGGCGCGCAACTCCACCGTCCCCGGCAGAATGCGTAATGCTTTCATCCGGGGTACTTGCAGATCGAGCAGATCTTGCAAGGGGGCTTCGATATCCGCAAAAGCCGCATAGCCGATGCCGGCAGCCAAAACCAGGACCAACAGAATCAATACGACGAGCCGCAGGCCACCAACCTCTCTCCGCCAGGAACCGGCCGAGGTCGCCAGCAATACCAGGCCAACATAAGAGAAGAATCCCAGGTAAAGCGGGAAGCAGAAGACGCAGTAATTCTTCCCCATGACATCGTGAGACTGCGGGTTTAATCCTAGCGAGGCCCAGGCGTGCAGAAAAAATAGCAGGAAGAACAGTAGCACCAGGAAAACACTCGCCCGAAAGTGGCTCTCGCTCTTCCAATCGCGCCGGCGCGGCCAGAGCAGCAGCGAAGCCAGCACCCCGACAACTGCGATGAAGTGGAAGCGCAACCCCAGGAAGAAGCTCAGCAAGCGGCTGTCCAGGCCCGGGCGCGGGTTCCAGACCGGGGTGGCCTCCGGGGGTCGCCACGGAGCCAGGAACGGAGCCAACCCCTCCGGGGTCCAGGTAGCCCACAGCCTCAGAATTCCAGGCCAGTAGATAGCATGGCCGAGCGCCAGGACGAATCCACCGGCCAGGGTTGCCCACAATCCGGCCCGCCGCCCATGCTGCCAGAAGATGTAAGCCAGGATGATGGGCACCGCCGGGATGAGGTTCAACCGGGACAACCCCATCAGGCCTGCCAGGGTTGCGCCAAGCATGATCTGCCAGGTCGGGCGATCCTCTCCCAGGATGAGCGCCAGTACCCACACCAGCATGCAGGCGATCAGCACTTCCGAGATCGCCAGGCTGTAGATCTTAATGTCCGCTGGGTTCAACACGACGGCGACCAGGACCCCCGCCGCCCACCATCTGCCCCCCATGCGCCGGACCGTGATCCACAGGCCCAGCAGCATGAGCAAGCCCAGGAAGATGGCCAGGTACCGGCCCGTACGCAGGCCCGGGCCAAACAGGACCTGGGCATAACCCGGGATCAGGAACGCCAGCGGCATGTGGTTGCTCCACGGGCCGAAATCCTGGTAAGGCCAGTACTGGCCGGTAGCAAACAAATAGCCTTTGACCAGGTAGGATCCCTCGTCGAGGATCGACACCTGGGTGTGAGCGTAGAGAAACGCCTGGATCAGGTACACCACCCCGGCGAGCAACGCGATGCCTTCCGCCAGCCAGGGAACTCCGACGAGGGGGAGGCTTAGGTTACTTTTCCCGCGGGGTCGCTCTCGAATCACAGGATTTCCTCGCTCAGCGCAACCGTTTGAATATGCGGAGGCTGGCATCCTCCCGGCAAGATAAGGTCGGCTGGGTCACTGCCACCTGCTGGAAACGATTTGGATCTGACAATTCTTCTTTCAACCAGCCCTCGTAGAAGCGTTCCTGGACGAGTGTGAAATCCGCCTCATCAAGCCAGCGTTCCGCCAGCGGCTGGTTCCAAAATCCGTAGTTCAACAGTTCTTGTGGGTCGCCGTCCAGGCGGAAAGTATATCCGTCGAATATCTGGGGCGGGTAGACCTGCACACCTGGCAGGTAGAGCAGGGGTACCGCCGAGAGACCGCCCTGCCAGTAGACCGTAGACCCTGGCGGGACTTGCTCCGTTAGCGACGTGCCGACCGCTTCATAGGAGGCGATCACATCCCCCCCGCAATCGTAGGTGCGGAAACCGGCGCCCAAAGCAACGGTTGGGGTGAGCGCCAACCCGGCGATCAGAAAGCCAACCAGCGCCAGCGCGCCAAAACTCCTGGATGCCGGTGGGTGTCCTGATCGCTCGCCTCGCTTCCAGACGAACGCACTGGCCCCCAGGATCAATAATCCGGCGGCAAGGCCGCCCAGGGCGGGCAGCAGGCGCCGGGCTTCTCCATACTTCAGATTGAAGTTGTTCTGCAGGTATTCCCATAGCGGCACGGTACCGGGCAGCAGCTGCCCGGTCCGGATCAGCGTCCGCAGGCGAGGAATACGCCAGTCGAGCAACAGATCGCCCACGGGATCGAAGGCGCTGAAGCCGATCCCGGCTGCCAGGAGCAGCACCAGGACGACGATGACCGCCTGTCTCCAGACAGATAGCTGCCAGCGCCAGGATGTCGCGCTGGCGGCGACCAACAGAAACCCTAAAAAGGAAAAGAATGCCAGATAGACCGGGAAGCAGAATATGCAGTAGTTGCGCCCCAATGCATCGTAAGTCTGTGCGTTAACCCCTAAGGAAGCCCAGGCGTGGGCAAAGAACAGGACACCCAGCAGGCTGAGCAGCAGGACGCTGGCCTTGAATTTAAATTCGCTCTTCCACCGGCCCCTGGGAGGCCACAGGTATAGGGCGGTCAGCGCCCCGGCCAGGGCGACGAAGTGAAAACGGAAGCCGAGCAGGAAACTATAGATGCGGCTCTCCAACCCCACCTCTGGATTCCAGATCGGGGTGGCGCGCGGCGGTCGCCAGGGGGCCAGGAAAGGCGCCAGGCGTTCCGGCAGCCAGGCCGCCCACTGGCGCAGGATGCCCGGCCAGAACAGTGCGTGACCGAGCAGGAAAACGCCCAGGCCCGCCAGAATTGCCAAACCACCTGCCCGCCTGCCATGCTGCCAGAAGATGTATGCGAGCAGGATGGGCAGCACCGGGAACAGGTTGAGGCGGGTGAGGACGACGGCCCCCGCCAGGGCAGCTCCCAGGCTGATCTGCCACAGCTTTAAGCCTTCGCCTACAGTCAGCGCCAGCATCCATACCAGCATGCAGGCGACCAGCACCTGTGCGTTCATCAGGCTGTACATTTTCACCAGCGCCGGATTGATCGCCACCAGCAGGACCGCGGCCGCTGCCCACCACCGTCCTCCCAACCGGCGCGCCGTCAGCCACAGCCCAAGCAGCATCAGCAGGCCCAGGACGATCGCCAGGTAGCGACCGGTGCGGATTCCCGGCTCAGAGAGTACCTGAACAATGCCTGGAACCATAAAAGAAAGAGGCATGTGGTTCGTCCAGAAACCGAAATCCTGGAATGGGTGGTATTTTCCTTGAGCGAACAGCTGGCCGATGAAGAGATAAGCGCCCTCGTCGACCAATGAAGCCTGCGTGTGGGCGTAGATCCAGGACTGGAGCAGGTAGATCAGGCCTCCGGCGAGAGCGGCGACATCCGCCAGGCCCGATCGGGCCCAGCGAGCTTCCCAGACCAGCGCGTTCTGCATCAACCGATATCCTTGCTCAAGCGCTTCAGGTCCGCATCGACCATCAGGTGAATCAACGATTCAAAATCCACCCGGGGCTCCCAGCCCAGCATAGCGTGTGCCTTAACCGGGTTTGCGACCAGCAAGTCGACTTCGGCCGGCCGGTAGTAACGCTGATCCTGGTGGACGTAATCACGGTAGTCCAGTCCAACGTAATGGAAGGCCTGCTCGCAAAGATCGCGTACCGAATGGGTCTCCCCGGTCCCTATTACGTAATCTTGCGGAGTTGTTTGTTGGAGCATGCACCACATTGCCTCCACGTAGTCGCCCGCGAACCCCCAGTCCCGCCGGGCTTCCAGGTTCCCCAGGTTGAGTTCCTTGGATTGATCGAGCTTGATGCGCGCTACCCCATGGCTTACCTTGCGGGTGACGAACTCCAGTCCCCGACGCGGGCTCTCGTGGTTAAACAGGATCCCGGAGACCGTGTACAGGTCATAGGACTCGCGGTAGTTGACCGTGATCCAGTGAGCGTACACCTTGGCAACCCCATATGGGCTGCGCGGATAGAAAGGCGTGGCCTCCGATTGGGGCACTTCGACCACCTTTCCAAACATCTCGCTGGAAGAGGCCTGGTAGAAGCGGGTCTTGGGATTGACCAGGCGGATGGCCTCCAGCAGGCGGGTCACCCCCAAGGCGGTCACTTCCCCGGTGAGGACCGGCTGGTTCCAGGAGGTGGGCACGAAAGATTGGGCCGCCAGGTTGTAGACCTCATCCGGCTGGTAGCGTTCCATCACATCGACCAGCGAGCTCTGGTCGTGCAGATCCCCTTGAATGATGGTGATGTCATCCTGGATGTGCTGGATACGCTCGAAGGTCACGGTGCTCGACCGGCGCACCATCCCGACCACGGTGTAGCCCTTGGTGAGCAGGAATTCTGCCAAATAGGAACCGTCCTGGCCTGTGATTCCGGTGATGATAGCGGTCGGCATATAAGGACTCCTTCGGGTAAAATTCAATTGCTGAATTATAACCCTTCCACTCGCCGGATCCAATCCCAGATCAGATAGAGGACGGCGCTTGCCAGGCCTAACCCTAGAGTCTTAAAGACACCCACCTCTGGCCAGTCGAATCCGGTGTAGCGTGCCAGGTACCACGGCAGGAACCATCCCAGCACGAACAGAAACACGATAATCACCCGTCGCAGCCAGGGATCGGGCTTTCGCCATTGCTCGCTCAAGACCCAGGCCGCCATGGCCGCCTGGGGAGCTAGAAAGGTTACCCGGTAGCGCGGGTTATCCCACAGGTCGCCGCCGCTGCGGAAGGAGGCCAACAGGATCCCCCACCAGACCAGCAGGCTCAACACGACCAGGATAGCTCGTCGGTTTTTTCTGGAAAGAGCAGCCAGCGGGGCAACAATCAAGAGCGGGAGTAATATCGTCCACCCTATCGCCCGCCAGATGGCTATGCCGCGCCAGATCGGAGCCGCACGATCCACCAGGGCAGCGGGCAAAAACGGTTGGGCGACCCCCACCCCAACCAGGATAAACGGATGAGACCACTCCGGTGTTACGTTAAGCACCCGGCGGATCATTTCAGAGGCCTTGCGGACAAAAACCGCCTGCCACCGGGCTGTTTGTTGCAGCCACCAGCTGATTAAGGATACCGGATCGGAGACTCCTTCCGGGGCAAACCGCCTCCAACTCAGCCATAGGCCCACCACAACGGCTACTGCCAGGCAGGCCATTGCCACCCACAGCCAGCGGCTATGCAACAACTTACCTTTGTCGAAAGCCAGCCCAAGGATCAGGAGCATAACCAGCAGGATCGCTGTAAAAGCGGGTGAGAAAGGCATGGTGAGCACCAGCGCCGCCAATACCCAGGCGATCCCTTGCCAGGAACGATCCTGCCAGAATCTGACCAGACCATAGAAAGCCGCCGCTACCAGGGTCGTGATGAAGGCCTCACGCATGTGCGAGCTGCCCAACAGCACCGCCTCCGGGAATAAGGCCACCAGCCAGGCAGCGATCGCGGCAGTTCGCTCGTTCCACAATCGCCGCACGAAGGCCCAGGTGAACAGCACACTCAACGCTGAGCAGGCTGCCGTTAGCACGACGATCAATAACGAGTTGTGCGTCCCTCCTCCAAGATACCTATAGACCAGCGCGCTCACGTAGAGCAGGCCGCCATACTGGTCGTATTGGGGGTAGTCCTGAAAGGCCGTCCATAAAGGTTTCTCGGATTGGGACAGCCTCCAAGCTCCCTGATCCCGGGTGGCTGCATCGGACATGACATAACCATTCTGTTCTATCGGTGAAGCATACCCCCAGCGCGGCAGCACCACGAACCAGATCATCCCGGCAACCAACCGGAACAGAGCCGCCCCAACCAGGAGCCAACCCAGCCAGCCTGGGACAGAAAGCTGTTTATCCGATTGGATCGCCTTCCAACTCAACCACAGCAAACCCACAGCGATGACCAGCACCCCGAAGAAAGAACTCCAGCTGGTCGTATTATCGAATCCTGCCGACACCCAGGCGAGTCCGAAAGCCAGGGACAGCAGCACCAAAGTCGTCAGGCCTATAGCGGCTAACAACCTGTTTGCTGTCAATGCCCGAATGGCGGTTGAGGTTTTTTCCATACTCAATGAAGCTATCTAACAGCTGCCTGGCTTTGTTTTGCCTGGATCAAGGCTTTACCTTATAAATCTTGACGTACTCGACCCCGTCGATCCAGATCGTATGTTCTGGAGTCTTCGTTTCCAGGTAGTCGAACAGCGACCCCGGTATGTCCCGCTGCCACTGGTTGATATACACGACGATGTAATCAGCGGTATCGTACGTCAGCTGGACGTGTTCGGAGGAGCCAGACGGAAAAGGGATCTGCTCAGCCAGGATTTTATAGCTGGCGCTGTACCAGTCGAACGCCAGGGTGTACCAGGAGTAAATGAGGCGGTCCTGGATCCCCGGGACCTGCCGCAAATATGTCGCCGCCTCATTCAAGCCCTCCCCCCAGCCCACCATCATCACCTCCTGCGCCTTTCGGCTGCCGCCCAGCAGTGGATTGTAATAGGTCAGGTAATAGGGATAATGCTGCAGAGTGCCAATCGCCTGAAACGCCAGAGCGGCCAGCAATATGATCCCCGCCAATACTTGTGCGGTCGGTTTTCGCAGTTTTCTGGTCGACCAGCTGGCGACCGCCACCCAGCCGAGGCCTGCGATCAGATCGAGGGGCAAATATACTGGAAGAAGGTAGCGATCGAACTTCTTGCTACCCAGGGTCATCAGCAAGGTGAACGCGACGATGAATAAGAACAGGCCGAGGACTGCGAAACGGGGATTGCGATCTGCGAGGGGAGGCCAGCGTTTCCAAATAGCCAATGTTGCCGCAGCTAGCCCGATCAAGATCACGGGGGTGCTGCGCCAGAGATAACTGAGCGGGTAAAAGTACCAGAAGTTCGATGGGTCCGCCTCGCCTGCCTGGAAAGCCTCCACGAACTGCGCGCCTCCCAGCTCTCCCTCGGCTGAATCCAGGGTATAAGCCAAGGTTTGTGATAGGGTCGTGGCAGGATTCCTCCACAAAGCCGGCCAAAGCAGAAATACAACCAGCAGAGTGGTCCCTCCCCACAAGAGCAGCCCTGCTCCGGTTCTCCGGATCGAAGCAGCTCTTTCCTGATCGGAAAACTGCTTTTGCCGGAAAATGTCAAGGATGGTCAGCAGAAGCAAGAGCGGCGCCAGGATCACGGCCGGGGTCTTGGTGAGCAGGCTCAGCCCGGCAGCCATCCCGGATACGACCAGCGACCACCCGCGCCGGTTCTGCAGGAAATCCAGGTATGCCAGGACAGACAGGAACAGGAAACTGCTGAGCAGTCCGTCGACGTGCAGCAGGCGTGAGTGGGCCAGATAGAATGGGTCAAAGGCGATGAAAAGGCATCCGACCAGGGCTGGAATGAGGCCAAACAACCGCCGGGCGAATATAAGCCCCAACAGAAAGGCGATCAGATTCATTAGAACGACCAGGGCGCGCGCCATCGCCAGCACTTCGATCGGGCGAGGCCCGTGCCGAAAGAAGAGCTGGAACAGCTTGGAATCGCCCATACGCACTTCGCCAACCCGAGCGTACTTCGGAAATTTCAAGTGAAAAGCACCCGCCCCAGCCCACATCGTGGTGACCCCGGGATGCGGCGAGAGGAAAGTAGCCGGGTAATCTCCTTTGGAAAGCGCCAGGTAAAATGTGGCCGAGCGTTTTCCCCAGGTTGGCTCATCGGCAGTCACGAAGCGCCCCAGGGCGACCAGGCGCGGCGCGGCGAAAGCCAGCCCCAATATAACCAGGAGCACCCCTCCCCCCAGCATCTTCCTGATAGAAGTCGATGATACCCGGCTTCTATCCATAGATTATCGGATTGGCTGGTCCGACCAGCCAGGTTGTGCGATAGTGGACAGTCCAGCGAGGAGGCGTTCGGCACGCGCCTCCCAGGAGTACTGTTTAGAATCCTGCCTGGCCCTGGCGCCGAGCGCCAGCCGACGTTCAACATCCATTTGCATTTGCAGGATGGCTTCAACCCATCGATCCAGGTCGTCCGGCGGAAGGAGCACCGCGTTCTCGAGAGCTAGCACCTCCCTCAACACGGGCAAATCGCTGGAGAGGATGGCTCTCCCGCAGGCCAGGTACTCGAACAGTTTCATCGGGCTCAGGTAGCGGGCAATGTCCCCGCCTGAGGACGCCGCTACCTTGTGCTGGTAGGGCATCAACAACACGTCACAGGCCGCCTGGTATTTGGGCAGTTCGGCGTTGGGGATGAAGCCGGTTAATATCAGGTTTTCCAAACCGCGCTCAGCCACACGCTCCTGAATCTTGTCCACTTCCTCCGGTTCTCCCCCCATGAGCAGGAAATTAACCTCAGGCAAGCGCGCCGCCAGGTCGAGCATCAGCTCCACCCCGCGACCTGGATACAGGTGCCCCGAGTAGCCCGCAGTGAAGCGCTCCACCTGAAAAGCAGGCCTCTGGTTACCGAGAACCGAGCAGAGAGCCGGGCCGATCACCCGGCGTGCCTGCTCAGGGGGTGGCACATCCGCATAGCGGGAGAGATCGACCCCATCTGGAGCAACCATGATCAGGTCTCCCTCCGGCGGCAATTCGAGCGCCAGGGTGAGATCGGTCTTGAGGGTGGTCGAGATCAAGACTAACCGCCTCCTGCCGCGCCCGCGCAGGAACAGCTTGACCAGTCCCGGCCCCATTTTCCCGGTTGGCAGATCGTGCAATTCGAGGATCGTTGGGATGCTTGCCAGACTGGCGAGAGCGGCTGCTTGCAGGAGGCGTGTGTAAACCAGGCTTGCCCCGCTGCCTTTCGCCCAACGAACCGATCTCCAGGCATAATCGTATTTGCGGGCGCGCGGACCGCAGGGCAGCTCGACGATCGGGAAGCGATGCTGGAGGCCATAGTGATTGGCCAGTTGGTCCCAATTTTCCGAGCTGCGCCCTGCCTGAGATGGAGCGCCTGGATACGCCAAATCTACCTCGATGCCAAGGGATACGAACGCCTGGGCCATCTTCATCACCTGGATAGTGTTGGCCGAGTTCGCCGGTATGTGGGTAGGGGCAATGACGGCGATCTTCATGCTAGGTCAGCCTGGCGTTCCAACAATACGGCGTATGACTTGCGGACGTTGAGGGATACCGAGAAAAGATAGAAAGCGGACAATAAAGCTGCGCTTCCCAGGTAGCCAAATACCGGCACGATCAACAAAATTCCGGCGACCTTGAGACCGGCCGCGATCAGGTTGACCTTGGTCGGGTAATCAGGCAACCCTAAAGACAATAGGGCGATCCGGTTCCAATAGAAGGTAGCCGCGACCACATAACCGACCATCAGGAGCAGGATAGCCGGGTAGGCGGGTAAGAATTCCGGCGTATAAAAGATGCGGATGATAAGCGGCCCGAAGATCAGCAGCCCCAGGCTGGCTGCCAGGGAATATGCAAAAGCTAGCAGGCTACCCTGGCGCAGCACTTTCCGCAGGCTGGCCCAATCTCGCCGGGCTGCCTCACGAGATAGTTCTGGGTAGGTCGCTTGCGGGAGCGGGCTGACCGGCAGTTGCACCAGGTTGACCAGACTCAGGGCAAGCTTATAATACCCTGCCCCAGTAGGACTGCTTAATGCCGAGACCCACAGCAGCTCACCGTCCTTGTTGACCAGGTTGATCGTGGCGCTGATATTCGTGCTGACCGCGAAACGCCCGACCTCGCCCAGGCGCTCCCTCAACAAGCCAAACGGAGACCTCCACCAACCGGGACCCCAGCGCTGGCCGGCTTCTGACAAGGCGATCAAGGTCAGGCTTAATGAACCAACCGTCTTCCCCGCCATGTAAGCCAGCAGAACCTCCAGCAAGCCACCCTGGATGTAATATGCAACGCCAACCAGGATCAGGGTCAGCAGACTTTGCCCGACCGTTACGATTGCGATGGCCCTGTAACGGTCGAAGATCTGCAATAATCCCGTGGAGCTTTCGGACATGAAATTTGCCAGGACGATCAAACCATACAGGATAAACCACCCGGCCAGCCCGGCGTCTTTTGCGAAATAGCGTGCGCCAAGAGGCGCCAGCAGCCAGATCAGCCCGAATGCAAATATCGAGGTGAGCGTCTCTGTGACTCCAGCAGTCTTGAAAACAGCCGCCGCCCGGCGGCTGTCCCCGCTGACGGAAAATTCCCCCACATACTTGATCACCAGCTCGCTCATCCGGAAGGAGGCAAATTTATTCACGACGCTGGTGAAGACCGTGATCGTCCCCAGGATGCCAAAATCCGTGACACCCAGCAGGCGAGCTGTCAGGATGCTCTGCAGCATACTCAGCCCGGCTGAGAGACCGGTCGCGCTGAACAGGTAGCCAGAATTGCGGAATACCCGCTGGATTAATTCATTTTCCAGGAAGCGGGGGAAGCGGCGCGCCAAGTTGATTGGAGGGGACTTTCGCATCGGGGGATTGTGCTGGCTGCCCGGAGATCAATCGGTCTCTACTTGGCACGCCCATTCCCGTTCGGCTTCATACCAGGCGATCAGCTCAGCCAGGCCCTGGCGAAGCGACACCTGTGGGCGCCATCCCAACAGCTCTTCAGCCTTCTCTACGTTAGCCAGGTTGGCGTGCATATCCGCCGGATGTGCAGGCCGCCATTCGATCTGAGCTTTGTGACCGATCAGCTCCTCCATCAAGCGAATGAGATCGTTGATCTTAACCGATTCGTGCCCGCCTAAGTTTATGATCTCGAAACCTACCGGCCGGAGCCCCAGGATCGTCCCTCGTGCGATGTCATCGATGTAGGTAAACCCGCGAGTCTGTTCTCCATCCCCGTTGAGTTTCACCGGACGCCCCTCGCGGATCCATTGAGCGAAGCGGAACATGACCATATCCGGTCTGCCAGCCGGCCCGTAGACCGTAAAGTAGCGAAAAACCGTCACGTCGACGCCGTAGAGAAAATGGTAAGCATGGCACATCACCTCGGCGCCTTTCTTGCTGGCCGCATAAGGCTGCAGCGGGTGATCGCTATCTGCCTCCTCGGGGGTCGGTAGCGGCGCCCTGGCACCGTAAAGGCTGGAGGTTGAAGCCAGGATGAACTTCCTGATCCCGTGTGTCCGGCAGAGTTCGAGCAAATTGAGCGTCCCGGTTACGTTGGTGTCAACATAAACCCATGGGTTCTCCACGGATTGGCGCACCCCAGCCCGGGCAGCCAGATTAATTACAGCAGAAAATCCGGGGAAATGAGGCTGCGAATAGGCTCCCTTTGCCAGGTCCTGTACCGCCAGGTTGTCGGAAATATCCAGCCGGGTGAACTGGAAGCCCGGCCGATCGAGCAGCCTGGCGAGGCGGTATTCTTTCATCCGTAGATCATAGGCGTCGTTGAGGTTATCGACGCCACTAACCTGGTGGCCATCGTCCAGGAGCATTGCAGCCAGGCGGGCGGCGATGAAACCTGCGACACCGGTGACGAGGAAATATGCCATGGTCTGCCCTTTATGATTCTCCAGTCGTTTCGTTGACAGGGAACCCGGTCACGGGTGCGCGTCTCACAACCGGACCACGCGGGAGCTTTTGCGCCCCATCTGACCGAGCGCGTTGCGAGTATCCACAATCAACCTGGCGCTCTCCAGCAGTTTGGGATAGTCGTAGGCTTTGTGGTTCGTGATGATCACCACGCAGTCGGCCTCCTGCGCCGCCCGGATCGCGTCCGGCACGCTGTGGAGATCCAAATCGTCTTGCTGAATGCGCGGGATATACGGATCGTGATAGCTGACCTCGGCGCCTTTTTGCCGCAGCAGACCGATCACATCCAGGGCTGGCGACTCCCTCAAATCGTCGACATCCGGCTTATAGGCGGCTCCCAAAACCAGTACGTGGCTGCCCTTGATGGGTTTTGTCTGGTCGTTTAATGCATCCTGAATCTTGTTCACTACGTAGCGCGGCATCCCAGTGTTGATCTCCGAAGCCAAATCGATGAAACGGGCAGTATAGTTGAGCGTGCGCAGTTTCCAGGAGAGGTAGAGCGGATCGATGGGGATGCAGTGACCGCCTAGACCGGGTCCCGGGGTAAATCTCATGAATCCGAACGGCTTGGTTGCGGCTGCATCGATCACCTCCCAGACATCGATCCCCAGACGGTCGCACATGATCGCCATCTCGTTGACCAGGCCGATGTTGATCATCCGGAAGGTATTCTCCAGCAGTTTCGTCATCTCCGCGCTCTCGGTTGAAGAGACCGAGACGATGGTCTTAAGCGCCAGCTGGTACCAGCTGGCGGCGACCTCGGTGCAAGCCGCGGTTATGCCTCCGATCACCTTGGGAGTATTGTAGGTCGTCCAGTCTTCCCGTCCGGGATCGACCCGTTCGGGCGAGAAAGCCAGGAAGAAGTCTTCGCCAACGGTGAGACCGGACTGCTCGGTCAACGTTGGCAGCAGGATCTCGCGCGTCGTCCCGGGATAGGTGGTCGATTCGAGCACGATCACCAATCCGGCATGGATGTGCTCCGCCAGTTCCCTGGTCGCGTCTAATATAAAGGAGAGATCGGGGTCGCCGGTCTTGCGCAGCGGGGTAGGAACGCAAATACTGACAGCATCCGCCTGCTTTAATACGGTGAAATCTGTGGTCGCCTTCAGCTTCCCGGAGGCGACCAGCCGGGCAACCTGTTCGCCGGGGACATCCATGATGTAACTTTCCCCGCGACAAAGCGCTTCTACCTTGTGCGCATTCAAATCTACTCCGATAACATTAAAACCAGCCTCTGCGAACAGAGTCGCCAGCGGCAGGCCAACATAGCCCATACCGACAACGACAACGTTCGCCTGGCGTTGCTGTAAGCGTTCTATCAATGTCTCGCGTGCAGAACTCATTCGTTCCTCTTAGAACAGGTTTAGTTGTTTTGGATTTTGTTTCTCTTGAGGAGTACTGGAACCATTCTCTCCACCGGCTGACGCTTCCAATCCTTTCGCGATCAGAGCAGGCAACTTCGAGAAATCCTTTTCCAAGACAGGTCTCAAGGATTGTTGGTGCAGGGCTGCTGCCGGGTGATACATAGGGACGACCAGACGCCCCTTAGCCTGGAAAGCCTGCCCATGTACATCGCTGATCTTGGCGTTCGGCAGGAATAACCCCATCGAGTGCCTGCCCAGGGTCACAATCACACTCGGGTTGATCGCTTGTATTTGCCGGTCGAGGTAGTTCGAAGTACACGTCTCGACCTCCTCAGGCCGAGGATCGCGGTTGCCAGGAGGCCGGCACTTCACCACGTTGGTGATGAATACCTGCTCGCGCTGCATCCCGATCCCGGCCAGCAATTCATCCAGGAACTTCCCCGCCTGACCGACGAAGGGTCTGCCGCGTTCGTTTTCATGAAAACCCGGCCCTTCTCCGATAAACATGATCTCAGCCTCAGCCGGCCCTTCCCCGGGGACGGCCAGCTTGCGTGAATGGTACAGGTCACACTTAACGCAGACGGAGGCTTCCTTTGCCACCATCTCCAGTATTTCATCAGGCTTCACACATCACCTCGCCAAAACGATCACGGAAGTTCGAACATCCAATCATATCACTGACTTTTATGTTCGTTAGCGGCTATCAATCCACACTTACCGGAAAAAGGTTGATCCAGCCCTTGAGCTCTAACCATTGGAGATAATCCTCATTTAATATCTCCAGGTTCATTAGCAGTGCGTCCTCCAGGTTATCGCGGTAGTATTTCGGGCGCCGGTTGACCACTTCGAAACCAAACTGGCGATAGAGCGCCTGGGCGGCTTCGTTGCCGGCGCGCACCTCGAGCATGGCCCTTTCAGCACCTCTCTGTATGGCCTGCTTGAGAGCCATTGCCAGTAACCCGCGACCGACGCCTCGCTGGCGGTGTTCGGGATGGACCGCGATGGTGGCAATATGGGCCTCATCCAATACAATCCACACGACGACCATTCCAGTAATTAGACTTTCTCCGCCTGGTACGCTGTTCTCGGCGACCCACAGGATAGAGTTGGGGTTCTGGTTTAACTCGTAACGGTAAGCGCTCTCCGGCCAGGGGATACTAAACGAGGTGAGATCGATGGCGTGCACATGTTGCACGTCATCCAGCTTCATTGGACGCAGTCTGATGTCAGATCCGTCCATTAACCTGGGATCGGGTTTTCGTCGTGCAGGTATACTGGCGCCAGGGTGGCAGGATTACCCGCTTCGCCGGATCGCCATTTCTTCCAGGCCAGCTCAGCCAGGTAGGAAGGTCGGCGTAAAGATTGGGCAGGGGATGCCAGGAGAATGATCCTGCGCTTCTTACCCATCGCCTGGCGATCATCGGCAGTCAGCTCACCGCTGACCAGGGTTGGCTTCTCGATCATTCCGATAAGCGCCTCGCTCGTCATTAGCTCCGCCCTGCCAGTGGCTACCCATATCTGGCGCTGGTTGTGGTACCAGCCGACTGCCAGCCTGCCGCGCCCGGCCCGCAGGATCACCGCCAGCGGCAAATCCTTGACTGGGAGAGCCGCTGCCAGCACATCGAAGGTGGAAATCCCGATGATGGGCAAACGCCGCGCCAGAGCGAGGCCTTTCGCGAATGCCAGGCCAACCCGCAACCCGGTGAAGGAGCCTGGGCCAAGCGCAACCGCCAACGCCTGTAGAGAGGAGATGTTTACCCCTGCCTTCTCGAGGATGTGCGCCACTGCCGGCGCCAGGTCCACCGTGTGATAATCCTGGCTTGTCCAAACCGTCTCCCCCAGCACCTGGATTCCGTCATACAGGGCTACGCCGACTGCCCGCGTGGAAGTATCGATCGCCAGGAGCATCACTGGCCTCCATAAAGCTGCTTGCGAAAAGCAGCCATCAGTGACAGGTAACGGTTTCCATGTCCGGTGAAGACCATGTCGCGCTGTCCCATGCTGATCAGTTGCATGGTGACCCACAGGTGATAGCGCGGCAGGACGGGTTGGACCCGCTCGGCCCACTCGACCACCAACGGCCCGCTCTCCAGCATAGGCTGAACGTCCAGGTCTTCCGCTTCCGCAGCGCTACTCAGCCGGTAGGCGTCCAGGTGGAATAGCCGGCCGCCTTCTGGGCGCCGGTAAACGTTGACCAGGACGAACGTAGGACTGGTAACCCTATCCAACGATCCCCAGCCAGCGGCGATGCCCTGGACGAAGGTCGTTTTCCCTGAACCCAGGTCCCCCACCAGGCAGACCACATCCCCGGCGTTGAGTAGCGCCCCCAGGCGCATCCCGACCCTGCGGGTATGCTCGGTGCTGCGGCTGATAAACTCCAATGAATTCGGGTCCAGGATCGGCATGTCTATTGTGTCTATGAGGCTGATTTGTTGAATTTAATGTCACAATGCTGATCGATCAGGCCGGTGTACTCTGCTGTAGACTCTCAAAATTTTTTTTCCATTTTTGCGAGCGAAGCCGCCACGCGTTTCAGCCCCACCTCTGCGAAAAACACGTCCACGATCTCGTCGTCGTCCTGGAGGCGGCTGTTGAGCACCATCCCCTCTCCCCAAACCGGATGGAAAACCTTCGCCCCCGGGCTGTATTGGGGTTCAATTAACCGCTGGCTGTGTGAGAGGGAAGGTTCCCAGCGGTCAGGCCGGTAGGGACTGCTCGTCCTGGTCCTCCGGCGGGATAGACCCACCTCCTCCAGCAGCTCGACTGGGATATCTTTCAAAAATCGCGACTCTACCGTTGGCTCTGAATAACCGTAAGCGCTGCGATTGAGGGGGGTCATCAGGTACAGGCGATCCTTGGCGCGGGTGATACCAACGTAAAACAGGCGCCGCTCCTCCTGCATTCCCTCCGGATCGTCGAAGGATCGAGCGTGCGGCAATAAACCGTCGTTCAGACCGACGATGAAGACGTTCGCGAACTCCAGACCCTTGGCAGCATGCAGGGTGAGCAGGGAAGGGACGTTCGCTGACGTCTCCAGGGTATCTTGATCGGATACAAGGGCGACATCTTCGAGAAAAGTCACCAGTCCTCGCTCCTGGTATTCGCCTGCCAGACGACGCAATTCCATCACGTTCTCCCAACGCTCGCGCCCCTCGTCGGTGCCATCGTCGATGTAACTGCGGTAATCTACTTCTTCCAGGATGCGATCCATCAAGGAAAGGGGAGCCAGTTCCTCCGCCTGGGCGCACCAGGTATTCAGCCGGGAGCCGAACTGCGCCATGGCAGCCACCGCTCTACCGGGCAACGCCTCCAGGTGTGGGGAGTGATTGTTCCTGCCTAGCTCCAGAAGCAACCTGCCGGGGGCAGACTTCGATTTCTGCGCCAGGCTGCGGAATAACGCCAGAGTCTTCTCACCTATCCCTCGCGCCGGGACGTTGATAACCCGCAACAGGCTGACCTCGTCCTCCGGGTTATAGACCAGGCGCAGATAAGCAATGATATCTTTAATCTCACGCCGTCCATAGAAGCGCTGTGCTCCGACCAGCTTATAAGGCAGACCGGCGTGCAGGAAGGCTTCTTCCAGCAGGCGGGATTGGGCATTCGTACGGTACATCACAGCGAAGTCGCCCGGCTGAGCTGCCTGGCTCGCCACCAGCCGGGCGATCGTCTCCACGACGTAGGCCGCCTCTTCCCTGTCATCATACGTTTCATGGATGAGGATCTTTTCCCCCTGGCCGCGGTCGGTGAACAAGCGCTTGGGTTTACGCGCCGGGTTGCGATCGATCACCGCCATGGCAACGTCCAGAATCGATTGGGTGGAGCGGTAATTCTGCTCAAGCAAGATGACCTGCGTGTCGGGAAAATCTCGCTCAAAACGCAGCACGTTGCGGTAATCCGCGCCGCGCCAGGCATAGATCGATTGATCCGTGTCCCCGACCACGAAGATGTTTCGATAAAAAGAGGCCAGGTGCTTCAGTAGTGTGTACTGGGCCATGTTTGTGTCCTGGAACTCGTCGACCAGGACATGCTCAAAGCGCCGGGCGTACTTCTCGCGCACCTCAGGGAATTCCTGCATGAGCCGGGTGGTCCAAAGCAACAGATCGTCGAAATCCAGGCCGTTGCTTCCAGCCAGCAGGTCCTGGTAGCGGGAATAGATTCGCTTGACCACCTCATCACGGTAATTTTGAAGCGGAAACTCATCCGGGAGGGCGAGTTCATTCTTGGCGTTCGAGATGGCCGCATGGACGCTCTGTGGTGTATAGCGTTTCGGATCTAAGTTGAGGTCGTCCAACGCCTGGCGAACCAGGGTGAGCTGGTCATCGGCGTCGTAGATGACGAAACTGGATGTGAAGGGGAGATGTTCCGCTTCCCTGCGCAAGATGCGCGCACAGGTGGCGTGGAAAGTACCCAGGGTCAGGCCGTGGGCTTGCGGGCCAAGCAGCTGCTCCACCCGGTGCTGCATCTCTTGGGCAGCTTTATTGGTAAACGTGACCGCCAGGATATGGTAAGGGCGGACTCCCAGCTCGCCGATTATATAGGCGATCCGGTAGGTTAAGACGCGCGTCTTTCCCGAGCCCGGACCTGCCAGGACAAGAACCGGTCCTTCACCTGCCTGGACAGCCTGCTGCTGCTGGGGGTTCAGTCGTTCCAGGAATTCCATACGCAGGGATTGTAACGTCAGGCAGAGGGGGTGTCAACAGGTTGCTACGGAGGGCAGCCTGGAAGAACCCATCTTTGCCGGCGGCCCGGCACTGTATAGCCGGAAGATCTTACGACTGGTTGTCATGCGAACCGCTTTCGGCTAAAATTCTGGCATGGAATGGGATATCCTGGGCCACGAGTGGGCCGTGCAGCTACTGCAAGAGAACCTCCGCCGAGAGTCACCCCACCACGCCTATTTACTCAGCGGACCTGAAGGTGTCGGACGGCGAACGCTGGCGATCCGGCTGGCTCAGGCTCTGAACTGCCCTCAGCCGAGCCAGCCTGGCCTTCCATGCCGGGAATGTCGCACCTGCCGGCAGATCGAAAAACTAACCCACCCGGACCTGCACCTGATCCAGGCGGACCAGTTGGGCGGCGTGCTCAAAGTCGATCAGGTTCGTGAACTCCAGCACTGGCTCTCCCTGGCGCCTTACGAAGCCCGCTACCGCGTGGCCCTACTCATGCGGTTCGAAGAGGCGAACGACAATGCGGCCAACGCCCTGTTGAAAACACTGGAAGAACCGCCTCCACAGGTGGTTCTGATCCTGACGGCAGATAGCCCCGAGCGCTTACTCCCAACCATCGCCTCACGTTGCGAGCTGCTGAGGCTGCGCCCGCTTCCGATCGATGTTGTCCGGGAGGGTCTAGAATCCCGTTGGGGAGTGCCCGCACGGGAAGCAAACCTGCTCGCTCACATCTCCGGTGGCCGTCCGGGCTATGCCTTGAGACTTAGCCAGGAGCCTGATCGGCTTCGCTGGAGAGATGAATGGCTGAATGATCACCGCCGTTTGCTCGGATCGAACCGGGTGGGAAGATTTGCATACGCCGATAAACAGGCCAAGAACAAAGATGTCCTTCGAGAACTGCTTGGCATCTGGTACTCCCTGTGGCGAGACGCGATGCTGCAGTCATCCGGTGCCGCACAGCCTTTCCTTAACCCTGACCGGATCTCGGACATTCGATTTCTGGCAACTCAATTAGACCTGCAGATCATCCTCCATATCCTCCAGGGATTTGAAAAAACCATCGAATTGATCGACCGGAACATCAACCCGCGCCTCGCCTTCGAAGTGCTCTTGCTCGATCTGCCACGGGTGCAGGATGAACCTTCTGCGGTACCGGGTGCCTGAATCCCTCTTGACAACCCCAGGCGATTGAATCCCACAACCTGGATTTTCAACTTACTATTTCGATAAGTCCTGTTGACGGAATCGACCGCTTCTACACAGGACGATATGCTATACTCCGAATCGCAGAGGTTTATAACCATTAACTATCGGTTGAACCGGAAAATCCGCAGAGCGATCACCCTATTACTCAGGCGGGGGTATCTATAGATACGGAAAGGCCGAATCAACGTCGTAAACTTCCCGGGGATGGACACCAGGACCCAGCAAGGATGACGATACACGTCAAAGACCAGGAATTAACCAGGTCCTCACTCAACCTGCTGTACGATATCAGCCGAGAACTGGCGACAGCCATCGATCTCAATGCTGTCCTCAAACGCGTCTTGTCCCTATCGATGGAAAACGTCGGGGCGGCCAGTGGGAGTTTGATCGTCTTAGACGATGAGGGCCAGCCGATCGAATCGATGCTCATCGTTGGCTCCAGGATCATCCAGCACACCACGCAGGAACTCAGCGCCACACTTAATTACGGGCTGGCAGGCTGGGCAGTCCGCAATAGCCAGGCAGCTTTGATCACAGACACAAGCCGAGATCCAAGGTGGCTGATCCGGCCGGATGACCGGGCAGAGCGGACCGGAAGGAAGTCTGCTATCAGCGTCCCCTTAACAACCCACGACCGGGTGATCGGGGTGATGACGTTGGTTCATCCTGCACCAGGCTTCTTTTCAGCCGCGCATCTGTCCTTGTTGCAGTCTATCGCCGACCAGGCCAGCATCGCTTTGTTGAATGCCCGGTTGTATCATGAGAGCCAGCGCCAGGCCAGGGTGATGCAGGCGGTCGCCGAAAGCGCCGCGGTGATTACAGACGTGCTCGATCTTGAAGAAGTCCTGCAGCGCATCCTGGTACAGATCAGCCGGGCTTTAAGAGTCGAGGTGGTCTCCCTGGCCTTGATCGACCAGAAAGACGGAGGTTTAATTTTTCTTGCCTCCACAGATCAGTCCAGCCATCGTATTATCGGACAACGCCTGGCGCTGGGTGAAGGCATAGCCGGTTGGGTTGCGCAGGAGGGCCGCGGTATGATCGTGACAGAATCCAGCGATGACCCCCGGTTCTTATGTGAGTTCGATCGGCAGAACGGTCTAGATACCCAGGTAGTTGCCTGCGCGCCGATCAGTTTACACGGCAACGTGATCGGGGTGATCGAGGCGATCAATCCATTAGAGGGAAGCTTCGAGCCGGATGCACTTAAGGTCTTAACAGGGATCGGCAGCCTGGCTGGGACTGCGATCCATAATGCACAGCTATTTGAACAGCTGCAGGCAGCTCATCGCCGCTACCTGGAGTTGTTCGAAGATAGCATCAACGCGATCTTAATCACCGATCTGGCGGGAAAGATCCTGGAAGCCAACCGGCAGGCAGAACTCCTGACCGGCGCAGGAAAAGATTCATTGCGCCGGCTAGCTATCCACCAACTTATCACCGAACAGGACGAAGGAGCCGAGCCCCAAACAGACCCGCACACTTATGGAGATACCCGCACTTACGAGTCTTTCCTTCGCCCGGACAATGGGCGGCTGATCCCGATCCAGATTTATATTCGCATTGTAAAGATAGAAGACGACGACTGCCTGCAGTGGATCATTCAAGATATCTCTGAACGCAAGGATCTGGATCGCCTGCGGGAAGATCTGATCTCCATGGTCTATCACGATCTGCGCTCGCCTCTGGCCAATATCGTCTCCAGTCTGGATGTGGTCGCGGCCCTCCTTCCCCCGCAGGTCGATCCGGCGGTACGATCTCTGCTCAATATCGCCATGCGTTCGACCGAGCGCATCCAGCGGCTTACCAACTCCTTGCTTGACATCAAACGCCTGGAGAGCAATCAGCCGGTTGGCAATCTCTCAACCGTATCCCTGTCTCAGCTGGGAAAAGAGACCATCGAAGCCGTTCAGCCTCTCGCCGATGGTAAAGGTCAAACGCTTCACCTGAACATCCCGGCAGATCTTCCCCAGATTCGCATCGAAGCTGATATGATCAGGCGCGTCTTGATCAATCTGGCGGAAAACGCAGTGAAATACTCCCCACCTGGCGGCCAGATTTATCTCGGGGCCCAGCTTGGGGAAGACTGGATCACGATCTGGGTACAGGATACCGGCCCAGGGATTCCGCCAGTGGAAAAAGACCGTATCTTTGATAAATACACCCGCCTGAATACGATGGACGGACCGAAAGGCATCGGCCTGGGATTGAATTATTGCCGGCTAGCGGTAGAAGGGCATGGGGGAAGGATCTGGGTGGAAAGCCAGCCCGATGAAGGTTCCCGTTTTTGTTTTACGCTTCCAATAGGGAACCGTTAGGGCCGGGCGCGGTCTCAGGATCAAGCGTGCTTGCGCGCAAGCACGCTTGCGTGCAAGCACGGATTTGGAGACCTGCGTATCATAAAGGAATTGCGATGCATCAAGTAACCCCTGCGGTTTATTATGAAGATGGTTATTCAGGCGTCACGCTGGGCGCCTTAACCTTCCCACATGGCACCATCCTGATCGATGCGCCTCTGCGAACGGAGGATGCGCGCACCTGGCGCTCGACGCTCAACAACCTCTCCCAGGGTCCAAATCGCATTCTGATCAATCTAGATGCCCATCTTGATCGCACCTTGGGCGCCCGTGCCCTGGATACCACCATCGTAGCCCACCTGAAAACAGCCCAGGTGTTCCGCAACCGGCCTTCGATATTCAAAGGCCATAACACCGAGAGTGGCGCGGAATGGGAAGCGAACAACGACGTCCTTGGAACGCGCTGGGCGATCCCCGATGTGACCTTTACCAACCGCCTGTTCTTTTACTGGGGAGGGCCGGAGGTGGTCCTGGAACACCATCCAGGTCCGGCTCTTGGGTCGATCTGGGTCATTATCCCTCAGGAGCGGGTGGTTTTTGTCGGAGATACCATCCTCTCGGACCAGCCTCCATTTCTCGCGTCTGCTGACTTGACCGCCTGGATCGAATCGATGGAACTCTTGCTGGCTTCGTACAAGGAATATACGATCATCAGCGGGCGCGGCGGCGTGGTTAGTATGGATTCGATCCGCAGCCAGCTAAAAGTCCTCAAACAAATCCTGAAGGGACTGGAGAAGCTGGCAAAGCGCAATGCTCCTCCCGAGATGACCGAAGGTCTGATATCCGGGCTGCTCGCAGACATGGATTTACCCCCCAAGCGCCGGGAACATTTCGCGCAACGCTTAAGACACGGTCTGTACTACTATTACGCCAGGCGTTACAGGCCGATCGACTCCTACGAGCAAGATTAAGTTTGGGCGCGGTTTCCGGGCCACACAGGCTTGCGCGCAAGAACGCTTGCGAGCAAGCACGGATTCGAAGACCTTCGTAATAAAAAAAAGAACCGAGAATGGGAGAGCAATGGCTCAACCTCAATACCTGCCTCTGCTCGAACTCACCCGGGGTGACACGGTCGAGTCGCTTCACCACGGATCGATCGCCATCTCGGATTCGAAAGGTCACCTGGTCGCCTGGTATGGGGATCCACAGGTG
The DNA here is from genome assembly GCA_035291645.1 of Anaerolineales bacterium. Taxonomy (GTDB): domain Bacteria; phylum Chloroflexota; class Anaerolineae; order Anaerolineales; family UBA4823; genus DATDRQ01. The sequence goes on from DATDRQ010000310.1 coordinate 31,519, forward strand.
GTCACCTTCCTGCGCTCCACGGCAAAACCTTTCCAGGCTCTTCCGTTCTTCGAACATGGCGGCCAGGCCGCCTTCGACCTGACACCCGCCGAAATCGCCCTGATCTGCGCCTCCCACTCGGGGACGGATGAGCACGTCGCCGTAGCCTTGAAAATCCAATCCAAAGCAGGCCTCCAGGAAACAGACCTGCTGTGTGGTGTTCATCCACCATACGACGATGCCACTGCGGATGCCATGCGGCTACGCGGAGAACAGCCCACTCCCAACCGGCACAACTGCTCGGGGAAACACACCGGGATGCTGGCTTTTGCCCGCATGCAAGGCTGGTCAACCGATAACTATATCGATCTGCACCATCCTGTCCAGCGCGAGATCATCAAGACTTTTGCGGAGATGTGCGCCCTGCCTCCTGAGCAGGTACGCATCGGAATCGACGGCTGCTCCGCGCCGAACTTTGCCGTTCCACTGTGCAATGCTGCTTTGGCATTCGCAAAATTGGGCGATCCTACCAGTCTACCCCCGGCTCGGGCCGCTGCCTGCCGGCAAATCGTGACTTCCATGACCAGCCATCCGGAAATGGTGGCTGGACCCGGGCGGTTCGACACCCTTTTGATGAGAAATACTTCCGGGCGCATATTGGCCAAGGCAGGCGCCGAGGGCTATCAGGGACTGGCTCTGCTGCCCGGGTGGTTAGGCCCCGGTTCACCTGCCCTCGGCATCGCCATAAAGATCGCGGACGGCGACTTGCGCGGCCGCGCCCGGCCAGCCGTTTCTCTCGCAGCCCTGTGGCAGCTCGGCGCGCTTTCCACCGCCGAGCTGGAGTCCCTGGCCGAATTCGGTCCCGAGTTTACCCTTTCCAACTGGCGCCAGATCCAGGTTGGACTCGGTAGACCTTGCTTCCGGCTAGCCTTTGCAGAACGAGATATCCGGGAATAGCGATGGATCAGGCCGAGCTAGCGCGTGCTGTTCACGAGAGACTGCTCGAATACTACGGCTATCCCCAGTGGCGCGAGCCGCTGCCTCCCTTAGACGAGCTGATCTCGACCATCCTGTCCCAAAACACCAACGATACCAACCGGGACCGGGCTTTCCGGGCTTTACGCACGCGTTTCGAATCCTGGGAAGAGGTGAGGGATGCCGCTCCTTCGGCGGTGATCGAGGCTATCCGCCCGGCGGGACTGGCGAACCAAAAGGGGCCGCGCATCCAGGCTATCTTGCGAGCGATCACGGAAGAGCGTGGAGACCTCGAGCTCGACTTCCTGAGAGAGCTGCCCACCGAGGACGCACAGCGCTGGCTGCTACACTTCAACGGAGTCGGCCCGAAAACCGCCGCCATCGTGTTGCTCTTCTCCCTGGACAGGCCGGCTTTCCCGGTCGATACCCATATCTTCAGGGTGACCGGGCGGCTCGGGATTCGCCCTGAAAAAGTTGACGCAGTCCAGGCGCACGTTCTTCTGGCTGAACTGCTGCCCCGCGAGGCGTACTATCCGGGCCATCTGAACCTGATCCGTCTGGGGCGCGAGATCTGCCAGGCACGCAAGCCGCTCTGCCAGATCTGCCCGCTGAAAGACCTGTGTGCATATTACGCGAGTCTCGGTTCAATACTCTAACATCCGGTCCAATCGCCCGGCCTGATAGATTGCCACCATCCGAATTGAGGATACTCTCTTGGACATCTACTTTGCCTGCTCGATCACAGGAGGCCGCCAGGCAGAAGCGGCCTATCAGGTCATCGTCCAGACACTCGAGGCAGCCGGGCATACCGTTCCGACCGCACACCTCTCGCAACCAGATGCGCTCTCCATGGAAGCAATCGTCGATCCGTATGTTGTCTTTCGGCGTGATATCGAATGGATCAACACTGCCCAGGCATTGATCGCCGAGGTGAGCACCCCTTCGCATGGGGTCGGATACGAGGTCGCTTACGCGTTGAGCATCGGCAAGCCGGTGCTGTGCTGCTATCTGGACGGCATCCCAGTCTCGAAGATGATCACCGGCAACACCCACCCACGCCTGCAGGTCCGGGCATACCGGAGCCTGGAGGAGATCCAGCCGCTTGTGAGGCAATTCCTCCAGCAGGTGGATCTGCTTTATAAGCCAATCATGGACTGAGGTGAACAATATCACCTTTAACTTGTGACCTTTGGCATTCAACATCGCTGGCCGAATCCGGTAAACTATAGGCAGAGCAAAGACGGGACTCAGGACACCTCCTGATGCTCATCGCTGTTTCCTCCTTTGGCGAAAGCCTCCGCCGGGATTTTCCTCACCGCCCCGGCGGAGGCGGCTTTAACCTTCCCTTACGTTTCCAGGCGATTTTTTCCCTCCCTTTCTTTTTTATACGACGGTCTTCGAATCCGTGCTTGGACGTAAGCCTGCTTGCGCGCAAGCCTGGGTGGTCCGGAAACCGCGCCCAACTTAATCGGGAGTCTTCCAGTACAGATTCCACTTTGTTAGAGTTGTATAATAGATCTGCGAAAGTGCTTGACTCGACATCCTTAGAGCGCATAGAATATATTTGAGTTTTTAATGTCTGGTGCTCGCCTCGGGGAAGGATCACCACCAAAGATATTTTATGGATTATAAAGATTACTATAAGATCCTGGGCGTCGATCGGAAGGCAAACGAAGGTGAGATCAAACGCGCCTACCGGAAACTGGCTCTGCTATACCACCCGGACCGAAATGCAGGAGATAAGCAAGCAGAAGAAAAATTCAAGGAGATCAACGAAGCTTATCAAGTCCTGAGCGACTCTGAAAAGCGCGCCCGTTACGAAGAGCTGGGGGAATCCTATTCACGCTGGCAGCAGCGCGGTGGAGCACCTGGCGGCTTCGACTGGGATGAGTGGTACTCCGCGCAAGCCCAGGGTCGCGGTCCGAGGACCGGGGGTGTACGGGTCGAGGTCGGCGATCTAGGGGATATCTTTGGCCAGGCAGGCGCAGGAGACTTTTCCGAGTTCTTTCGCCGTATTTTCGGGGGGATGCCGGATGTCGATCCGATTTATCGCAGCGAAGGCCGGAAAAGCACGCGGCGCCGTCCAACAGAGTCCTACCAACAACCGGTTACGATCAGCCTGCAGGAGGCCTTTCAAGGAACGACCCGTCGAATCGAGGTGGATGGGCGCCAGCTGGAAGTGAAAATCCCGCCAGGATCACGCACCGGCACCAAGGTCCGGGTCGCCGAAGCGCTCACCACCAGTCCTGACACGCCAAAGAGCGATCTGTACCTGGTCATCCAGGTAGCAGATGACCCGCGCTTCGAGAGAAAAGGGGATGATCTGCACACAGACATCCCTGTCGATCTTTTCACAGCTGTTCTCGGAGGAACGGTGACGGTTCCTACGTTGAGTGGAGATGTCGTCCTTACTATTCCAGCTGGGACCCAGAATGGGCAATCTTTCCGGCTTTCCGGGAGAGGCATGCCGCACTTAAGGAACCCACAGGAGCGAGGGGACATGTACGTCCGGGTCTCGGTGAAAATCCCGCGGGATTTATCTCCCCGACAAAAAGAATTGTTCCAGGAGATCGCCAACCTGAAAAAATAGGTAACAAGATTCCCAGGCAACCATTGGTTGATCATGAATAGCACACAAAACAAAAGGGATCGGTGATGAATATACGTACCGTTAATTTTCTTGCCTTAGTCAGTTTACTTACCATATCGCTGTTTGCCTGCCAGGTACTCAGCACCCCGGCATTTGTTAATCCTGCGCCTTCGGACACGATCGAGCTGGGGACCTCCATCCCTGTCCTACCGGGGGTTACAGAAATTGCCCAGCAGACGACGGAAGAGTCGCTGCAAACCACCGGTAGCGTCCAGAGTTTCCCCGATCTGGTCGATTTGGATGGTACGCTGGTCGCCCTGTACGAGGAAGTCAATCCGGGAGTCGTCGCCATCCAGGTGCTTACGGAGGATGGGGGCGGACTCGGTTCGGGTTTCGTGATCGACAAAGACGGGCATGTTGTCACGAACTACCACGTGATCGAAGGCTTTGATGATCTGGAAGTTGATTTCCAGTCTGGGTTTAAAGCACGCGGGAAAGTCATCGGCACGGACACAGATTCCGACCTGGCTGTTGTAAAGGTCGAGGCGCCTGAAGAGGAGCTCTTCCCGCTTCCACTGGGAGATTCAGCCCAGTTGAAGGTCGGGCAGACGGTGATCGCCATCGGCAATCCCTTCGGGCTGAGCGGCTCAATGACGACCGGGATCGTCTCTGCTCTCGGGCGAACGCTCGATTCGATGCGGATCGCTCCAGGTGGGAACAGTTCGTTCACCGCCGGAGATATCATCCAGACCGATACCGCCATCAACCCGGGCAACTCCGGAGGACCTTTGATCAACCTGGAAGGCGAGGTGGTAGGGATCAACCGGGCCATCCGCACGCTCAACTTCTCCGCCGACTCCGAGCCGGTTAACTCCGGGATAGGCTTCGCAGTCGCCATCAATATCGTCAAACGGGTTGTGCCCGCTTTGATCGAAAAAGGCAGTTACGACTATCCCTATATTGGCATCTCTAGCCTGGACAATATCAGCCTGCTCGAACAGGAAGCCTTAGGCCTCCCAAGCTCGATCGGGGCTTACATTACCGATGTATCGCAAGGCAGTCCTGCCGAGGAAGCCGGGTTACGCGGCGGCGATCGAGCGACTGACTTTCAGGGGATTGAGGCTGGGGGGGATCTAATCACCGCCATCGACGGCCAACCTGTGCGCAATTTCAGCGACCTGCTATCTTACCTGATCAACTATAAGAACCCGGGAGATACCGTCCTGCTGACCGTGATTCGGGATAACGAGGATTTCGAAGTCGAAGTCACCCTCGACAAACGCCCTTAAAGTCCCCACAAACAATGGCCAAAGGAGGCTTAATCCGCCATTACAAGCGCACCTGGATTACGAAACCGCGTAAGGTCGATCGATTCATCTGGCATGAAGAGAGGAGATTTGTATGTTTACCGAACGCGATTTAGGGGAGTTGTTGGAATACAAAGCGAATCACCCGGTGCTGAGCGTCTATTTGAACACAGACCCGGCTGGTGGGAGCGCAGATGGGTATAAACTTCGCCTGCGCAGCATGCTGAAGGAAATCGACCTCCCAGCGGACGAACAGATCGTCGAACGCTACTTCGATCACCAACATGACTGGTCGGGTCGGAGCGTAGCCGTTTTTTCCTGCGAACCAGAAAACTTCTTCCGTGTTTACCCGTTTGCTGTTCCGCTGCGCGACCGTCTCCGGGTGAGCGAGCGCCCGCATGTTAAACCGCTGGCTGACCTGATGGATTCTTACGGCGGGTATGGGATCGCCCTGGTCGATAAGCAGGGCGCACGCTTGTTCTACTACCATCTAGGTGAAATCAGGGAGCAGGAGGGGATGGTGGGGGAAACCGTCCGCCGCACGAAAAGGGGAGGCAGTTCACAAACCCCGGGAAGGCGCGGCGGCGTCGCCGGGACAACGAATTATGTCGAAGAAGTGACCGAGCGAAACATGAAAGAGGCGGCCGATTTCGCCGCCCGCTTCTTTGCGGAAAACAATGTACGCCGGGTGTTGATCGCAGGCACCGACGAGAACGCGAACGCCTTCCGTAACCACCTGCCTAAAGCCTGGCAATCCCTGATCGTTGGCACCTTCCCAATGAGTATGACCGCCGCTTCAGCCGACGTGATGGAACGCGCCGGCGAGGTTGGCACCCAGGCTGAGCGCCGCCGCGAAGCCCAGCTGCTGCAAACCTTGGTGACCAGCGCTGCCAAAGGGCGAGGTGGGGTGATCGACCTGGAGGATACGCTCAATGCCGTGCGCGCCGGGCGGGTGATGACGCTAGTTATCCAGGAAGGCTACCGCGCGCCGGGATTTCGCTGCCAGGGATGTGGCTATCTCACTGCCAGTATGTTGGAGAGCTGCCCATTCTGTGGAAAATCCTTCGACCAGATCCCCGATGCCGTCGAGCTGGCTGTGCGGCGGGTGATGCAGGATGGCGGTGAGGTGGAAGTCCTGCATGATGCAGGTGGGGAGAAGGGCTTTCGCGGGATTGGAGCCTTGCTCAGGTATTAATCCCACTTTGTTTCGCGAAAGAATCCCCTTCCACTGAGAAGGGGATTCTTTAATTGAGGCAGTCCTCAAAATGAATATTAGAACTACCCGGCGTTTACCTTGATAACCTTCGGGCGGTGTGCTTCGGCCTTGGGGACTCGCAGAGTGAAGACGCCGTTCTTCAGGCCGGCCTCCGCCTTGGAGGGATCGAGAGCAGTCGGGAGTGTGATTACGCGAGAGAACCGCCCGGCTGGAAGTTCGCACACCAAGTACTCGGCGTCATCCTTCTTCTCCCGGAACTCGCCCCGTAAGGTAACGGTGTTGTTCAAGATTTCGATATTTATCTCGTCAGCTTCTACCCCAGGCGCCAAAGCCTTGATCAGGTAGGCCTCTTCTTCGGCTTCCACATCCACTGCCAGGAGCCTTTCGCGTTCCGCAGTCTCCTTTTCCGGGAAGCTCTCAGCCATCAGCCGGTTCATCGCTCCACGCATCGAGACCATCCGCCGGTAAGGGGAAACGTACAGGGTCATCATGATCTATCTCCTTGAAATAATTTACTTGAGGTTCGTTCTATTGGGACAGATGATAATGACTCAATATCAGAAGGGTGCATAACTTCTATAGACGTTTTATAAGAATTGGACCGGGAATTCCGGACGAGCGGAGCATTATTATTCCGCCGGGGTTTCCTTGCGGGCAATCAAGATCATGTCTGTGGATGAGGCGCGGTAACGGGTTCGCGTAAAGCTGCCATAACTGGCGACCTCCTGGAGCCCGGCCCGCTCCAGTTCAACCAGGTAATCTTCCCGCAATGCCAGGTCGTGACTCGCCACCGCTGTCAGCCGCTGCACACGCCCATCCGGCAACAAAAGATCGTAATGCCACTTCACCACGAACCTGTCATCTCTTCTGTTCCATTCGCTGCTGACCTGGAAAGGACCACCGCCGCCAGGATCCAGCAACGTCTCTTCCCATTCCGGTGCGCCGTAATCAGGCAAATCCCTGAGCGCCAATGGATTCGGCAGGCTGGCCACGAACGCTCCGCCGGGGGAAAGATGCTTGTAGACGCAGGCGAGACAATCCTGCCTGGCCTTTCTGGTGAGAGTGCTGAAGGTATTACACGGCATCAGGATCAACGGGAATTCGATCGCCAGGTGGAACGCAGACATGTCAGCCAGAAAAACACAGGCGTTAGACTCGAACTTTGCCGGCAGATTGTTATGCAAGAAGTCGAGTACATCCGGATCGTTGTCGAGACCGTAGACGGTAAACCCGGCCTCGACCAGCGGGGTAAGCACGCGCCCGGTTCCGCAGCCCAATTCCAGCACAGGTCCTCCGTATTCTCCCGCCAGAGAGAGCCAGAATGGAATATCCTCGGATCGTTGTGAGTGGTGGGTGTGGTACAGCTGCGGGAATTGGTTTTCCATAGTCCTTATTTGATCCTACGGTCTTCGCATCCGTGCTCGGAAACCGCGCCCAACTTATTCCGAGCGAACACTATCCTCCAGGTCAACTCCTCCTGTCAACTCCTCCTTGACGGCAATCCGCTATCCGCATTATACTCACGACACCCGGGGTGTAGCGCAGTTGGTAGCGCACCGCGTTTGGGACGCGGGGGTCAGCGGTTCGAGTCCGCTCACCCCGACCAATGGGTTTCCTCTCGGATGAAACGTGAACCGTGAATCTCTAAACTCTTTCACGCTTCACGTTTCGCATTTTTACGCATGCTCATCTAAATTCACATCTTATCGCGGGAGCTAATCAGATGGCGCAGACGAAATACGACGGCATTATCCAGGCGGTCCGATATGATGGTCAGAGTCAAGTCGAATGGGTGCGGGTTTTCTTGCGCCGGGGACCGACCTGGTCAGATTATGTGATCCTCGACCGGCAAACCGTGATCGATCAGATCAAATCCGGCAAACGCTTTGCCGCCGGGAAGCGCATCCCACAGCTGGCAAGCACCTTCGAGATCACCGCCCAGGTTAAACTCAGCCAGGCTAACGGGCAGGAGTTCCTGGTCACCGGAGATTTCCAGGCCGACAAAGACCGCCTGGAAGGCGTCCCGCTCATCTAGCTGGCGTGCCCACTCCTTTCTATCACCTGGACGTTGCCGAGAGACTGCTGTACCATCCGGACTTACCCGGTCCAATCCGGCACAATCTGCTAGTTCAGCAAAGCGCTTTTCTTTTGGGGAATACAGCACCCGACGTCCAGGTCCTTTCGAGGCAGAAACGTCAGGCTACTCACTTCTTTTCCTTCCCTTTCGATCCCGGCTCTCTGCCTCCCTGGGAGAGAATGCTGGTTCTTTACCCAGACCTGGCCCCTCAGCCAACTCATCCGGCTGAACGGCAGGCTTTCCTGGCTGGCTACCTGTGCCACCTCCAGGCGGATTGGTTCTGGATCCGGGACATCTTCCTGCCCGCCTTCGGCCCCGATCTGACCTGGGGGACTTTTCCTGAGCGCCTTTACTTGCACAACGTACTGCGAGCTTATCTCGACCGGCACGTGCTGGCTGGTTTGCCGCTCGAAACTCCCCGGCTGCTCTCCCGTGTCCAGCCTGATCACTGGCTGCCTTTCACCGAAGACCACTTCCTGCTGGCCTGGCGAGATTATTTGGCAAGACAGCTGCAACCAGGGGCCAGCATAGAAACGGTTGAAGTGTTCGCTTCCCGGCAAGGCCTTTCTCCAACCGAGTTCTACCGCTTGCTAGACTCCGAGGATCAGATGGAAGAGCAGGTTTTTATCCATGTCTCTCACTCCCAGCTTGATGCATATCGTGAGCGCCTGATCCAGGCGAATCTTATCCTGCTCGCGGCTTACCTGACAGGTAAGAGACCTGATCCAAGTACAGCGGCCGCTAAACCTGAGGATCCGCCCAAGACCCTGGACGCCAGGAAAGGATAAGCGCGCCTCCAAGCTGGAACGCTTCTTGCATTCTGGCTGATCGGCTATCAAGAATCCGTCATTGAGTGAATCCCTTGTCTGAACCGTTCCTGTCTTTGATTATCCCTGCACACAATGAAGAAGAGCGCCTCCCCGGTACTCTAGACCAGGTCTTCGACTTCTTAATACGTCAAGATTACCTCTCCGAAGTGCTCGTCATCGAAAATGGCAGCCATGACCGCACCTTCCAGGTCGCCCAGGAATTCGCAGCCCGGCTAGGAGACGGAGCTGTGGAAAGAATGGGGAAGTCTTATCCCCCTTTGCGCTTGTTCCAGGTTTCTGCGCGGGGAAAAGGGTTGGCAGTGCAACGCGGCATGCTGGAGGCGCGCGGCGCTTACCGCTTCATGTGCGATGCCGATCTATCCATGCCGATCGATCAGGTCAACCGGTTTCTACCACCCGCCCTGCCGAACTGCGATATCACCATCGCTTCTCGAGAAGCGCCGGGCGCCCGCCGCTTCAACGAACCCGCTTACCGCCACTTCGTCGGGCGCCTCTTCAACCTGTTAATCCGCCTGCTGGCTCTTCCGAACCTGCAGGACACCCAGTGTGGCTTTAAATGCTTCCAGGCGAAAGCGGCAGACGATCTCTTTCCCCGCATGTCCATAACAGGCTGGTCCTTCGATGTAGAAATCCTGTTCATCGCCCGGAAGCGCGGCTACCAGATCCAAGAAATCGCCATCCCCTGGTACTATAACCCATTCAGCCACATCAGCGTCGTCCGAGATTCGTTGCGTATGGGGCTGGATATCCTCCAGATTCGCTTGAATAACTTACGTGGAAAATATGACCGGGCGCTTTGACCCAGACCTGTTGCCGGTCGCGCCCGATCTTAGTTTCGAGGAGAACCTGTGGGCTGCCGGTGCGCTTGAGGTGGCCGGGATTGATGAGGTCGGGCGAGGCGCGCTGGCTGGCCCGGTGGGGGCGGCTGTCGTTGTCTTTCCCCCAGAGCCGGATAAGCTTGCTGTTCTTTTCGGAATGCTGGATTCAAAGAAACAAAGCCCCGCTGAAAGGGTCTTTTGGGCAGAAAAGGTGCGCCGGGTGGCAACCGGCTGGGGGATCAGCTTTGCTTCAGCGAAAGAGATCGATGACCTGGGTATCCTACCAGCGACCCGGCTGGCGATCCAGCGGGCGCTTGAAATTCTGCCTCTCACCCCCCAGCATTTATTACTGGACTGTATGTTCCTGCCCGACAACCCCATCCCGCAAACTTCGCTCATTAAGGGAGATGAGCGCTCGTTGAGCATCGCGGCAGCTTCCGTGCTGGCGAAGACTGCCCGCGATCAACTCCTCGTCGAGATGGACTCACATTATCCCGGATACGGCTTCGCTTCTCACAAGGGATACGCGACTCCATACCACCGTGCCGCATTGGGCGAAATAGGCCCATGCCCGATTCATCGATACAGCTACTCCCCGATTAAGTTTATTAGAACCAATCCCGCTTCCAGAAAATAAAAACCGTCGCCAGGGTAATCAGGAAGATAAAGCCCAGGATCGCCAGGAAGGCCGAGCCGGCGTTCGTCATCGGCACACCCACGTTCATCCCCCACAGACCGGTAACAATCGTGGGCAGGCTGAGTACGATGGTGACCGAAGCCAGGAACTTCATGACGCCGTTCAGATTGTTTGAGATGATCGAGGCAAAAGCATCCATCATGCTGCTTAAGATATTACTGGCGATGTTCGTCATCTCGATCGCCTGGCGGTTCTCGATCAACACATCCTCCAACAGGTCCTCGTCTTCCGGGTAGGTCTTGAATACCTGCATGCGCTGAAGGCGTTCCATTAATAACTCGTTCGACTTCAGCGCCGTCGTGAAATACGTCAGGCTCTTCTGGTATTTGAGCAGCTCCAACACTTCCTTGTTCCGGGTAGAGCGCTGCAGCTGGTCTTCCAATGCGTCAACCACTTTATTGATCTCCCGAAGATAAGCCAGGTAAGACTGCGCCGTCCTGAGCAGCAAACGCAGCACGAACCGGTAGCGTTTTGCGGTCGAAAGGTCTCGCATCCGCCCAGAGGAGAAGCCCTGGACGATCTCGTTTTCCCGCTTACAAATGGTCAGGATCAACCGGTCCGTTAGAATAATGCCTAAGGGTAAGGTCGAATATGGGACGTCGTAATTATCGCCCTGGTAGAACGGAATCCTCACGACGATCAGCGTTGCGCCGTCGTCCCGCTCTGTCCGGGCTTGCTCGTCCATGTCCAGTGGATAGGTAATAAAATCGGGGGGTATGCCTAACTCCTGGAGCCGGGCGATCTCTGCCGCGTCCGGATCCACTACATTAATCCAGCAGCCAGCGCTGATCTCGTCTTGGGTCAATAGTCCACTTGCAGTGTGGTTGAAAATTGTAATCATCATCATTTCTCCATACAGGAAATCTTGGCATTCGCATGATCAGGGTGGTTCCGAGAGATCTAAGGGGACCTCTTCAGGATGTGAATTGTTTTCATCCATTTCTATTACTCTCCCTTCTTAAAAAAATCGCTTCCCGATGGGTGCCGATTTGTTCTTCAGCAGGCATTTTAACTTGCTATGCTGGAGGCCCGGCCAAACGGGAAGCGTTTACGCGCAGGAAATACTCCCTTTATGCAGGAGCCTCCGTGATCGTGCAGCTACGTTCCGGCGCGTTTGTATGGCGCGGAATCCCAGAGCGCCGGCAAACGACCCGTTCACCGGAGGCTCTCCGGCCTGCTACATGAGAATAAAGAGCGAATCTGCTCACAAAACAACCCTTTTCTTGCCTATCTGGCGATGATAAACATGTGCCTCACTTGAATGAGTATAGCGCGACCAGTTCAAATGAGCAAGACCCTTTGATATTTGAAACGAGTCTATTAACGTTGGGGCAGCCTTGAATACCCTTGCTCCCGGCGATCTCGCCAGCGCAAATAGGCCTTGGTGATCTCCTCAGAAATCGCCGGGATCAGCGCCAGGCTGAGAACGACTGCCCATTCTCTGGCGTCCAGCGGGACGGTATTGAAGACCGGCTCCAGGAACGGCACATACATCACCAGGAGCAGCAGCCCAATGGAAAGGCCGACTGCGTACTGCATCACCCGGTTCGAGAAAACACCCAGCCGGAACAGGGAGGTCCGTTCCGACCGGACCGTGTAAGCGCGGAAGAGCTCGCACAGCGATAGGGTCACAAAGGCCATCGTCTCGGCATCCGCCACGTTTACGCCCCGCCAATCGAAACGGATCAGGTAAGCGATCGGGTTCACCCCGGCCGGCAACAGATTCTCGGCTGTCAGGTGCCAGATCAGACCGACGGCAAAGGCCGTCAAGGTGGCGCCGGTCTGCGTGATCGTCTGGATGAAAATACCCAGGCGCATCGAACGGTTGATGATGGGTTCTGCCGGTGGCCGCGGCGGGCGCTGCATGGTGTCCGGGTCGCCGGCCTCCTTGGCGAGCGCCAGAGCCGGGGCGCCGTCGGTCAGCAGGTTCAGCCAGAGCAATTGAATCACAGTCAGAGGGGTGGGCAACCCAGCCAGCGTTGCCAGAAAGATGATCATGATCTCGGCGACGTTCGACGAGAGCAAGAAGAAGACGAACTTGCGGATGTTCGCATAAATGATGCGCCCCTGCTCCACTGCAGACACGATACTGGCGTAATTATCGTCGGTCAGGACCATGTCGGCGCTTTCTTTAGCCACATCAGTCCCGGTGATGCCCATGGCAATGCCGATATCGGCGCGCTTAATCGCCGGCGCGTCGTTGACGCCGTCACCCGTCATTGCCACCACTTCGTTGTTCGCCCGCAGCGCCGACACGATACGCAGTTTATGCTCCGGGGATACGCGCGCAAACACATCGGTCTGACCTACCTGACGGCGCAGCACCTCGTCATCGATCTGGTTGAGTTCCGGGCCGGTGATTACGTTATGACCGGTCTCAAGCAAACCGATCGAGGCGGCGATGGCGCGGGCGGTGTTGGGGTAATCCCCGGTGATCATCACCGTCCGGATGCCCGCCTGGCGAGCAATGTCCAGGGCAGGCGGCACTTCCGGTCTGGGGGGGTCGATCATCCCGATCAAGCCGGCGAATACCATGCCCTCTTCCAATGCCTGCGGGGTGATCTCGTCCGGTACTTCCGGGATCGAACGGAAGGCCAAAGCGAGCACTCGCAGGGCCTCCTGAGTCATAGCGTCGTTCGCCGCCAGGATGCGCGCCCGGTCCACTTCATGCAGAGTTTCCGCCTGGTCTTCTGAGCCCAGATAATGAGTACACTGCCCGAGCACCAGATCGGGAGCCCCTTTCAACGTCACCAGGTATCTTCCGTGGCTGTTTTCACTAGATAGCGAGGTAGGAACCGCAGGCTGGCTCTCCTGTCTGGCGTGGATGGTTAACATGCGTTTGCGTTCGGAATCAAACGGGACCTCCTGAACGCGCGGCAATTCCCGGTTCAGCGCGCTCTGCCAGAGACCGGCCTTGGCTGCCGCCACGACCAGCGCCCCCTCGGTCGGATCGCCGACCATCCGGTAAGCCTTCTTGCCATCCTCGCCGGATTGTTTCACTTCCAACTCGGCGTCGTTATTCAGGACTGCGATCTCCAGGGCAGTCAGGAGCGCGGGAAATTCGGGCAAAGATATAGGGCTGCCGTTCGAGCGGAAATCGCCCTCCGGTATATAGCCTCCGCCGGTGACCTCGATGAATCTCCCATCCACCCACAAGCGGGTGACGGTCATCTCGTTCTGCGTCAGCGTGCCGGTCTTATCGGAGCAAATGATCGTCGCCGAACCGAGCGTTTCAACCGAGGAGAGCCTGCGGATGAGCGCATGGCGCTTGATCATCTCACGCATCCCCAGCGCCAGGCTGATCGTCACCACCGCCGGCAGGCCTTCCGGCACGGCGGCAATCGCCAGACCGACTGCGATCATAAACATATCCAGCGGGTCCCCGCCCTGGAGCCAGCCAACCAGGAACACGATGGCGCAGATCGCCAGGGCTGCCCAACCTAAAACCCTTCCTAATGAATCGAGCCGGCGTTGCAGGGGTGTAGGCTCGTGTTCTACCGCCTGGAGCATCTCGGCAATGATGCCGATCTGCGTGTGCATGCCGGTGCTGACCACCACGCCCTTGCCGCGCCCATAGCTGACCAGCGTTCCCATGAAGGCCGTATTTCTGCGATCGCCGAGCGGGATATCGACTTCCAGGTGAACGGCAGCATCTTTCTTCACCGGGACGGATTCGCCGGTTAGGGCCGCTTCGTCGACTCTTAGATTGACCGCTTCTAACAGGCGCACATCCGCAGGGACGAAGTTGCCGGCTTCCAATAGAACCAGGTCACCTGGAACCAGCTCGCGGGAGGGAATGGAACACCGCGACCCGCTACGGATGACATGCGCTTCCGGCGCCGCCAGCTTGCGTAGAGCTGCCAGGGCCTGCTCTGCACGCCGCTCTTGGACAACGCCCAGGGCGGCGTTCAAGATCACGATCGAGATAATCGCCGCCGCTTCGATGTAGTCCCCCAGCACGGCTGAGATCACCGCCGCGACGATCAACAGGATCACCACGAAGTTGTTGAGCTGGTCCCACAGCATATCGAAGAAGGTGGTAGGCGGGACTTCCTGTAGCTGGTTAGGACCGTACTGGTCTAAGCGACGGGCTGCATCTTCCTGCGTAAGGCCCATCTCTGAGAAAGTCGCCAGGCGTTCGAGGACTTCCTCCGCCGTAATGGCATGCCAGGGTCCATTTCTTACCGAAGAATTTTCAACCGGAGTCAAGTTATTAATCGCCATAGTTCTGCATTATTCCGGAAGGTGTCACCGGAGATTTACCCCACAATAATATTTGAGTGTTTCACACACAATGTACATTATAGTTCCCAGCGATTCTGCTTAGACCAGAACCCAGACGTTGAGCGACTTGGGACCGTGCACCCCTAAGGTGACGGTCAGCTCGATGTCGGCGGTGCGACTCGGCCCGGTGATTAAGATCAAATAACCTTGCCCCTTCGCCTCCGCAAAGACCTGGGCCAGGTCCGGGCGGAACGCAGCCGCCCGCAGGAGCGCCAGATGGACGCGCGGCAGCAGGGAGACCGGGCGCGGCTTTTCGGGCGACGAGAGCAGGCCGATCGTGCCCGTCTCTGCCAGGGCAAAGTCCGCCTCAGTCACCCCCAGGTCACAGGAAGCCAGCCGGTGTTTATCTTCGCCCGCTGGAATGATCTCGACCCCCAACCGCTCCAGGTGGTCCGCCACACCCAAATCACCCAGCACAGGCGTTTTCCACACAGTAGCCCTCCGGATTTCCTCTGCCTGGACCAGCTCATCCAGGGCTTGGGCCAGCTGTTCCTGGTGAACACGCCTGGCGTGCCCGGAAAGTTGGTTCAATTCAGACACAAACAGGTCAATCTCTGCCTGGATCTCGAGCGCTGGGCGGGGGGGCAGGACTGCAGGCCGCGGCTCCACCGCTTGACCGGGCTGCCTTCCCAATGATTTGCGGATATTCTCGATGACCGGATTCTTGTCCAGAGGGCTCATGGCGATCCTCTTGAGTCCCGATCTCCGTTTCGACGCTGGCGCTGGGCCCACCACTCCCGGAAACCGCCTCGAAAGGCAGGCAAAGGCCTGACACGCGTCCAGCGGTTGACCGGTGGAGGCAGCGCGGGCAGCCAGCCGTCGCGCCGCAGGGGCGCCATTAGCAATGGCAGCAGGCGCGTGCCCAGGCGGTATAACCAGGGTGTGGAGAGCGCTACCCTGCCCAGGCTGGCGCTGGCTCTGAGCGGGGCCGGGGCGGCGGGTTTTTCGAACTCGTCCCCCTCGACCACGCGGTGTCTCAAGTGCAGCAGGATCTTGGGAATCGGGATTTTCACCGGGCAAACGTCCGCACACGCGCCGCACAGCGAGGAGGCGAACGGCAGCTCGCGCGCCGCCTCGACTCCCAGGATTTGCGGGGAAAAGATCGCTCCGATCGGCCCGGAGATGAACCAGCCGTAAGCGTAGCCGCCGACATGCTTGTAAACCGGGCAGACGTTCAGGCAGCAACCGCAGCGGATGCACTTGAGCGTCTCGCGGGCGACGGGATCTTGCAGGATGCGGCTGCGCCCGTTGTCCAGCAAGACCAGGTGGAATTGCTTTGCTCCCCCCTCTCCAACGGTACGGCGCGGTCCTGTGATGAAGGATGTATAGGCAGAAAGCTTCTGACCGGTAGCGCTGCGCGCCAGCAGCTTGAGCAAGACCGTCAGGCTTTCCCAGTCAGGCACGACTTTATCGATGCCTACCACGGCGACGTGCAGGTCAGGCAAGGTCGTACACATGCGCCCGTTGCCCTCATTGGATACGATCACCAGCGCGCCGGTCTCGGCTACCAGGAAATTGGCCCCCGAGATGCCCATCTCTGCTTCCAGGAAGCGCTCGCGCAGTATCCTCCGGGCGATCGCCGCCAATTCTAGTGGGTCCGTAGGCGCGTCGATGCCGAGCTTCTCCCGGAAAAGTGCAGCGATCTCCTCTTTACGCATGTGGACCGCCGGGACGATGATGTGGGAAGGGCCGGTCCCTGCCAGCTGGATGATGAATTCACCCAGGTCGGTCTCATAAGCCTGGATACCGGCTGCTTCTAACGCCTGGTTGAGCCCGATCTCCTCCGTCGCCATCGACTTGACCTTTACCGCCGTCCGGGCTCCATGCTGCCGGGCAATATCCACCACGATCGCGCTGGCTTCGGCGGCGTCCACGGCCCAATGCACCACGCCGCCGGCTGCGACGACCTGTTTCTCGACCAGTTCCAGGTACAAGTCCAGATTGAGCAGGGTGTGCAGACGGATCTCGTGCGCCGCCTGGCGTAGCTCTTCCCACTGCGGCATTTCAGCAATGCGCGCTTCCCGGTTCCCCAGGAAGCGACCGGTCGCCTGCTCAAGCGCGATGGGGATGTTCTTAGGGACGTGGGTCGAGTACTCCCCAAACTCGATGTAGGCCGGAGCCTGGTGGGAGTGGGTAGATTCGGTCATCGATACCCCCCATTCGAGGCCAGGATATCAATCAGATGGAGCGCCTTGACCTGCGATCCAGCTTTGCGCAAGCCCCCGCCGATGTTCATCAGGCAACCGGCGTCACAGGCGACCACCGCCTCCGCCCCGGTGGCAAGAATGTTGTTGACCTTGGCTTCCATCATCGCCCGGCTGACCTCGGGGTATACCACGCTGAACACACCCCCAAACCCACAGCAGGTCTCCTCTTCCGGGAGAGGGACGATCTCGAGATCGCGCACTTCGCTCAAGAGCAGCCCGGCTTCCCGGCGCAACCCCAGCCCGCGCAGCAGGTGGCAGGAGGGATGGTAGGTCACCCGGCCGGGGAAACGCGCCCCGACGTCGGTGACGCGCAGCTGATTGACCAGGAAATCTGTGAACTCGAAGGTCCGCCCGGCCAGGTCTCTGGCGAGTTCATGCTCGCGGGTCCCCTCGGGGAACAGCTCCGGGTAATGGTGGTGGACCATGTCGACACACGAGCCGGAGGGAGAGACGATCACGGCTTCACTGCGGCCGAAGACCTCCAACCAATTACGCGCCATGGCGCGCGCCTGGGATTGGAATCCACTGTTATAAAGCGGCTGCCCGCAGCAGGTCTGTTCTGCCGGAAATTCAACCTGCACGTCCAGGCGCTCCAACAGCAAGACCATCTGTTGCAAGATGTTCGGATAGAACTGTTCGGCCAGGCAGGTAATAAACAACTGTGCTTTCACGGATAGACCAATCTCCAGGCTGGTATTTTAGCCCACTTCAGTGATTAATTGAGAGTGATCATTGTCATTTCGCTGGCGCCCCCATGCTATAATTTTCTCGAGACTTTAATACGACGAGGAGACAGGTCAAGATGGGAAATATGATCGCAGCACCGGAGGGTGGAGAGAAGATTATTATCCGGGACGGGCAGCTGCAAGTGCCGGATTTCCCCGTCATCCCTTTTGTCGAGGGCGATGGGACCGGGCGGGACATCTGGCGGGCCTCCCGGCGTGTCCTGGAGGCCGCCGTGGAGAAAGCCTACCGGGGCAAGCGCAGGATCGCCTGGATGGAGGTTTACGCCGGCGAGAAGGCTTTCAACTCATCCGGCAGCTGGCTACCCGAGGAAACAGTCGGGGCCTTCCAGGAATATCTGGTCGGGATCAAAGGTCCCCTGACCACTCCGATCGGGGGCGGGATCCGCTCCCTTAATGTCGCCCTGCGGAAGTTACTTGACCTGTACGTCTGCCAACGGCCGGTCCGCTACTTCCAGGGAGTTCCATCCCCGGTGAAACATCCGGAATATGTGGACATGGTGGTTTTTCGAGAGAACACCGAGGACATCTACACCGGCATAGAATTCGAACACGGCACTCTTGAGAATACCCATTTCAAAGCCTTGCTGCGGGATAATTTTCCCAGCGAATATCAAAAGATCCGTTTCCCGGAGACTTCCGGTATCGGTCTGAAACCCGTGTCGAAAGAAGGCACTTCCCGTCTGGTGCGGGCGGCGATTCGCTTTGCCCTGGCGAATAAACGCCGCAACGTCACCCTGGTTCACAAAGGGAATATTATGAAGTACACAGAGGGCTCCTTCCGCAACTGGGGTTACGAGATCGCCGAGACCGAGTTTGGCGACCAGGTCTATACCTGGAGCCAGTGGGAACGCACCGTGCAGGCAAAAGGCGAAGCAGCCGCCAACGCCGAGCAAGACGAGGCGTTGAAAGCCGGCAGGCTGCTCATCAAGGACGCCATCGCCGATATCGTCTTCCAGCAGACTATCACGCGCGCTCGCGAGTTCGACGTCCTGGCGACCATGAACCTGAACGGGGATTACCTGTCGGATGCGCTGGCGGCGCAGGTGGGCGGGATCGGCATCGCCCCCGGTGGAAACATCAATTACTCCACCGGTCATGCCGTCTTCGAGGCCACCCACGGCACTGCCCCCAAGTATGCCGACAAGGATATGGTCAACCCCGGTTCGGTGATCCTCTCCGGTGAGATGATGTTCAATTACATGGGCTGGCCTGAGGCGGCTGGGCTCGTCATTAAAGGCATGGAAGGAGCGATCACAGCCAAGACGGTGACCTACGACTTCCACCGGCTGATGGACGGGGCGAAACTGCTCAAAACCTCTGAGTTCGGAGACGCCATAATCCAGCATATGGACGATTGAGCTCATCCTGGATAAATCACATCCGCCCCATAAGTTCGGGGCGGTTTTTTTCGTTTTCTCGAGAACCGCGATCTATTCAGGAAGGCCTGAGAACAAACCGTAGTAAAATACTCGAGAACCCCCGAATTACAGGGGCAATTGCAGGTAGTTTTCAGATCTAAACCAATCAAATCCTGTCGGAGGCTAGGATGGACTCTGTCAAACTAAACCTTACCGGTCTGGCGCGTTACCGGGGGCGCGAAGGGCAGTTTAGCTTCCTGCTTCACCGCCTGACCGGCCTGGGGACCCTGTTATTCCTGGTTATTCACATCCTGGATACCTCCACGGTTTACTTCTTCCCTTCCCTGTACTCGCATGCCATCGAGATCTACCGCAGCACCCCCATGATGATCGGAGAGATCTTCCTGGTTTTTAGCGTCATTTACCACGGCGTGAACGGGGCGCGCATCGCAATTTTCGACCTTTTCTTCCCGAACCTGTGGAACATCGAGACCCAACGCAGCACAGCAGTCTGGACCCTGGCAATCGCCATCCTGCTCTGGCTCCCAGCAGCCTTCTTGATGGGCCGCAGCTTGCTCGTTCATAATTTTGGGCTGTAGGGGAAAAAAGCGATGTCTGCGACTACGGAGCAAATCTCGAGACAATCGGTTGAGATGCAGGGCAGTTTTGAGAATACCGCCTGGAGGTGGATGCGCTACAGTGGTTTGCTGCTCATCCCGCTGGCCTGGATCCACGTTGCCATACAAGACGTACTGGTAGGTGTGCACAGCATAGACCTGGATTACGTCGCCTTTCGCTGGGCTTCCCTCGGCTGGCGGGTTTATGATTTCGCCCTGTTGGCCTTCGCCTTCGCCCACGGTGTGAACGGCCTGCGCCAGGTGCTCTTCGACTACATCGGAAATGATAAGGCCCGCCGCCGGCTTTCCTGGTTATTGCTGGCCTTCTGGCTGATCGTCTCGCTGATCGGGGCTGGCGCGATCGTAGGCGGGGTTCGAATGGAATAGAATTGACTCTGGCACCGGACCACGTGTAAATATTGGAGACCACTGCATCAAAAAGAGCTCCTAACAGGATATCTGAAACCAATTAATGTGATCATTGTCACTTTTCTTCGGATGGTGAAAACTGCAATAATGAAATAGATAAGGTAAACAGGGAGTCCTGTTGGCGTCCTTCCGCTGCGCTATTAAGGAGTGTATATGAGCCAAAACCGGCAAGTCAGCGCCCTGACCGGGTTCAAATACCGGGGTGGAAACCCGATGTGGGCCTGGATGCTCCACCGCATCACCGGTCTGGGTATGGTCGTGTTCATCAGCCTGCATATCCTCGCCTCTTTCTTCATGCAACAAACCGGTAGCCAGCTGGCAACCTTCATCAACACCCTGTACGAATCCTGGGTCCTGCAGATATTTGTCGTCTTTTTCGTCGTCTACCACGCCCTGAACGGCCTGCGCATCGCCATCCTGGACCTGTGGCCTCAGTTTATGGTCTATCAGAGGCAGGCTTTGTGGTTGCAGTTGTTCATCTTTGCACCGGTCTATGGCCTGACGGTGCTCATCTTAATCCAAAACGCCCTGGCGGGCAGTTGAGATGCGGAGGTTTAGCAGATGAGCTCCAGAACAGTTCAGTCCGGATTTAATTTCGAATACTTCATGTGGATGTTCACCCGCCTCTCCGGCGTTGGGTTGGTGGCGATGGCGATGATCGGCTTGTTAGGAGCGCTTGTCCTGGGAGCCAGTACTCAGGTCAACCTGCCGACGCTGATGCGCTGGACGTTCTTCCCGAACCCGAACCACGTCCAAAGCAGCGTCCCGGATGTTGCACTCGGCTGGGCCAACGGTTTTTGGCAGATCATGCAGATCCTGATCGTTTTCTTTGGAGCCACTCATGGTTTCAACGGACTGCGGGCAGTCGTCGAGGATTTCGAGGGGAAGTCCGAATGGAAGCCGTTATTGCGAGGATTGATCTTCCTGCTGTGGATCTTCGTGCTGATGATGGCGCTTTACATTATCCTGGCCCCTGAGGCGCAAGTCTAAACAGACATTAATAATCCGTATATTATAATTGTGGGGCAGGCTTGAACCTGCCCCACAATGTTATTAAACAGCATTGCCCCTGGTTCAGAAGAGCCTGCGAAGGAGGTCGAAGGATCGCTGCATGAATGTCCATCAGCATGATGTCATCGTGGTTGGGGCCGGGGGGGCTGGCTTAATGGCTGCACTTTATGCTTCGAAGAGCGCCAACATTGCCGTGCTCAGCAAGCTGTATCCCATGCGCTCACACACCGGCGCCGCCCAGGGCGGCGTCGGAGCCGCGCTCGGCAACCTCGAAGAGGATCACCCGGAGTGGCACACCTATGACAGCGTCAAAGGCAGCGACTACCTCGGCGATCAGGATGCGATCGAGTTCATGTGTTTCGAAGCCGTCCAGGCTGTCTACGAACTGGAGCACATGGGCTTACCCTTCTCGCGCACTCCGGATGGGCGCATCGCCCAGCGACCCTTCGGAGGACACACCAACAACATCACCGGAAAACCGGTCCGGCGGGCCTGCTACGCGGCTGACCGCACCGGGCACATGATCCTGCAAACACTCTACCAGCAGTGTATCAAGAACCGAGTGAGTTTCTTCGACGAATTTCAGGTGCTTGACCTGCTGCTCGTCAACGGGCAGACAGCCGGGGTGGTCGCGATCCAGCTTTCTACCGGTGAGCTGCATGTTTTTCAATCCAAGGCGGTCATTTTCGCTACCGGCGGTCACGGGCGCATCTGGGAGATCACCTCCAATGCCTATGCTTATTCCGGGGATGGGATCGCCATCACGTTACGCCGGGGGATCCCGGCTGAAGATATGGAGTTCTTCCAGTTCCACCCTACCGGCATATTCAAGCTCGGCATCCTGATCACCGAGGGCGTGCGCGGCGAAGGCGGGGTCCTGGTCAATGACCAGGGTGATCGCTTCATGGAGAAATACGCCCCCAACGTTAAAGACCTGGCCTCACGCGACGTGATCAGCCGCGCCATGCACCTCGAGATGCAGGCCGGCCGCGGCATCAACGGCAAGCGCTACCTGTACCTGGATGTCCGCCCTGAGACGGTGAATAAGTATGCCGCCCTGGATGGGCGTAAGCACCCGGACGGTTCACCCTACGTCGTCACCGCCAAGGAGATCCTTTCGAAACTGCCGGACATCGTCGACTTCTGCCGGACATACCTGGGCGTCGATCCCGTCTCCCAACCCATGCCGGTCCAGCCGACCGCCCATTATGCCATGGGTGGGATCCCGACCAATAAGTTCGGGGAGGTCGTGATCGATGAGCACAACACGGTACTCCCAGGCCTGTACGCCGCTGGCGAGGTCGCCTGTGTCTCGGTGCACGGGGCCAACCGCCTCGGCACGAACTCGCTGCTCGACCTGCTGGTATTCGGCAAGCATTCCGGACTGCAGGCTGCCGGGTACGTAGCGGGCGCTTCCCTGCAGAAGCTGCCCTCGGATGCCACCGATTTCTCCCGCTCCCAGCTGGATGCTTTACTCACTTCAAAGGGAAAAGAACGCCCGAACGAGATCGCCGAAGAAATGAAGAAGACGATGAACGATCACGTGGGTGTATTTCGGACAGAGGAGGGCATGCAGACCGCCCTCGAATGCCTGCGTGACCTCAAAGAACGCTTCAAACAAGTGCGTGTGGACGACCATGGCAAGATCTTCAACACCGACCTGCTAAATGCCTGGGAGCTGGGCAACCTGATCGACCTGGCAGAGGTAACCACCGCAGCGGCGCTGGCCCGCAAGGAAAGCCGGGGTGCGCACGCCCGTGAGGATTATCCGAAGAGGGACGACGCCAACTGGACCAAGCACAGCCTGGTCTGGGCCAGGGGTGATGGGCTGGAACTGCGCTATAAACCCGTCGTTATCACCCATTATCAGCCTAAAGAACGAGTTTACTAGACAGGTTGATTGTATATGCAAGTAACCTTACGCATCCTTCGCTTCAATCCTGAAAAGGATGAGAAACCACATTTTGAGAAATATGAGGTCGAAGCAGATCCAACCGATCGCGTCCTTGACCTGTTGGAGCATGTCAAGGGACGGATCGATGGGACGCTTTCATTTCGCCGCTCCTGCGCCCATGGGGTGTGCGGTTCCGATGCGATGCGCGTCAACGGACGCAACTACCTGGCCTGCAAGGTCCTGGTTAAAGACTTAAACTCTTCGAAGATAACCGTCGAACCGATGCTGGGTCTGCGGGTGCTTAAGGACCTGATCGTGGATATGGAGCCGTTCTTCGAGCACTACCGCTCGGTGTTGCCGTACTTCATTAACGATGAACCCCCGCCCAACCAGGAACGGCTGCAAAGCCCGGAAGAGCGCGAGCGCTTCGACGACACTACCAAATGTATCCTGTGCGCCGCCTGCACCACCTCCTGCCCATCCTTTTGGGCGAATGAACGCTACGTCGGGCCGGCCGCCATCGTCACCGCCCACCGCTTTATCTTCGACAGCCGGGATACCGCCGCCGCCGAGCGGTTGAATATCCTCAACGACCAGTTCGGAGTTTATCGCTGCCATACCATCTTCAACTGTACCGAGGCCTGCCCGCGCGATATCCAGGTGACCAAGGCGATCGGTGAGGTGAAGAAAGCCATCGCCACCGGCCGGCTGGATTAGGATACACGAGTTCCCCGTGTGCTATAATTTGGCCGTCCGCCCCAATAGCTCAATGGATAGAGCGAGGCTCTCCTAAGGCCGAGATCCGGGTTCGAGTCCCGGTTGGGGCTATCAAGAAAGGAAAAGTTTCACAATTTCTCACCAGAAAAAATCGAATCCCTCTTGATTTTTTCTAAAATTTTTGGTATTATTCCGCCGTCAAGCGTCTGGGTGCCCCCCTCACCCAGGCGTTTGACTATTAACCAGTCGTTTCACAAACTCGATGTATCTTGTATTATTTTAAGTTAGTTTTTAACAACAGATTCGTAAGAATGCTTGCGTTCGAATCAAGAATGTGCTATTATTCGCCTGGCAAGCGTCTGGGTGCCCCCCTCACCCAGGCGTTTGCTATTTTTATTAGGTTAGTTCTAGTTCCCTCATCTCGGCGAAGATTTCTATTTCACGAATTTTCCGGTAAACTTTAAGGTAGCCCCAAACGCGATTTTTCATAGGAGAATCCGATGCCCCTCGACCTGACCCAGATCCGCGCCCAGTTCCCGGCTCTCAGCCGGGAGGCTATCTTCCTCGATAATCCCGGTGGGACACAAACCGCCCGCCAGTCGATCGACCGCATTGTGGAGTACTTGACCCACCACAACGCCAACCACGATGGCGCCTTCGCGACCAGCATTGAATCGGATGCCATCCTCGACGAAGCCCACCAGGCTGTGGCTGATTTCCTCAACACCTCCCAGCCGCAGGAGATCGTCTTCGGCGCCAACATGACCACCCTGACCCTGCATATCAGCCGCTCCTTGTCTTGCACCTGGAATCCCGGCGACGAGATCGTGGTCACCCGCCTCGATCACGACGCCAACGTGACCCCCTGGGTTCTGGCGGCTGAAGATCGCGGCTGCCAGGTGCGCCGGGTGGATTTTCACCCGGAAGATGGCACGCTCGACCTGTCGGATCTTAAGAAGGCGCTGGAGGGAAGGCCGCGCTTGCTGGCAGTCGGCTACGCTTCCAACGCCCTGGGCACGATTAACCCGGTGGAAGAGATCGTCGAGATGGCGCACGCTACAGGTACCCAAGTTTACATCGACGCAGTCCATTATGCCCCGCACGGGCCAATCGACGTGCAGCGCCTGGACTGCGATTTCCTGGTGTGCTCGGCCTATAAGTTCTTCGGCCCTCACGTTGGCATTCTGTATGGCAAGTATGAACTGCTGGACAAACTGCCCGCTTACAAGGTACGCCCGGCCCCCAACAACCTGCCCGGCAAGTTCGAGACCGGTACACAGAACCACGAGGGCATCGCCGGGGTGCTCGGGGCGATCGAGTACCTGGAATGGCTGGGCGAGACTTTCGGTGGAGACTACCAGGAGGCATACACCGGCCGGTATGAGGGCCGGCGCTTGCGCCTCAAGCAGGCTATGGCTGCCATCCGGGCCTACGAGTTTGAGCTCTCGCGCGCCTTGCTGGACGTGCTGGAGGAGACGCCCGGGTTGACCCTATACGGAATCCGTGACCCGCGTCTCCTGGAGCAGCGCGCCCCAACTTACGCCTTCCGGTTGAAGGGTCTGCACCCGCTGGAAGTCGCCCGGCAGCTCGGCGGCCAGGAGATCTTCGTCTGGGACGGCAATTACTACGCCCTCTCGGTGACCGAGCGACTGGGGGTGGAGCAGAGCGGCGGCATGGTGCGCGTCGGGCCGGTGCACTACAATACGGTAGAGGAGATCAATAAATTTGGGGAGATGTTGGGAAAGCTGGCTACCGCAAGTTCAGAATAGAGGTTTATTCTCCCACCCAAAACACCCAGGACACACCCAACTGGTGAGCGCGGTTCACAAGGTGTAGGTCGGTCGTCCAAAACGGAACATCGAGTTTCTCTGCTAATGCAAGGTAAAAACCATCATAGGCTTGGTGTTGGGTTAATCGAGTCGACCAGGCGAATGCTTGTCGGCAAGCTTCCGTATCCGCATCATACAATTCGATGCTTAAACCTAACAGAGCTTCGAGAGCCTCCATTGCTCTTTCTTCAGTAAGAAGCTTCTTCATGTAAATTTTATGCAGAACAGAGGTTGTTTCGTTCAGCCACAAGCGTGGTGCACATACACTGACTCCCTCTTCTATCCAGCCAGACCAACGCACATCCACCTTCTCAGATAGTGGATCAGCAATCACCTGGAAGACGCCTACCCCGGCGTCAATCACCACGGCTGAGGATCTGATCATCCCGTTCCTCTCGTAATTCAGAGATCAAATCAGGGAAACTCACATCGAGTGGAACGCCTCCATGTTCTCTCATGATAGCCAAACGTACCTGGCGGGTTTTCTCGAGAACCTGTAAGCGTCGCTGTTTCTCCACGGCAAATAGCCGCTGGCGCTGTTCAATCCCTTCTTGAACGAATTCCCGGGTGAGCTCGGAAATGCTTCGACCTTCGAGCTTGGCGAGTTGAGCCAGGTTCTTGTGCTGATCGGGATCAAGCAACAGGTGTGTTCTATACTTGCTCATAAGCAGAACTCCTCAAATCAATTATCACATGCACATGTGAGTGTGTCAAGTGCGATTTCCTATTATACTGGCCTTGTGCCAGGTGACTCGTGAAGAACGGGGGGATAAACTCCGGAGACGGCCTGGGGAGATGTAAGTGTGGCAAGGAAACTATTATGCCTTAACCGTCACCGAACGGCGGCATGGTGCGCGTCGGCCCGGTGCGTTACAACACGGAGGAGGAGATCCACAGGTTCGGGGAGGCGTTGGGGAAAATCGCACACCTTAAGCTGGCTGAATGATTCTCATGCCAGCCAAGCTCTCATGCGACAAATTCTTGATGTACCGCCAAAGTTGTTTGCTGATCGTCGGATGATATAATGATCTATATAAGCAGAGCTACAGGCCCGGCTCCAGCGTCTCGTCGATTGACGCGTCCGCATGGATAATTTATTCCACACGATCCAAACGATTCAAGAGCGTTTGCTTGAGGCAAATATTCCCTCTATTGTCATTGGCGGCATGGCAGTTGCCGCTTGGGGTGAG
>DATDRQ010000311.1:0-14557 GCA_035291645.1 Anaerolineales bacterium
AGTTCGGCATCTGCTGCAGGTGAACTGCTTCCCAGGATGTCAACATTCCATTGAAAGAACTCGCGCGTCCGCCCTTTCTGTGGGCGTTCGTACCGCCAGAAAGGGCCATAGGACCACCACCGCAATGGAAAGACGAGCTGGCTCTGACGCTGAGCAACCATGCGCACCAGGGAGGGAGTCAGTTCGGGACGCAGGGTGACCAGGTTGCCGCCACGGTCTTCGAAAACGAAGGATTGTTCCTTGACGAGCTCATCTCCGGATTTCGCGCTATACAGCTCCAGCGACTCGATGAAGGGCGCCTCGAATTCCTGATACCCGAAGGATTCGGCCACCGATCGCATCGTTGCGTATAGCCACGTCCGGATGGCCATGACTTCCGGGTAAAAATCACGCGTGCCTTTGACTGGGGGGATGATATTTTTCATTTTATGTTTGTGTAAATCGAATTCCTTAATTTGGGGGGAAATCGTCCAAGGATTTTAGCACATTTATTTCCACCTGGAATACAATACCCTTGATGCAAATCCTAACCTGGAATGTAAATGGACTGCGTTCACTGATTAATAAGGGGCAATGGAATGCCCTGGAAGCTCTCGATCCGGATGTGATTTGCCTTCAAGAGATCAAGGCGCGGCCGGAGCAATTAAACCATGAATATATAGCCTTAATCGATAAATGGAACGTTTTTTGGAACCCTGCCTTCAGACCAGGTTACAGCGGTGTTGTGACGTTATCACGACCGAGCTGGCTGGAGGCACTGGTGAGCCTCGGGGAGGAGCGTTTTGACAGTGAAGGCAGGCTGGTTTGCACCCGTTTCCCCGGGTTCTTACTGTTCAACGTTTATTTTCCCAGCGGGCAGCGCGGCCACGAGAGAGTGAGCTATAAATTAGACTTCTACGCCCGGTTACTTGATCACTGTGATCGATTGCATGCAGCCGGCGAGCAGATCGTAATCTGTGGGGATTTTAACACAGCCCACCGGGAGATCGATTTGCGCTACCCAAAACAAAACCGCAAGACTTCCGGCTTCTTGCCGGAAGAACGGATCTGGATCGATACCTACCTGCGGCATGGCTTTCGGGACGCATATCGCGAACTATACCCCGACCGGGTCCAGTACACCTGGTGGACTTACCGCCTGGATGCCCGCACTCGCAATATTGGCTGGCGATTGGATTATTTCCTGGTCTCAAATGGTTTGATGGACCGGGTTCAGGATGTGTGTATCCACGAATCCATGATGGGCTCTGACCACTGCCCGGTTTCGCTCCTGATTGATGGGTAAACCGCGGGGCTGGTTCTTTGGGGGGATAGGAGTCAGCCCGCCAGCTGTTGGAGCAATCGATTCGGGTCGTTGACCGGCAATTTGCATATGAACGACCGGCAGACGTAAGCCGTCGGCTTGCCTTCGACCAGCGGTCGATTGGTAAGCAGTGCGGGCGAATCGGGAAGGGGAGGATAAGGGGAGAAAGCCGCGACCAGGTTGGGACGATATTTTGCCCAGAGAGCCTCTACCAGGGCCTGGGTCCCTGGATTCTGAGGATCGCCCAGGACAGCCACCTCCAGGGGAAGGTTTAATGCGAAGTCCGCTGCGCATAGCCAATAAGAAAAGGCAGTTGGATACCTTATAGCAGCAGGAAGAATAGAGCGTAACATCCCATCGACCAGGTCGTTCAGGTCAAAGCGCCCCTGATAGGCGCTTAATTGGAGTAGGGCGGAGGCTGCTATTGCGTTGCCAGAAGGAGTGGCGTTATCCTGGATGTCTTTAGGTCGCAAGATCAGGTCTTCATGGTCATTTGCCGTGTCGAAGAATCCAACTTCCGGATCTCGAAAGCGGGCCAGCATTTCCTCGGCGAGCTGCAGCGCTGACGAAAACCAGCGGGGGTTAGGATCGCTCTGGTAGAGTGCAATCAAGCCAAGGGCCAGACCGGCGTAATCTTCAAGGTACGCATTATGCTTTGCCTGTCCGACCCGCCAGGAACGATTCAGGCGACCCCCTGGAGACAGATGATTTAACAAGAAATCGGCATTGCGCATAGCCATTTTACCATAATCCGATCTTTTCAAATATCTACCCGCTTCAGAAAAAGCCCCCAACATGAGCGCATTCCAGGCAACCAGGACTTTATCATCCGTCCCTGGTCGCCTCCGTTTATTTCTTTCATGCAGTAGGGCCGCGTGAAGCCTGCGTAACCGGCCTGGCACATCTTCAGGTGGCATATGGAACCGCTCAGAGAGGCTAGCGTCGTCCAAATTACGCTGCAAAACGGTCCTTCCTTCGAAATTTCCCAGATCGGTGACACCATAAGCAGCCAGGAAAAACTCAACATCCTGCCCGTCGTAGATCACCGATCGAATCTCCTCAGGGGTCCATAGATAATATACTCCCTCGTGTCTCTCCGAATCCGCATCGATGCTGCTGTAAAATCCCCCGCGGGGATCAGTCATCTCTCGAATCACAAAATCGAGTGTCTCTTCGCAAATCCTCCGAAAATGCTCGTCCTTCGTCAATAGGTAGGCATGCAGGTAGGTGATTGCGAGCAAGGCGTTATCGTAAAGCATCTTCTCAAAATGGGGAATCAGCCAGAGGTTGTCGGTGCTGTACCGGGCGAACCCACCGCCCACCACGTCGTACATACCACCTTTTGACATCGAGTGCAAAGCGTGAGTAGCGATTTCCAGAGCCAATTTATCCCCCCGCGTCGCCCTGCGCAACAAGAACTCGATCGCCATAGGTTGGGGAAACTTTGGCGCCTGTCCCCAGCCCCCATATTTCCAATCATAAGACTGTGCGAGCGCCAGAGCTGCCTGATCGAGCGTTTCAACCTGGGCTGTTGCACTCTTTTCTCCATACTGCACCTGCGATTTCACGTGTTGAGTATATGTCTCTCCTGCCTGGATGATCTTCTCTCGTTCTTCTCTCCATACCCGGGCGACACTGCCGAGAATTTCCCGGAAGGCCGGCAAATTGTGACGCGCGACCGGCGGAAAGTACGTCCCGCCAAAAAATGGCCGCCCATCCGGGGTTAGAAAAACGCTCATAGGCCAGCCACCATGCCCGGTCATCGCGACCACTGCGCTCATGTAGATATTATCCAGGTCGGGCCGTTCTTCCCGATCCACCTTGACGTTGACAAAATACTCGTTCATCAGCGCGGCGATATCTGCATCCTCGAAGGATTCGTGCGCCATGACATGGCACCAATGACAGGCCGCATATCCGATGCTTAAGAAGATCGGTTTATCCTCCTGCCGGGCCTTTTCAAGCGCTTCTTCTCCCCAGGGATACCACTCCACCGGATTATTCGCATGCTGCAGAAGGTATGGGGAATTCGAATCAACCAGCCGGTTCGCCACTTCTATTCTCCAAATTCTAAATCCACATCCTCAACCAGACTCCACAGTTCAGATGGCTCGATTTCAATCTCGCCAAATATTTCCTTCTGCCGGACGTGCACGAAGTGAAGCTTGACTAACTCCAGCATCGCAAGAAAGGTGACGACAATTTCGAGGCGCGTCCGTGCCTTACCCAGCATCCCGCCAAAGGTTACGCTTTTCTGTTGGTTTAACAAACTGGCAATCAACGCGACCTTCTGGCGAATAGTGACCTTCGGAATAGAAACCACATTCACCAATGAATCCATGGCTGAATCTGCCAGAACCTGCAAGTATACCTGCCTGGCAGCGGTCAGGAATTCTGCCCAGTCCAATTCGTTCAAGTCAAAATGTGCCTGGGCTTTCAAAGGTGCAGCCAGACGGATGAAGGTCTGTAAACCAAGTTCCAGGCGTTTTTCGAGAAAGGCAGCTGTTTTCCGGTATTTCTGGTAAAGGATTAACTGGCGGGCTAAAGCCTCTCCTGGATCATCCTCTCCAATTTCCCGAACCGGTGGCCTGGGCAAGAGCGCCTCGGACTTTATCTGGAGCAGTCTGGCTGCGATGACCAGGAAGGAAGAGATTTCATCTGCAACATGTTCGGGAAAGTTCCTGAGGTACTCGAGATACTGGTCGGTGACTTGAGCCAATGCCAGTCTGGTGATATCCAGCTCGGCTCGCTCGATAAGCTGTAAGAGCAGGTCCAATGGACCTTCGAAAACCGGTGTCGCCACCTGGTAACGTCCTGATTCGTGATCGCTAAAGCTGATGGTCATTTTCAAAATTATACATGACAATACTCCACCAACATGCTATACTTATCCGCCGGTGGGATTTTGGAGCCTTCCCCCGTGAAAGTATCTGTAAATCTCAGAGGAGAGACCAATGGCAGACGAACCAATTCATGTTACCGACAACGCTTTTGAAACGACTGTTATGCAATCATCTATCCCGGTTGTGGTTGACTTTTGGGCGCCCTGGTGTGGTCCTTGTCGGATCGTCGCACCCACCCTGGATAAGCTCGCTAAAGAGCACTCCGGCAAGCTGCTCATCGCCAAAGTCAATACCGACGAGAATCCAGAATGGGCGATGAAATTCCAGGTCCAGGGCATCCCTACAATGCTGTTTGTGGCAGGGGGAAAGGTGATCCACCGCCAGGTTGGTGCGCTCCCGGAACCTATGCTGCGCGATGTCGTAACCGAATTTCTCGCCGTTACCGAAGGAAACGCGGAAAGCGAAGCCTGATTTGTAGAATTATTCGAATGCTAAGGATGAATCATTCGGTAACTCGTTCTATCCGCGCCCCCAGGGCGCGGAGTTTTTCATCTATCTTCTCGTATCCCCGGTCTATCTGGCCAACATTGCGGATCTCTGATTCGCCCTGGGCAGCGAGCGCTGCCAACACAAGCGACATCCCAGCTCGAATATCAGGGCTTTCCAGCTTTTCCCCATATAACGTAGTTGGTCCTTGTACGATACTGCGATGTGGATCGCATAGCACGATGTGCGCCCCCATACCGACCAGTTTATCGATGAAAAACATCCGGCTCGGGTACATCCAGTCATGGAAAAGGACACTGCCTTTCGACTGCGTGGCGACGACGATGGCAATGCTCATGAGGTCGGTCGGGAAGGCCGGCCAGGGCATGACGCTGATCTCCGGGATGGCATCCCCTAGATCAGGCTCGACGATCAGATTTTGACCGGGCGGGACGACGACATCTTCCCCTTCCACTTCCCAATGAACCCCCAGTCGACGGAAAACGATGGCGATCATATCCAGGTACTCTGGCCCCGCATTGTGAATCCGGATAGAACCGCCTGTAACGACGGCTCCCCCGATAAAGCTGACAACTTCCAGGTAATCCGGCCCAATGGTAAATTCTCCGCCGTGCAAGCGATGTACCCCCTCGATGTGCAAGGTATTCGAGCCGATGTTTTCGATTCTTGCTCCCAGGCAGTTGAGGAAGTGGCAAAGCTCCTGAATATGAGGTTCCGATGCTGCATTCCTCAAGACAGTTTTGCCGGGCGCCAGGACAGCAGCCATGATAGTGTTTTCAGTAGCGGTCACGCTGGCTTCATCCAGTAAAATATTGGCACCGGACAGGCGATTTACCTTGAAACGAAATACTTTTGCCGATCGGTCGAACTCCGCCTCCGCTCCCAAAGCACGCAAGCTGAGGATATGGGTATCTACCCGGCGCCGGCCGATGACGTCCCCGCCGGGAGGGGGTAGTACCAGTTCACCCGCGCGCGCCGTCATTGGCCCGGCAAGTAAAATCGATGCCCTGATCCCGCGGCACAGGTCAGGATCGAGATCGGCCGGTCGGACCTGGCTGGCCTGGATCTTCCAGGTGTGATCACTGACCAGCTCGATCCTTACACCCAGGCTTTCAACCAGGGAGCGCATCGTTGCCACGTCCCGGATCTCGGGTAAGTTATGCAGGATGACCGGCTCCTCGGTCAGCAGGCAGGCAGCCAGCAGCGGAAGCGCAGCATTCTTATTCCCTGCAGGTGTAATATCACCTTGTAACGGGTATCCCCCCTGGATAATCAATTTCTCCATCGCCATCAATCTCCTGATTGGATGAGAGTAACCTGATCCCCTCGTGCTAGACCTAGATTCTGTGCCGCACTGCCCTGGTTGGCGACTACTTCCAGCAGACCACTGCTTCCGACCAGCACAGCGCATTCTCCCACCGGTTTATCTGCAAAGGTGCGGATCCAGTCCAGGGAACGACCACCGGGTAAGATCAGCCTGGATTTCAATTTCGAAACGTATCTCACCTGATTCTCAGGCAATGTATCCTCAAGCCAGGGATCGAGTTGATAACTGTCTCGTTCCACCTCTCGAAAAGCTCCCAGGCTGGTTAGCAAGTTTCCGAATCGATCGACGTAAAGGATTTCACCCTTCACTTCTCTATCATCTACCGCCTTGAGAATTGGTTGTGCGAGTCGTATCAGGCCCTCAACTCGCCTGCCAAAAGAACTCCCGGATACCCCTCGAGCTGCATGGGCTGCCGCCGGCGCGAAAATATCCCGTCCGTGAAAGGTGACCGAGAGATTGGTGAACATGAGATCTGGTTCCTCGATCATCCAGGCAAGGCAATCTTGATCGGACACAAAGGTGAACAGCCCGTTGTCAGGCCCAATGTACCGGAAATCGCCTGCCTCGACCAGGATCGCTCGCCTGGCTGTGCCTACTCCCGGGTCGACCACACAGCAAAAGACGGTTCCGGCCGGGAAATAGGGCCTGGCCATCCACAGGGTAACGGCCCCTTGTAGCAGGTCGCCTGGTTGGATTTCGTGTGTCAGATCGATCACGGGTATGTCAGGCGCGATCCCTGAAATCACCCCTTTAAGAATTCCAACATAGGGATCGCTTGTTCCATAATCTGTCAGCAGCACGATCGGGGCATTCGGATGCATTGCTATGATTCTAATAGAAAAAGACGGGTAGGTAACAGTTCTGTAAAGCTCAAGCCCAGATTGTCCGGTAGCAGGATGCTATAATTTCGCTATGCTTTCCTTACTTTTGGTTTCACTGCTTGGGTGGTTAGTTGGCGTGTTGATCAACTATGTCTCAGATACGCTGCCGACCCGGCGCCGGCTCGGCAGCCCATTCTGCCTTTCGTGCGAAGCACCCTTTCCTTTGGTGAATTACCTCATCTGGCCCAGGCGATGCCGGCAGTGCGGCCGGCGCCGAACCTGGCGCAACTGGTTGGTCGAACTGCTCTCGATTCTGGCGACCCTCTGGCTGTGGCAGAATCCAGCTCTGCGGATCGGATTTGCCGGCGGTTTGGCCCTGCTCATCTACTTTGGCATCGTCGTCGTCATCGACATAGAACACCGGTTGATACTGCATTGGATCAGTCTGTTCGGCGCTCTGTTAAGTTCCATTATCGGGATCTATGTGCGTGGCTGGCAGGCAACCCTTTTCGGCGGTCTGGCAGGCTTCGGGATCATGTTTTCCCTCTATCTCCTCGGGATATTATTCGTCCGTTTCGTCAACCGGCGGCGGGCGCGCACTCCAGAAGGTGAAGCGTTAGGGTTTGGCGATGTCGTCCTCGCTGGCGTGCTTGGCTTGCTGCTTGGTTGGCCAGCCATCGTCCTCGGTCTTGTAATCGCTTTTTTGCTTGGCGGGATTTTTAGCCTTCTTTACCTGCTGGCAATGATCCTCTTCGGCCGCTACCGCTCCTTCTCAGCGATCCCTTACGGCCCGTTCCTGGTTGCCGGGGCTGCTGGATTGATATTTTTTCGCCAATTCTTGCTTGCAGTCCTTGGCCAGTGAGCAACATCTTTACCCGGCGCCGGGTAAACTGGTCTGCGTTTTAGGTCATTTCCCAAACATTTCCACCAACACAGGTTCGATCGCCGGCCAGTTTGGACCGAGTACCTGGGCGCCTTCATTGGTCATGAATGGATCGGTCATTTCACGCGTGATCACCCGGTTGTCGATGCCGTCCGGGCCAACCCGCAGAATTGTCACACCTAGCCTGGGCCAGTACCAGATGGGCAGGTTCGTGTCGAGAGATCGCATGGCAGCAGCATAGACGGCAGGGAGGCGCAGCCAGGTTGCCGGCTGGACGACCTGCTTTATAAACGACTTGAGAAACAGCTGACCGTGAGCCATGCGGAAGAAATCATCCGTGCCTGATCGGTCTCTCACGAATGCCAGGACCTGGTCTCCGTTCAGGTGGTGAGTTCCAGCAGGATATCCAGACATCTGTTCAGGGAACTCCATATCCAAACCACCCAGCGCCTCAACGATGTTCTTGATCCCTGAAAAACGGATGCGCACGAAATAATTCACACCAACGCCGAAGTTTTCCCGGATTGTGTCCCTGGTTGCAAATGGTCCGCTGCCAGGGTCCTCTCCCTCGGCGAAGTAATGGGCCGTATTGATGCGGTTCTCGCCGACTCCAGGGATCACGACCCACAGATCGCGGGGGATCGATAACATCCCCACATATGGTTTTAGCGGTTGGAAGGTGGCAAGGATAATGGTGTCGGTGCGACCCAGGAAGGTCTCATCCGGCGCCCTGTCCACACCCAGCAGCAGCACATTGGTACGAGGGGGCACAACCACAAAAGCCGCACCGATCATCGCCAGACAACCACACATAACCAGCACGATCAGGCAACCCGCACTTATGAAGCGTGAAAATCTCCTGGAACTCCTGGGTGGCCGGGAAGTCGACCAAAGATCAACCGGGTAGCTGGGTTGTGTTGAAGCATATGGATCTGGCGTTGTCGTGCGCGATCTTCTTTGGTACATAGGCATTGAACAACCGGGCGAGCCCTGGCGGTTGGATGTCTACCGTCAGAACCCGCCCATGATTTAATCGATATTCTTTGAAATGATTGGCTTTATGCACTCAAGCTGGAGCCTGGGTACTATTCTTGCCACCGAACCAGTTGCGCCACTCGCGGTTTTCCCAAACGACCAGCACTGGAGCGGCGATAAAGATGGACGAATACGTTCCGCTGAACAATCCAACCAGCAAGACAACCGCGAATTCTCGCAGCGTAATCCCGCCGAATAATGCCAGCGCCAACAGCATGAATTCGACCGTCATCAATTGAGTGTTAATCGAGCGTTGCAGGGTTTGGACGATCGAATGATTGACCAGAGTCTCAAACGGCAGTCGCCTGTATACGGTTGTATTTTCACGGATCCGGTCGAAAACAACGATCTTGTCCTGTACCGAAAAACCGATCACTGTAAGGAGAGCGGTCAAGAAAAGGGCGTTTACTTGCCATCCCCAAAAAAGACTACCGATGGCAGCCAGACTCACCACGATGGCGACATCGTGGATCATGGCGAGAATTGCGCATATACCATAACGGGAAGCATGCGGAATCCCTCGAAATGCCAGGGTAATGTAAAGAACTACGACCAGGGCTGCCACTGCAATTGCTATCGCCGCCCTGATGGCGACTTCTCGCCCGATTATCGGTCCTACACTTTCAAAACGAAGGACTGTAATCGCCTGATCGAACTCTGATTCGAGTGCCTCAAGAACTTCCTTCCGAGTAGCATCATCCAGGAACGTCGAGCGGGCAACTAAAGTGTTCTGCCCGGTCGTCTGAACCTGCACATCGGTTACCCCGAGCCGGGTGTACACTTCGATTACCGCAGCAGGCTGTGGTGGATCTCCCGACTCGAATTGCATCTCTACGAGTGTCCCACCGGTGAAGTCCACCGACAATCCTAGCCCTTTAAAAACCGCGATGAGTAGACCTGGAAGAATTATCAACAAGGAAATTCCAAAGAACAGGTAACGCCTACGAAGGATGTTAAACATACCAGATCCTTTCTTTTTAATACGACGAAGTGCGCATCCTTACGCGTGGTCCGGGAACCGCGCCCAACTCATAGCCCGAACCATCTGGCATAATTATCGATCTCCAGGTAACTGAGGATCAAGCTTAGCAGCGTCCTGGTGACAAGGATGGCAGTGAATAGGCTGACCATTACGCCAAGGGCAAGGGTGACTGAAAAGCCCTTCACGATCGTGGCTCCGAAGGAGCTCCCAAACCAGAATAAGATGGCACAGGTGATTAAAGTTGCGATATTTGAATCTCGGATAGACGGCCAGGCCCTCTTCCAGGAAATGTCGACCGCCTGCCGCATTGTTCTGCCGTTGCGCAGTTCCTCTTTCAACCTTTCAAAGATTAATATATTCGCATCCAGGGCGCTACCGGTGCTGAGCATCAATCCCGCGATCCCCGCCAAGGTCAGGGTCACAGGGATGTAACGGAACAACGCGAAGGTGATTAATGCGTAAATGATGATGGCAATATCAGCCAATATACCCGGCAGGCGATAGTACAACGCCATAAACAATATGACGATGGTGAATCCAATTCCTAAGGCGATCAGGCTTTTCTGGAGGGAATCCTGGCCGAGTGAGGGACCGATGGTGCGGCTCTCGACCACTTTCAAAGGGATCGGAAGAGAACCGTAACGCAGCTGAACGGCCAAAGCATTGGCGCTATCTGCAGTGAACGATCCGGTAATGATTCCTTCTCCCTCGGTGATCGCACTTTCCACTCGCGGGGTGGAAATAACCTGTTTATCTAAGACGATCCCCAGAATATTCCCCACGTTCTGAGTCGTGAAATCGCCAAAGGTGCGTGAACCTTCCGGTGTTAAAGTGAAGGCGATGATGTATTGTCCGGCCTGGTCCGTTTGGACTTCCACCGTCTTGAGGACCTCCCCAGTCATCACGGTATGAAGAACCTGCCCATCCGAGACGGGTGGTGATTCTCCAGTCACCTCAGCCGTTGGTACAGGAGCTCCCTCAGCAGAACTACCTACGGCGTAATCCGTCTGCACAATTGCCCCCTCGGGTACTGGAGAAGTGCCCATCTCGACGAACTCGAGCAGGCCGGTTTCTTGAATGATCGCTATAGCTTCTTCCGGGTCCTCAACTCCAGGCAATTCGACCACTATTCTCCGGTCGCCTGCCTGTTGGACTACGGCTTCGTTGACGCCTAAGCCGTTCACCCGGTTCTCGACGATAATCGTCGCGGTGCGCATCTTCTCCGACAGGTCGGTATCCGCAGGAGAACCTTCCGGGAGATCGGCTTCCAACAATGCCTGGACTCCGCCGACCAGGTCGAGGCCCAGGCGCGTCGAGATTTCCTTGTTATATCCACCCAAATGTATTCCCGGATTATCCGGCAAGTTGATCCATATAGCCAGGATGACGATAATGATGATCAGAATCAGTGAGCGGTAGGGTCTCATGAAGCGATTCGGCCTCCGGTGACAGACAAATGCCAGCCAAAGGGCTGGCGAACGGGAGGATTATACTCCCGAAATATTCGTTTGTCCAATTTGCTTAATTAGGATGGGAGGATCATCCAGGAGGCCTTTTAAATGTCCGCGTTGGTCAGAAAGTTCACGACCGCGTAAAGCACCTCTTCAGGTGACTGTCCATCTGTAGAGATGTAATAATCCGCATGCTCGAAAGCATGTCTCAACCGCCGGCATTGCTCCTCGAATTCTCCTGGGCTCATATCCAAAGGCCGGCGGCGCATCGATTCTGCATAGGATACATCCAGATAAATCAAAAGGCGCGGGTTTACCAAACGTTGCCACATATCCGGGACGTAGGAGTGGTCCTGGGCTATGTGGCGGGCTGCATAACCTTGCGCTTCTAGTGCCTCGATCAGGGTCGATTTGCCTGCTGAACATGGTCCAACGATCCCTATCCAGGCGGATTTTTCTGATTGTTCGTTCACCGTTGATAATAAATGGGGTGCAATTCTGCTTGATTACTAACGATGTATGCTATCTATTTACAGCCTGATTTACCTGTACCACCCGATTGATCTCCCTCGGTCCACCCAAAATCGCAATATGATCTCCCGGGCTTAACCGGCGGTCTGTTTCTGGATGTAAATCAGTGCCAGCAGAGTTTTTTTTACCAGGACAACACCACATGAGAGGCCAGCGAAATTCATGCAGCAACAGGCGCGTGTCCCGCCAGCCGGCCTGTACTTTTCGCCACGTAGTCCGGGAAGAGCTCACTTTATGGAACCAGGGGAAGGCGAACCGTCATCCTCCGGACCTCATCGCCGGTGTAGCTCTTCACGCGCAGCACGACCACGCTGACGTCATCCGATGGCCGGCCTCGATCGAGGCGAAGAGCATGCTCGAGCAAGGAATCCGCGATCATCTGAGCCGAGGGATCTTCTCCATCCAGAAGCGCCTGTAAACTGGTAGGTACGTCCATCGATTGACCGTAGCGATCGCCGGCGTGGACCAATCCATCCGAGAAAACCACCGCAGTCAGTCCCGGTTCCAGGTCGACTTCACTGATTAGCGGGCGAGTGCCCCGGTACAATCCTATCGGAAGGCAGGGTTCTGCGAGGACCTTGATCTCCTCATCCTTGGCGATCAGAAGCGCAGCCGGATTGTTGCGCGTGATGACGAGCGTGCGGGTCTGGTTATCTACCGACAGGATATTCAGCGTGGAGGACACTCTACCCCCCCGCTCTGTAAACAGCGTATCCGAAGCAGCCCGGGCAGCTGCTCCGTCTCGCACGCCCTCCGACAACAAGGTAATTACTTTCCGGACAACCAGAGTCGAGATCCACTTCGCCCCCCGCCCTGAGCTTTGCCCGTCCGCCATCACGATCGAGAGCCCGCCATTCGGCCGCTCGATGACCTCGACGGTATCTCCACTTTCCGAGGTGGCGTACTTCCTGACTTTCGCTACACCGACACTTACTTCCATCCCCGTAATTTTACACCTGCGCCAGCCTATGCGAGGTGGGAATTTCCATAAAATAGCCTCCTTATGGAACAGCCGGTTTATCGGCGATAAGGATCAGGATGGCGCTGTTCCCTAAGGATAGGATCTTAGCGTTGATCTGGAAGCCAACCTGCCTGGCTTGGGTGAAGTACTGGAACCATGGCTCCAATTCAGCCTGGTCCTGTATCTCGAATTTACCCATGCCTCCATCTCCTTGAGGCGCCGGGAAACGGATTGACTGGCGAGTGACCTGGAATAACCAGGCCGCCGCCCGCTCGGCCGGTCTTCTTCCCGTGATCCAGGCGAAAGGGAGCACTACCAGGCGACCACCTGGAACCAGGACTCGCCAATTTTCTTGCAGGGTTTGCGAATCGAAAATGTATTCGCTGGGAAACGTCGAGACAATGGTAGAGAATGTGCGATTCGGGAAGGGTATCTCCTGGGAGCGAGCGCGTAACAATCTGGGAGTAAGCCCGGCGTTCCGCAACCGTCTGGTTGCGAGCCGGCCCATCTGCGGGCTTGCATCCAACCCATATATCTCGCTCGCTCGCTCGCTGAGAGCGGCTTGTAAGTGGCCCGGTCCATGGCCGATTTCGAGGATCGGTCCCTGTTCGATGAACGGCAGGACAGCCAGCACCCAGCGCTCCCAGTTGCCAACCGAGACGAACGCCGCCACCCAATCATACGTCCAGGCGAACTCGTGGTAAAGCAGCCGGAAGAATAACCGCAACAGGCCGCTCAGTCCGCGTGAAAAACATGAAACGTGCTTAAGATCTTTCATCCAATTTAACCCGACCGGGATATTACATGAGCACGTGGAGCCGCCCTGGATGGATGCGGTACTCGAGTTCGGTGATGGCTTCGTAGAAGATCTCCCCGTCAGCGTGAGCCGGGGTCGGTTGCTCGCTGCGCACTCTCAGCCAGGTGGAGTCGATCTCGTGGATATTAGGGTGTTCAACATAGCTGCCCTCACCCGCTTTCATCGTCCTGGGCAGCAGTTTCAAGATCTGGATGCGGTTCTCCATATACCCATGCACGAAGGTCAGCCGGTCATCGAAGGGGTTCGCATGTGGCGTCATATAGAATAGACCGCCCGTACGCGGAGAGTTGCCCACAGTGACTAACGTCACCGGGCCGTGGTATTCCCCGCCATCCCACTCAAGGTGCATGATCCAGTGTGGATTATCCTTGACACCCAGGAGGGTCGCCGCCAGGTAGCGCAAAACGCCTTTGAGGCGCGTGATCTTTTGTTGGATCAGTGTAATATACGGCTCAAGTCCGATGGCGGCATTGTTATCGAAAAACCGTCCGTTCACCTCGCCCAGGTCCAGCGGATAGGCGCTTCCCCTGGCGATGACCTCCGCCGCAGCGGTGAGGTCCTTCGGCAATTTCAGGTTGTCCACCATATCATTGGCAGAACCGAGCGGCAAGATTCCCAACGGAGTCGGGTTATCTCCCTTTGTTGACCTGGCGA
Source organism: Anaerolineales bacterium (assembly GCA_035291645.1). Lineage (GTDB taxonomy): Bacteria > Chloroflexota > Anaerolineae > Anaerolineales > UBA4823 > DATDRQ01. The sequence goes on from DATDRQ010000311.1 coordinate 14,116, forward strand.
TGCCATTCACCACCTCGCTGATGCTGCCATCACCCCCGGCGGCGATCACCGGGCTAAAACCGTGGCGAACGGCTTCTTCTGCCAGCTCGATCCCATGCCCAGGACCTTCGGTTTCGACGAGTTCATAATCGATCCCGGCTTCCCGCAAGGCAGCCTCCGCTTCCGGGCGGCGTTTCTTGGCGGTCCAGCGACCTGAGTAGGGGTTTAGGATGACTTTCGCTGGCATGGAAACCTCTATTTCTTGTGATTTAGTTCAGTTGGGGAAGGATTAGAGCCGCCAGGGAAAAGTAGATCATCAACCCAGTCCCATCGATTAAGGTCGTCATCAACGGTCCGGAAATGATCGTGGGATCAATATGCACCTTGTTCGCGAGAATGGGCACTAATGAAGCGACCGTCGTCGCCCAGGTACAGATCACCGCCAGGGTGATACCGACCGTGA
>DATDRQ010000312.1:0-6554 GCA_035291645.1 Anaerolineales bacterium
GAAGCGGCTGCGGAAGCAAAGCGCCTGGCTGCCGAACTGAAGATAGAACACGCACGCGCCCAACAGGAGCTGGGAGCAGCCATCGCCCATCGCAAGCTGGCCGATAAATGGTTTGCCGTGATCACCGGTGACACCGAGGAAAAGCTGCATTTTAAATACACCTACTATCTCGACCGTGAGATCCAGCGCATGACCGAGGAGCACGCCGTACTGGTGGACCGGCAGAAATCCCTGCGCCGCCGGGTGGAATGGTACACCGAGGGAGACACCCGCCGCCAGTTGTGGGAAGACCGCGCCAGGGAGCTGGATCTACCTATCCAGGAAGCGTCCGGGAATCTGGAGGAGGCCAGGCGCTTGCGGGAGCTGCTCGAGATCCCGAAGCGCCTGCCGAGGCTCGACCCATCCGGGAAGATCAGCCTGGAAGACGCTCTGCGTTATAAGTTAAACAAGTACCAGAAAGAGTTGGAAACCCTCGAACACGACCAGCTGGTCGAGCGCGTCATTGAGTTTTTCGACCAGCAGCGCCCCTCCGGCCGGTTCGAGAAGTGGGTGGAATATATGGTGATCCATTTCTCCGGCATGCGCTATAAGAGTTCGCACGGCTCCTGGGCGGATCCGCGCTACCTGCTGGAACTGCTCACCTGGGAGTTTCTCAACCAGGATATCGAAGACATGAGCGAGGCCGAACTTAAACAGGCCTGCCAGGAGGCCATCGCCGAGCTGGAAGAAGAGAAGACCGGCATCCAGGACCCGAACAAGATCAAGGCCGTCGACCGCCAGATCTCCCGGATGCAACTATGGAATCCACGCAAAACCCTGGCGGAGTACCGCATGACCCGCCAGCTGGAGGAAATCCAGCTCCTGCCGGGTGACGAAAAGATCTTGATCGGCAAACTGGAGGAGCTGCGGGTACAAAAGCAGGGCACTCAGGACGAGATCCCGGATTGGATGTGGGACGAGATCACCAAGTACACCTCCTTGCGCCTGAAAACTCAGCAGGCAGATTGGGAGAAGATCTCCCCCGAACGCTGGAACTACGAGAACTACCGCTGGCGTTCCATATTAGACACCTGGGAGCGCAAGGATATCACCGGCTGGCGCCAGCGCCATGAAAAAACCCTCGACCTGATCGTCACCCGGGCGGTGTGCAATGAGATCGCCGAACAAATCCAGCACCTGCGCGGCCAGGTCCCCGGCGCCGGGCTGACTGCCAAGCCCGTCTGGTACCTCAACCGGATGAAGAAAGACGCCGGCCTGCCGCCGGATTCGCCCAAGAAATCCTATTTCAAGCGGGCCAGCAGCGAAGCGGATTTCCGCAACGGGGCCAGCATCCTGTGGCTGGGTTGGACGAATGTCCCCCCCCATCCCTGGCAGGTCGCCAATTCGATCCCAGGTTTCGATTTGGTCGGAGGCAGGGATCGAGGGGATGACTCTACCGAATGGGGCAACTACCGCACCGGCAATTCTTTTACCCGGGTCCGCAAGAAACCATCGATCAAGGAATTAAAAGACCGGGGCAAGTCCAGGGAAGAGATCGATGCCATCAAGGATGACCTGCGGCGGAACGGCGGCGTGGTGCGTAACTACCTGCGCTGGACGCACGAAGCGATCGTCATAGAAGTGGTGGACTTAATCGACGGCAAGTACGTGCTGACCTTCGAGACCGGCCAGATCGGCTTGAACAGGCGGCGCCTGACTGATCTGGCTGGCAACCTGGAAGTCTTCGTTGGCTATACTCCTAAGGCTGAGGAGGAACCGGAAGGGTTGGACGAGCTGATCGCCCGCGACCGGATCGTGCTCGCGGTGACCAGGGTCGTTGAGCGCGAAGGAGAGCCGGTCGCCCGGGAAGGCGTCTCCTTCGGCCTGATGGAGGAAATGGAGCGGCGCAGCCGGGAGGGGCGGGATCAACACGAGCAGAAAGATGGTAGTAAGAAACGCAGGAAAGCCAGGAAAAGCTCTGGTTAAAGATCCCAGGATGAACAACGCGGAATGTCTGGTTTTTTAATTATCTATCCCGATAACCGAGGGTTTTCGCGACAGAAAACGACATTCCCGGCAGTTTTGAGAAATTTCACAAGCGCTCCCGCCACCTCGGTTTACCTGGCGTCTTACTGCCTCGAAACAGCCTGCAGGCGCTTGCTGATGTCGTGGCTGCAGGAGGATTGAGCGTCCGAGGGAATGAACTGGTGCTCAGGAGCCAGGGAGGAGCAGGCTCGATCGATGTAGACTGTCTGTGCCTGTCCTTTGAAGGAAGCTGTGATATTGTTCTCGTCGGCAATCAGCTGCTCTGTCGAACGCAGGGCAGCTCGGAGAGTTGCCAGTGGGCAATCATCATTCCTCTCCCGGATATCAGCGGCCCGGTTGGGCGGCTATAAAAGCCGAGAGCCTATCCGCAAAAAAACAGGTGCCTAACCGGTCTGCCTGCGCGCCATAACGGTGCTCAGCAGGGCGTTCAGGATGCGAGCCCGGTACTCGATGGCGGTGGTGACGTTCTCCTGGTGCAGCTCGAACAGGCCCCCGTCCACTTCCATCACCCCGGCCTCATTCCGGCGCATGGGCACCACCGCCTCGCTGTCCCCGTCCAGTTTAATGATCGTGCGGGCGACCGGCCTGGCGGAGGCGAAGTCCGCGCTGCCGTCAGCGCTAACCTCAACGTAGTGGGTCTCGACCTGCATCATTGCGGCGTCTTTGACGTACTTGGCGACGCTGGTAGCGGCATTCCTTAGCGCGGTATCAAATTCGTTCGGCATATTCATCCTCCAACAGGAGCGGTTATGGCGCGGTACGTCTCGAACTCTCTAAGGATCTGGTTCACGTACCGCCAGGCCGCCGGCAGCGCCAGGAGCTGTGCTCCCGGCGTCGACAGCAGAATCGATATCTTGGCAGTGGCCTGTAGGACAGTGGTCAACAGGCGGAGCAATGCCACGCGCGAAGACAGGGCTACTTGCAGGGCGCGCCGGTGCAGTTCGAATTGCGCCGCATCGAGCCGTTTCCCCCAGACTGTGTCCAGGTCGCCCGACCAATCGACCACCGTACGGGCCAGCAGGGCGCCATCTACGCGCGTTTCCACCCAGGCCAGGTGGGTAAGCAGCTTCTGCAGGCGCTCGAAGGCCTCCAGGAATTCCTTCTGGGATTGTTTCCAATCCGGCAGCCTCTCAGCGAGCCCATAACTTTCCACAGGCGGGCCTCCTGGTAAGCCTCCCAGGCTGGCAAGCAGCTCGGCTTCTGCCGGTCCCAGGCCATCCGTCCCTCCCAGAGCAAAGGAAGCCGGTCCGAGGTTCCCCGCCAGAGCCTGGCCGACCAGCCGGTCCAATCGGCCAGGAACGGCCCCCAGGGCCCGTCCAGCCTGGTCAAGAGCAGTCTGCGCAGCCTCCAGCTGCTCTGCCGCCGACCAAGGGCCAGCGGGGAGATCCACCTCGAAAAGTGAAAACTCTTGCGCAGCTGGATCGTCCAACCCGAAGAAAAATGGCTGGTCTGGCTGAGGCGATGGGACTGCTTTCCAGGTGGCCCACAGGTCGAAAACCGTCTCGGTCATGGCTACGGCTTGAGCAGGTTGACCATGCCGGTGGCTGCCGAGACAGCCGCTTTGAGCAGATCAGCCCGGCTGGCCTGGGCCTGGGCAACCATGTCCATGTGGATCTTCCACAAGGTAGTATCCACCTCGCCATCCTCTTCGGGCACGCAGATCAGCGTATCCCCGTCGATCTTGATATATGTTACGGCGCGCAGCTGGCCGCCGCTGAAGCGCCCGCCTTCGTACTTGACCGCGTTCATATTTCCGCTGACGTAGGTGGAGACCTCCAGGCTGGTGGCGTCCTCCAGGGCGCGGCTCAGGAAATCTCCCAGTCTGGCGACGAAGTTCTGCAGGGACCCACTGACGTTGGTCTGGATTTGCTTGAAGCTATCCAGGCTCAAGTATTCCACCGCTCCGTCCGTTACCGGGACGGGCATGGCCCCTCCAGGAGTGAAATCCGGCTGCGCGGGCGCAGGCGGCGGGCTGGCGACCTCGACGATAGTCGGCCGCTCATCCTGGACGGCCCTGCTCTCGCCGGCCGGAGAGATGGCTAGCTTAACGGCCGGATCGCCGAGCACGACGTAGTTACGGGCGTCATTGTTGGCGGTCCAAAGACCGGCCAGCTGGTAATCGTCTGGGGTCCCTCCAGCCTCGATCTCGTCCAGTTCAGAGCTCAGGTCCGAGGATAGCTCCGCATAGCGCTCATTGAACTTCTCGGTGGCAAAACCGACCCGCTCGCCGCGCATCAAGCGCTGGAACGTGTCTTCAAAGACGGTCAACTGCTGCCCGGCTTTACCCCAGAAGAAGGAATAGCCCCAGGCGCGCTCGACGTGCCCGACCACCGCCAGGGCTCCCCCTTTGGGGTGGGCCAGCATGCGCTGAGGCAGGCGCGCCAGGAAGGCGTGCGGGGCGATCTCCGCCCGCGAGCTCTTGAAGGCCTGGCGGGCGAATTCGTCCTGATGAGGAGTCCCGGCGCCATAGCAAGCAAAGTGAAAAGCTACCAGGCCGAGCAGGCGGGCGTCCTGGAGGATGTCCTCACCTGAGAAGTAGAAATCCGTTGGGATCGATTGTTTCCAGGCCTGCGGGCCGGGCCAATCCTGGCACAGGAGCGCACCCTGGTGAGGAAGCTGGCGCACGTCCCCGAAGGGAAAGCCCATGCCATGGCTGGCGGTGAACAGCAGGGCAGGCGTTTCCGGGCCGCCGATCAGCTGTCCCAAATTGTTCTTCATAGCCTGTTCCTGGAACAGTGAGTCGATTGTCCAATCCGGTTGTTTTTCCGTTAGAAAATCCGCCAGGGGTTGGATCAGGTGCTCGGAGCTCAGGCTGGTGGCTCTATCGTCAGGGTTGGCCACGCCGAAGAAAGCAACCCGCTTCGGCAGGGTGATATTCTCCGCCTCAACCACGCTGCGGGCATAGCGGGCAAAATCTTCCAGCGTATCAAAGTGAATCCGCCCCACGGCGTACTGCACATCGAGCTGGTACTGGAAGCGGTATGGGATCTCCTCCGGGTCGCCGACCAGCAGCAGGTAGTAGGGCACCTTGTCCGGATTGGCCGGGCCTGGACCGACACCCTGCCGGGTCAACCAGTCTTGTTTGCTATCCCCCGGGCGATATCCATCTGGCCCGGAATAAACCTTAAAATAATGCTCGTGCTGCCCGGTCGCCTGCTCCTGCCGCAGGGACAACAGTTCACCCAGGGCTTCGCGCAGGGTGTCCAAACGTCGGGTGTCGGCGCTGGACGGGAAGATCACACCCCAGCCAGCCTGTGACAGATCCCCGGGATCGACACCCTCCCGGACGCCGAAGTGGCCTTGGGATATGAATTGGTACCACCCCTCCAGTTCCTTTACCTCTTTCTTGTCCATCGGCTCGCCGCGCGCCACGGCCGCGATCTGGGAGGGGGGCAAGGGAGGCAGCAGGTAGCCGCCACTGGCGCCGTCGATGCCGTTAAAAACCAGCTCTTCGTCATTCATCGATCGCTCTCCTGTTTTCTTTCTTTCCAGTCCATTCCAGTATTCTCACCCCCAATGGACTGGTGGTTCGATTGCGTGAATCGATTGGTCGATAAGAAGACATCATCCATCTGGATGGCAGAAGGAAACGCCCCATCCGATCAACTTATTAAAGACTACCCTTTAATCGAAAAATCTGGAATCCCGCCTGATCCAGAGCGCTGGTCTCAATTTCATTAATCTTAGGACTTACGCAGTTGGTAGGTGAATGGGGGTTATTGGGCGGAGCCCGCCTAAAAATACCCAATATCACCCTCAAAGGCGTAACTTCTAAATCTACAAGGGTCAGGGTTCAAATATTATAGATGGTTTTACTCTGAAATTCAAGTCGATCTTAGTTTCATTTACTGTCCCCGGATGATGATCGACTGTCTCGAACCACCCGGATTGGCAGGCACGACCTGATCTCCGTTTACCAGGGTGCCTTCATAGGAGCGGGCACCGCCCTGAAGGATCCACCCGCTCAGGATGAACGGGAGCGGGCTGGCGGCGGGAAGCCACTCGCCGTTGTACTTGCGGGCGAAATGTACGTGCGTGCCGGTTGCAGCACCCCGTTCGCAGGAGGGATGCCCCAGCGGGTCGTTCACCTGCACGGGCGTGCCGGCCTGGATGCGGTCGCGGTCGGCTACATGAAAGTAAAGGAGATCCCAACCGGTCTGCTCGTGACCATCCCCATCCAGGTCGATCACGACCGTGTTGTAAGCCGAGCGGGTGACCAGGCCAGAAGCGGAGGCTGTGACCCAGGCATTGGTAGCGACGCAAGGGGCTTGACCGGTGACCGGGGAGAAGTCGATCGCGCCGCGGGGGCTGCCAGAGTTCCAGGTGAGGTGTGGGCCGCCAGAAAAGCTCCAGCGATCCCCGGGTGTAAAGGGCAACTCCAGCCCCGGCTGGGCCAGACCCGGGGGAAGCAAGGGTTCCACCACCCGGGCGCTGAAGTCTCCAAACATCTGGTTGTACAACTGAAGAAATCCCTGCTCTCCGTACAGGTCTGCCTCAAGATCCGAAAGGCGGAAAAACTTTGCAAAGAG
>DATDRQ010000313.1:0-4308 GCA_035291645.1 Anaerolineales bacterium
GGGTTTATCCAGTATGTCTATCTTGAACGATTTGTGAAAGGTGCCTCCGTTGCCGTCATTGGTTTGGACACAGATCCAATAGAAAGTTTGAACTTCATAATCGAAGACCACCTTTGTTTTGAGACTATCGCCTGCGATCTCAAAGCTGCTGTTTCCGGAGCTGTTGCAGCCATTTTGGAAAAAAAGATTGTAGTCAAAATTCGGGCCGCTATCGACATCATCAGTTGAGAAACTGCCCACGACGACACCCGGTTCAATCTTCTCTTCTACTTTGTGGTCACCCGAGAGGTTGATATTCGTAGGAGCATCGTTTTCCGGGGTAATGTCGATTGACACTTCCGCGATATTCGAATCGATCGTGCCGTCGTTTGCCTTGAATGTGAAGCTATCCGGTCCAGAATAATTAAGTGGCGGGTGGTAGGTCACAGTCGGGGGCGTGCCGTTCAGGCTGCCAGGTTCCGGCTGGAGAACGATAAAATAGTCCAGGTCGTCTCCATCGATATCGGTGGCGACCAAGATGATCACCTTGTCCTCGTCCTCATTGGTGCTGACCGATTGGGTCTGGGCGACCGGCGCGTCATTCATTGGATTGACCGTGACGTTCACATTCGCCGGAGCGCTGTCCAGTTCGCCATCATTGGCCTGGTAGGTGAACGGATCAGTTCCGTTGTGATTCAAAACAGGAGTGTATTCTAACTTATCGTTCCCATTATCGTTTACGACAGCAGCCGATCCATTTGCCGGCTGGCTGGCAACTGCGTAGGTCAGGCTATCATCTTCGGCATCCGTACAGTCCGGAAGGGCCATACCCGAAGCATCCTCATTCGTGGCTAACTCAATAGGCAAACAAACCGGCGCATCATTGGCGTTCGTTATTGTTATCGTGAACTGCTTCTCGGTGAAACCGGCAGTTGAATCGGTTGATCGGATGCGGATGTCGTAAGTAATCTTTGATTCGAAGTCAAAGGTCTCAGCAGTCTCCAGGGTATCACCATTTATGGAGAAAGAAGCATTGTCGGTATCGCCCGTTCCTGTTGCAAATGAATAGATAAAAGTATCCCCGGGATCAGCGTCAGTGGTTGTCAGAATTCCTACAGGCGTCCCAACCGATAGGTTTTCTGCCACAGTATTGGCGCTTAGGTTGATATCAGTTGGATCTTCTGCATAGGCGCGGTAGAAGTCGAGCCTCAAGCGCGTGTGACCATAACTATTGATTTTGATCGGGCTAACGAGGCAAATGAGTATAAATATTAGAATGGCGATGTGGAAATAGGAGAACTTTCTGGCTTTCATAATAATTTACCCGATTTGATGTTGTTTTCGATTTATAGACCAGCCCAATGAAGGGATTCCGGCGAATTCAGGCGCTTGGGGTGGGAGGCGGCGGCTGGGTGGGCGGCTCTTCGGTCGGCGCGGGGGTCGGCGTGGCGCGCGGCCTGGGTGTGTTGGTTGGCTGGGGGGGTTCCTCGGTATTCGTTGGCTGCGGTACCTGGGTAGGTTCCTGGGTAGGCGCCTGGGTCGGCTCGTCGGTGGGCTCTTTCTCTTTCTCTTCGGTGGCGGTCGGCCGGATGGTTGGCCGGGCGGTGATCACCCGCGTGGGGGTCGGGGAAGGGGTGGACGTGGCGGTGGCGGTGGGCAGGGCCGTCGGCGTGCTGGGCTCGTCGGCGCAGTGCCCGGGGCCGATGGCGCCGTTGTTGTAATCCGCCAGGGTCTGCACCATGGACAGGGCGGCTTGCCGGTCGCCTTCGGTAACCTCGATCCCCAGGGTGTGATCGCCCAGCCATTCGCTGGCATCCCGAAGGATTTGCGAGACTGCCGAGGCGTCGGCGCGCAGCGAGTTCAGCAGGGCGGCGAAGAACTGCTGTAACAGCAGGGTTTTGGCATCATCGGATTCCGTCTGCAAGATGAGGATCGCTTCTCCTTTGGTGTAGGAGAGCGTGCCGATCACGACGTTTTCGATCATCCAGGCTTCTGGCCGGTCCATCCAGTAGTACATGCTATAGGTGCAGTTCGAGGCGGAAGGCGCCGTCCGGGTGGGAGTGCTGGTCTGCGTTCTGACCGGCGAAGGCGAGATTAACGCTGCGATCTGCTGGGTGCTGGCGGCTGTCTGGATGGGCGTGCGGGACGCTTCGGGGAGAGGGCCGCCTCCGGGTACCTGCGCGGGATTGACCAAGCCAGGCAGGAATAAACCTAACGCCAGGATAGCAAACAGGATGATTAGGGAAGGGATCCACCATTGTCGGTTGCGCTTGCCTGCGATATTCATGCAAATATTACCCTTGAGATGTCAAGAGACCCAGGGAAGTAGAGCTTCAGGCCCGCCCTTGAATTAATCCAATCTCTTCCCTATTATACAATGAAAAAAACCTGCTCAAACAGGTAAGGAAACGTGAAAACAGGATAAGCCGGATGGGACGCTCATAAACGCTGGTTTCCGCGAAAAGGTGCGAAGATCACTATATCAGTGTTAGTCGAGAGGATGTTGCACTCGTGTCGTTGCGAGCCCCAGAAAACGGCATGCTCTCCGCCGTTTTCTGGGCGCGAAGCAATCGCTCTTTATTGCCGCAATCGCTCTTTATTGCCCGCGGTGAGATTACTTCGCCGTCGTAAATCAGCCCGTTCTTGGCTGATTTACGACGGCTCGCAACGACACGATGGCGGAGGTAATGACCAACATCCGACTGACTAACACAAACGATCACTGTTTCTTATGAAGATTAAGGATAAGGAGAAACCGGGCGGCTGTCAGATCTGTGAGGTGGGGGCCTGGAATCTGGATCGATAATAGGATATATTTACCATTGATGGAGTAGCTGTCGATCCATATAATCGGGCTACAGTCTAGAAAAAGGCAAACCAGTCGAAAGGCTGGGACGCAAAGTCACGGGTCTAAACGGTTTTGTTTCCGCAGGATTGCCGGACTGCCTGAGCTGAAGACCACTTCATCCTGTCTTAGACAGTCTGGCAACGAACGCAAATGAACCGTGGAAGTCCACGCCGGAATCGCCGTCGAGGAGGTAGCCATGACCGTCTTAATCATTTCTATCGTCGTTGCCTGGATTGTTTTCTCTTCGCTCCTGGTGACCGTTGCCTGTATGGGTTCTGCCCAGATCAGCCGGATGGAAGACGGGCGCAAACCGCGACCTGTGCGCACCAGGGTGCGCAGGAAGAAAGAAGCGCTGGGTGCACCACCGGCTGGAGCCCAGGCCGGCGCCGAACTGTAAGCGAGATTTACCCAAACCGGTCGATCCCGCGCAGGGCCGGTTTTCCAGACAATATCGCGCTATTCACGGCGCGCTCCGCGTAGCTCCACTCTCTGCCTGCAAAGCGAAGATGGACGGAAGCGGAACGAGCCGTAGAGCGCGATGTTGGCTTTCCAGAACCATTTTTATCAGCGGGTATACTTGCCATCTAAACGGTTATTCGGATGAATATTCTCATTCGCCTGGCGGTTATGCTGAACCTGTTGGGGGCCGGCCTGTTCCTGCGCTTTCCGGTCGCCGGTTCGGAACAGGCGATGCTCCCCACCCCGGCGCCTGAAGGAGTAGACGGGCGGGCAGAATCCGGCAGCGGCGACATTTACCTGCCCCTGGTGCTTGGAATCCGGACCACGGGTCAGGCCTACTCAATTCCTCAGGTGAACGTCCCCTACTTCGCTGGGGAGATCAAGGGGGCGGAGAGCGCCATCTTCTGGTTCGGGCAGGTTAAGCGAACCGAGAACTACTCGGACGTGCGGGTTGGATACAATTCCGAAGAGCTCTTCGTCCAGCTGAGTGTATTCGATCGATTGACCTGGTACGACACGCAACCCGCCCCGCATGACCTGGAAAATTGGGACGCGGCCACCCTCTACCTGGACCTGTCCGGCAACACGGGCGGCAAGCCCGGGAAGAGCGCCTACCGCTTCACCGGCCAGCTCAACTGGTGGGAGGATCGCCAGGACTATCAGGCTGCGTACCGCGGTTCCGAGCTGGGCTGGCTGCCGGTCTCGGCGCCGTTTACGACGGGGACCAGCTATCGAGGAGACGCGCCTAACAACACCGGGGAGGACCGGGGTTGGCGGATCTCATACCTCATCCCCTTCGCCAGCCTGGGTCTACCCGGCCCTCCGCCTGAAGGGACTGTGTGGGGATTTGCCGTGCGTTTATTCGACCGGGATGACGCGGCCGGCACTCCAATCCTGCCCGTCACCTGGCCGGATGGCGCAAACCTGGGCCGCTCCGCCACATGGGCCAGGCTGTCCTTCGGGTTACCGGCGTATGATTCTCCAGATGTAACTCCGGGCGGGACCACCATCATCCGCCATGG
>DATDRQ010000314.1:0-13998 GCA_035291645.1 Anaerolineales bacterium
TTTATGGGGAGATGCGGTCAACATCGCCAGCCGGATGGAATCGCAGGGCCTGCCGGGCAGGATCCAGATCACGGACGCCACCCATGCGTTGATCAAGGATGAGTTCGTATGCGAGGCGCGCGGCTTTGTCCCGGTCAAGGGTAGGGGGGAATTAAGAACCTGGTTTTTAGTCCGGGAATCGAGAGGTCAGGGAATTACTTGAAAACCTTGTTCTGTAAAGTGGCGATCAAAGGTGAAAGCGCAGGTGATTCCCCCTGCTCGCATGGTTTCGAAACTTACGCAATCGACCAGACTGAGACCACGCCGAGAAGCAGCCAGCATGGCGCTTTCTCCCTTGGCATGGGTAAGTTCGTCAATCCAAAATATATCTAAAACGGGTAAGACGTCTTTATGAAATAACTGGACTGCTTCGATACCAAACCGGTTCTGTAGGATGGCGAGCGTCTCTACCAGCACATAATTATTGGTTATTAACAGAGAATCCTGGGAGAGTATTTCTTGCCAGGACTGTTTGGCCGGTAAATGGAATCGATCATCCGCATTTAACAGGGCGATAAAAGTGGAGGTGTCGATGAAAACTTTCACTCTTCCAGCGATTCAACAAAATATTGATCGTGTTTAGCAGACAGATCTGCCGGCCCGCCAGATAGTTTTCCGGCAGCGGCGATAGCCCTCTGCCGCTGCTCATCCGGATCGACGAATGCGCTCGAACGGATCCATTCATCCACGCTGATGCGGATTAATTCTGCAACCGATTTTCCCCGCCTAGAGGCAATCTTCTTTAGTGTTTTCGCTTGCTCTTCTGTTAATTGGATTTGGGTCCTGATCATACTTAACTCCAAAACTGTACATCATTACATCATTATGTACTTAATGATATCACATTTGAATTATAATTTTAATCCCCTCCCGCTTTTGGGCCGTGTCGAAAGCCTGACCGGCCTGCGCCAGCGGGAAGGTGTGCGTCACCAGCGAGCGCACGTCGACCAAGCCGAGCTCGACCAACTGGATGGCGCGCGGGTAGGTGAACTTCATGCGGCGTGAAAAGACCAGAGAGAGCCCCTTGCGCCGGGCGGTCGAGGCGGTGAAACTGGTCTGGTCGGGATAAGGGATGCCCACCAGGACGACCCGCCCGCCCGGGCGGGCGGCTTCTACTGCGGCTTCAACGGCCTGGTTCTCCCCGGCGGCTTCGAAGGCCACCGAAACCCCGCGCCCGCCGCTGGCCTGCCAGAAAGTCCCCGTTGGCAGGTTATCCGCGACTAGGACAGTCTCGGTTGCACCGCAGGCACGGGCGGCTTCCAGCCGGTGAGCCAGCCGGTCGGTCGCCAGGATAGTCGTAGCCCCTGCCAGGCGGGCCAGCTGCACGATCAACAGCCCAATCGGGCCGCAGCCGAATACGCCGACCGCCTCCCCCGGGCGCACCTGCCCCAGGTCGGCGGCGTACAGCGCCACGCCCAGTGGCTCGAGCATGGCCCCGTCGGCGTCGCTCAGGTTTTCAGGCAGGGGGAACAGGCAGCGCTCCGGCCAGGCCACATATTCCCGCAGCGCACCGTCCTGACCCCCATGCCCGGCGAAGCGCAGTGCACTGCACAGGTTGGGCTCACCCGCCAGGCAGAACACGCAGACCTGGCAGGGGATCGCCGGATCGATCGCAACCCGCCTAGCGTGCAGGGGAGAAGCCGGGCTTTCGACTACCCCGGCGAATTCGTGTCCCAGGACGAGCGGGCCTTCCAGCCGGGCATCGCCGATGCCGGCCTCGCCGAACCAGTGCAGGTCCGAGCCGCACACCCCTACGGCGGTGACACGCACCAGGGCCTCGCCGGGAGTGGGGGTTGGCGCTGCTTCGGTGTGCAGGCGCAGGTCGCTCGAACCATGCAGCCGGAGGACATCCATACAAGCGCGAAAAGCTCCTTCCGCTAGGGGATTTCCAGGATTGCCGGGCGGTAAATCTCCCGCCCGCCGACTAAGACCGGCTCTTCCGGCCATTCGGGGATCACGGTCAGGATCTCATTCCCCTGTTCCCCGACCAAAATGGTGTCTTCGGATTTGGTCCCGGTGATAGAAGGGTTCCAGGCGAAGGCGTTCCCGGCGGCAACGGGCAGCGTTGAGCCGGGCGTGGCGATGGCCTCGCGCGGCTCGTAGCCGGCCAGGCCGCCCTGGTGATGCAGATTCCATTCCTCGGCGAAGCCGGTCTGGGCGTATACCCGGATGGCGTCCTGCAGGACATCGCCTAGCGTGCGTCCCGGGCGCGTCCCGGCGATGAAGGCTGCATCCACCTGAGCTACAGACTGAGCTTTGCGGCGCAAGTCGTCCGGCAGCCGGCCGAAGTGCACCAGGCGGGTCAGCGAGCAGACCAGCCCAGCCTTGCGTCCGCACAGGATCAACATGGCGTAGCGCTCCAGGCGCTTTTGGGTCGGCAGAGGATGGCGGAAGGCAAAAATGCGCTCGTCGGTGGCGATCAGATTGACGATCGGCTGGACGCCGCGCCGGAAAGCTTCGCCCTCCAGGCGGGCGGCGATCTCGTACTCGCGCTGCCCGGGCTGGACCAGGCGGGCGGCGATGTTCATAGCTTCGGCGCACTCCCGGCCCAGCTCCCGGAAGCGTTCGCCCTCTTCCGAGGTAAGCTGGGCGCGCAGCAAGGCCATCTCGGCCCCCAAGTCCTGAGCGGCAGGGTAGGGCCCATCGGCGCCCAGGCGCAGCCCTCCGGTCAGCCGCCCGGCGAGGTTCTGCACCTCGTGCCACAGGTGCACGTGGAACTGCCAGCCCTGTTCTTTAAGTTTCTCCTCCTGCTCCAGTCGGGCCGCTTCGATGTTATCGGTGATCAAGTGCAGGCCGGATCGGGTGACCAGCAGTGTAGCGGCGCCTTCGGCTGCCGCCGTGTTCACATAGGAGGCGGCGCCGCAGGTCGCCCAGGCGAAGCTGCTGACCCGCCGCAGGATTAGAGCATCCAGGCGGCGCGCCTCCAACAGCCTGCGCATAGCCTCCTGCTTCTTCTGAAATTCCATAACCTCTCCTTTATGTACCGTCCCGGCGAATTCGGGTGCGCCGCCTGCGCCGGGGAGATTGGGCAGATATTTTTCGTTAAGCCGGCGAATTGAGCCGCACAACCTGACCGGGTTAAGTATACGTGAAATGATGACCAAGGGGTAACTTTAAAGGTGGATACTCCATAATTTCGCTTTTCTGAGGGCGTGTTCGGTTTACAATTGATCTCGAACCTGGCTAGCTATGGCGATTCACCTGCACACACATTCCTATTATTCATTCCTGCATGGGATAACCTCGCCGGCTGAACTGGCGGAGGCTGCGGCCCGCGCGGAGATGCCTGCCCTGGCGCTGACTGAGGCAGCCACGCTGGCGGGAGCGATCGTGTTCTACGATGCCTGCCGCGCCGCGGGGGTCCAGCCGATCCTGGGGCTGGAGCTGCCCGTGCGAGCGCCGGACGGACTGCCTAAAGCTGCAGGCGCCCTGGTTCTGCTGGCGATGGACCTGTCCGGCTGGTCCAGCCTGTGCCGCTTGAGCAGCTATCTGCAAATGCAGTCTGCGGGGGAGTCTTTTCCGGCGCTCACTTTCGAGCAGCTGGCCCTGGACAGGCAGGGATTGATCTGTATGACCGGCGGAGCGGAGGGGCTCATCTCCCGGTGGGCCCAGGCCGGGGAGCAGGGACAGGCGTTGCGGCTGTTGGAACACCTGCGGGAGCTTTATCCTGACCGTTTATACGTGGAGGTGGATGGAAACTCACCCGCCGAAGCAGCTCTGGCAGAACGTACCCGGCTACCGTTGGTCGCCGCTCACCCGGTCCACTTCTTGGCGGCGGAGCAGGCCGGCCTGCAGCGGCTGGTAACGGCGGTGCGCCTGAACCAACCGTTGGCCCGTCTCTCTGCGGCGGACTGCGCACCGCCAGACGCCTGTTTCCTGAAGCCAACTGAGCTGGAACAGCGCTTCGCTGCCTACCCGGGCGCCCTCGAAAACACCTTCGAGATCGCCGCCCGCTGCCAGCTGGAGCTGCCACTGGGCCGCCCGCAGTTCCCGGCAGTTGACCTGCCGCAGGGATTGAGCGCGGCGGACCTGCTGCGCCAGAAAGCGGAGGCCGGCGCCTGTAGATTGTACGACCCGATCACCCCGGCCCTCCAGGCTCGACTGGACCACGAAATTCAGGTGATCGACGGCAGCGGGTACACACCGCTCTTCCTGATCATGGAGGAAGTGGTCAGGTTCGCCCGGCGGCGAGGGGTGCCGATCTCGTCGCGCGGCTCGGCGGCCTCCTCGCTGGTGGCTCACTGCTTGGGGATCACCTCGCCCGACCCGGTACGATTGAACCTGTACTTCGAGCGGTTCCTCAATCCTGCCCGCTCTTCTCCCCCGGACATTGACACCGACCTGTGCTCGCGCCGGCGGGACGAAGTCATCGAGTTCGTCTACGAGCGCTTTGGCAGGCAGCGGGTGGCGATGGTCTGCACGGTGAACCGCTTCCGCCGGCGTTCGGCGCTGCGCGAGACCGCCAAGGCGCATGGGCTATCCACCGCCCAGATCAAGGAGCTGACCGACCGGCTACCGCACCGCTACTGGGGGCCGGGGGCGCGCTTCTCCAGCGAGGCTCCGTATGCGGACCTGGCCGGGCGCTACCCCGCCAGCCCTTACCCTGAGATCTTCGAGCAGGCGGCTCGCCTGATCGGGCTGCCGCGCCACCTTTCCATCCACCCAGGCGGCATGGTGATCGCTCCTGGCGAACTGACCGATCTGGCGCCGGTGCAGCTGGCTCCCAAGGGCGTCGCCATCACCCAGTTCGACCTGGATTCGATCGCCCGTCTGGGTTTAGTTAAGATCGATTTACTGGGCATCCGCGGCCTGACCGTGCTGGGGGACGTCGCCGGGGTGATCTACCAGCGTACACCGCAAGTGTACGCCGAACCTCTCGACCCGCTGGAGGCCATCCCCGAGGATGACCCTGAAACAGCCGGGCTGGTGCGCGCCGGGCGTACGATCGGCTGTTTCCAGATCGAGAGCCCAGGCATGCGAGCCACCCTGCGCGAGATCGGCGCAGCCAGCGTGGACGATATCATGGTGGCGCTGGCGCTGTACCGTCCCGGACCTCTGACCGGCGGCTTGAAGGATGCCTTCGTCCGCCGCCACCGCGGCCAGGAGAAGATCGAGCAGCTGCACCCGGCGCTCGCCCCGCTGCTGGACGACACTTACGGCGTGATCCTGTACCAGGAGCAGGTGCTGCGCATCGCCCACGAGCTGGCCGGGCTGAGCCTGGCGGACGCCGACCTGCTTCGCCGGGCGATGAGCCATTTTGACCCGGGCGAACAGATGCGCACGCTCAAGGAGAGGTTCATCGCCGGGGCGGCTGCGCGCAGCAGGGTTCCCGAGGCCACCGGCGAGCGCATCTGGCAGTTGATGGCGGCCTTCGCCGGGTACGGTTTTCCCAAGGCGCACGCCGCCTCCTACGCCCAGGTCTCCTGGCGGGCAGCCTGGTGCAAGGTTCACGAGCCGGCGGTCTTCATGGCAGCCGTGCTGGCCAACTGGGGCGGCTATTACGGGCAGCGTGTCTACCTGACCGAAGCGCGCCGGCTGGGGCTGGCGGTGCGCGCCCCACACGTCAACCATGCCCGCCGCGAGTTCTGCGTCGTCTACCTGGACGGCGGACCGGTGCTGTTCATGGGGCTGGATCAGGTGCGCGACCTGACTCGCCGCACGCTGGAGCGCATCCTGCGCGAGCGCCCGTTCACTTCACTGGCGGACTTCCTCGCCCGAGCCGACCCGCGCCCGGCCGAGGCGGAGAACCTGATCCTGGCGGGTGGGTTGGAGGGCTTTGGAGCGATCCCGGGACTGCTTGAACAGTTAAAGCGGGGAGCCTGGCGCAGTCGCCAGCTGCCGCTGTTTGCTTTTGAGGGAAACGGAGAGGAGGACTGGTCGCTGGCGGAGAAGATGGCGGCGCAACAAGCTGTGCTGGGGGCAAGCGTGATCGCCGATCCGCTGGAACTGCTCGGCGAAGCGATTGCCCGCAGCGGGGCGGTCTCGACTCTGGAGGCGGCTGGCCAGGTGGGCCAACGGGTGCGCGTCGCCGGAAGAGGACAGGCCTGGCAGCGCAACCGGGCAGTCAATGGGCAGCTGGTTCACCGGATTTCGTTGGAAGACCTGGAGGGGATGCTGGAGGTGGTGGTCGAGGACCCTGTGTTTAAACGTTTCCGGGCCGTCCTCGCTGCGAGAGAACCGTTCATCGTCGAGGGGGTAGTGATTCTGGACCAGGTCCAGGGTGAGCCAACCATCCGGGCAGAACGCGCCTGGCGGCTGGAAGGCTGATACGGGATAAGCCAAACGGGACGCTGATCGACGCTGATTCTCGCAGATTTTGGCGAACTTCGTTCGCACATCTTTTGTTCAGCGTTTATCGGCGTTCATCAGCGTCCCAATCTTAAGAACCCTCTACGAACCAGAACTCGTTTTATCTATCAGACGTTTCATCATGGAACGCACGAAATCGATCTCGTCCTGGTTGACCGTGTGGCCCAGGCCCGGGTACAGGCGGGTGGTCACGTCCCCGCCAAGGCGGATCAGGACCTGTTCGCTCTCCAAGACGCGCTCCTTGGGGATGTGCGGGTCGCTGTCGCTGCAGCCCAGGAAGACCGGCGACCCTTCCAACGAGCCGGGGTAATCGCGCGGCGCACCCGGCGGACCGATCAGCCCGCCGCTCAGGCCGACCAGGCCGCCGAACCGGCCGCTATAGCGGTTGGCGTTGCGGGCGGCGAACTCCAGCGCCAGGCAGGCCCCCTGTGAGAAGCCCAGCAGAATGGTTCGATCCGCAGTGATCCCGGACGCGGCCAGGTTCTCCAACCCGGCGGCGACGGCTGCCAGCGCGGAGGAAAGCCACGGTTCGTTTTGTGCCAGCGGCGCCAGGAAGGTATAGGGGTACCAGGTGTACCCGGAAGCCTGAGGCGCCAGGTAGGCGAAGGCTGGCTGGCCGAACTCGCTCGCCAGGGAGAGAATACTCTCGGCGGTGGCGCCGCGCCCGTGCAGCATCAGCATGGCGGCCTCGGCCTGTTTCAGCGGCGCGCCGGTCGAGTAGAAGGGTGGGTTTTTGTTAAGCGAGTTCATCGGGTGGTTTACTTCTCCGGCCTCAGGCTCAGCGCCGAGTAGATGGCGTCCAGGAAGCGGCTGGGGCGCGTGGCCAGCAGCCGGGTCTGCACCAGACCGGCCTGTCCTGCCAGCCGTTCCCTGGCCGGGTAGGAGAGCGGGCAGGGCACCCAGGGATTGCCTCGGTCGGCGTCGTATTTAACTTAGATATTTTAGCATCCAATCCAACGATCTTGCAGTATCATAGGGGCGAACAGTCTATCTGCACTGGTTGCGAGTAGGGTTAGAGTTTCGACGAGGCGAACGCCATGCACTCCGGTTATCCCCGCCTGGAAACCGACCGGCTGGTTCTAAAACAGATCACTTCCGAAGATTGGCAGGCCGTTCTCAGACATTTCTCGGACGCTGAAATGCTGCGTTGGATGGACTTCGAGCCGATCGCCAGCCGGGAACAGGCCGAGGATGTCATCCGCTGGGGGAAAAACCTGTTCGCCGAGCAGCGCGGGGTGCTGTGGGGCCTGTTCGCCAAAGAGAGCGGCACATTGATCGGTACGCTTGCCTACGTCAAGCTGGAAGAGGAAAGCACCCCACCGCACCGGGCCGAGATCACCTTCGATCTGGTCCGGGTGGTCTGGGGACAGGGTTTGATGGTCGAGGCCATCTGGAACTCACTGCCCTACGTCTTCGACGAGATCGGCGTCGCCCGCATCGAGACCACCATACATCCCAAGAACCTGCGCTCGGCAAGCGTGCTGCTGGAGATCGGTTTCCGTCTGGAGGGCGTGCTACGCCGGCGCGGTGTACACCGCGGCCGTCCCTGCGACGTGATGATGTTCGCCCTGTTACGTGACGATTGGCGCCACATCCGGCGGAATGGCTGATCCGACAGAGAGCAGGAAAGGAAAACAACATGCCTCCCCATTTATTGGTCAACCAGTTACGATTCGCCCGCAGCGAGTTCGTGCGCGGCCTGGACGGCGTCACCGCCGAGGAAGCGCGCCGGCGCTTCGAGCCGATGAACTGCATCAGCTGGATCGTCGGGCACCTGGCTAACCAGGAGACGCGCTACTGGCTGCGCTACGCCCAGGGGATCGAACTCAGGCCGGACTTACAAAGCCTGGCCGGGTACGGCAGCCCCCCCAGCACCCCGGAACTGGAGGAGATGTGGGCAGCCTGGCGGGAGATCACCGCCACCGCCGATCCCTACCTGGATACGCTCACCCCGGAGCTGCTGCAAGTTCACCCAGTCTGGAACGGGCGCACCCTGCCGGAGAGTCTCGGGACGCTGGTCATGCGGGTCACCTACCACTATTGGTACCATACCGGGGAGGCATCTGCCATCCGCCAGCAGTTGGGCCACGTAAACCTGCCGGACTTCGTCGGGGATATGGACGCAGCGATCTATTATCCGGAGTAAGCCTCTCATCCTTGCCATACGTGATCTATGCCAGAGGTCAGATCACGGGATTTAGTGATGAAATCGTTCTATGCCTATAGCGGACTTCTCATCTTAATAATCTGCTTGCTCACGGCCTGTTCCGGCGCGGCGGTCGTCCCGGCAACGGACAGCCTGCAGCCCGCCACCCCCACCGCGGCGCCTGTGTCTCAACAGGCGCCTGTTGAGACACAGGCGCCTGCCCCGGGCGAACCCATTGCCCTGCCTGCAGGCTGGAAAACCTTTCGCAACGAGACCTACGGCTTCCAGGTGCAGCTGCCGCCGGGCGCACGGCTGACCGCCGAACAGGAGAATTACGCCCGGTTGGACCTGCCGCTGGCGCCCGGCACCAACCTGTCCGAAAAATACCTGGAGATCTCGGTCCTGGAAGGCTTCCCGCATTGCTCGAGCCCGCTGGCGCAGGGTTACGAACCAGGGGCGATCCCGAAGGAGCCGGTGGAGATCAACGGGATTGAGTTCATCCGGGAGAGTGGCAGTGAAGGCGCGGCCGGGAATTTCTACGAGTTTGTCGGCTATTCCACCCAAAAAGGCGAAGTATGTGTCTCCCTGAGCTTCGTCTTGCACTCTTCGAACGCCGCGAATTTCGAAAATCCCCCAGCGACCTATGAAGCCGCCGGGGAGGTCGCGGTCTTTGAGCCGATCGTCACCACGTTCCGTTGGGGCGAGTAATCCCAAAACGTGGGGTGTTAAATAACCACGCCGGACGTGAGGGAGACACGTCCGGCGATCTAAGGAGGGCCACCGGAAAGCTATACGCTTCACGGCGCCGAGACACCTGGATACCAGTAAACAGAGAGCAGATGTCTTTCCTAATATACACGAATAATATCTAAAATATATTAAATTCTGATTAGAATTGGACGTTAACTATCCCAATTATTCTTCGCTCTTGCCGAAAAGCTTCAGCCAGTCGTCGATCTCCTCCGGGCTCAATTGCCCTGGTCCTGCCTCCCCCTCAAGCTTATCTTCAGGTTTCTCGAGCTGCTGCATCTCACGCAGGAACTCATCCGCGCTCAGCACCCGGGCACGCGCAGCGCGCGCAGCGGCCTGCACCTGGCGGTCGGAGCTCACCACCGTCCAGTTGCGCGCCGATCTACCCAGTTTTTCTAACTTTTCCTGGATCGCCCGGTCGGCTGTTTTACCTTCCCGGATGAAGCGGGCCTTCACACTGCCGAAGGTGCGCACGCCGGATTGTCCCGGAGGAGCGTTATCGAAAAATACTTCCACCTGCTTCCGGCTGCGCTGGCAGTAATCTTGCAGCATCTCGACCAGACGCAGCTCGTCGTCGATATCCTGCAGGGAAAGTCCGGGGATTCTGGGGATGAGGTTGTGTCCGTCGATGATGACCGGCATCCGCGCGCTGCTCTTTCTGGCACCTGCCGATGGATAACGGGATCCTCGTCAAGCCGAGGGTATCATCCATTTTATGGGGAAGATCTTCCCCCGTCAATGTGCTAACTGTGCTATTATTTGAGCGGCGGCTGCATCTGCCGCGGCCTCAATAGCCGGTTCGCAGGAAGGATCGATCATGCGACACTGGAAACGCCTGCTTTACTACCTGATGATCAACGTCCTGGTATCCGCCTGCGTGGTGACGGCGATCCTTTTCCTATGGGAGCGATACGCCCAGCGTGCCGGCCTGGAGGCCCAGATGCTGGCCTTGGCCCGGCTTAATCCCTCCATTACCCTGGTCTTCACCCCCGGCTCACCTCAGGCCGTTTCGACGGAAAGCCTGGCTGAAACAGAGGTGACAGAGGACGAAAATCCGTTAGAAGAATCGCCCACCCCGGAGGCGACGCGGGCTCGAACATACACAGTCCAGACCGGGGATACGCTGGGCGCGATCGCCTTCCGCTTAGATATCACCGTCGCCGAGCTGATGGAGGCCAACGACCTGATCGACCCGGACCGGTTGGAAGTTGGCCAGGTGCTGAAGATCCCCTCCCTGAATGGGGAGGAGGAGCCAAGCGACACGCCCGAACCGGAAGAGGCAACCGATACTCCTCCAGAAGAGCAGGATACGAACACACCCGAGCCGGCTGAAGAGACGAACACTCCCGTGACAGGCGAGGCGGCGGTCGCCATCGCCAGCGTAGTAGGGGCAGGGGACCTGGATTCTGAACGCCTGCTGCTCAAGCGCACCGGGCCCGGGGAGCTATCGCTGGCGGGGTGGAAGGTCGAGGCACCGGGTGGGCAGGTATTTACCTTTCCGCAGCTGACCCTGTTCGAGGGCGGCGCAGTCAACCTGTTTACGAAGTCCGGGCAGCCAACGGTGGTTGACCTGTATTGGGGTTTGAGCACTCCGGTATGGGAAGCGGGCGAGAAGGTGGTCTTACGAGACGGGCAGGGAACGGTGCATGCTACCCTGGTGGTCCCCTGACAAGAGACTGGATGGGAATGTCGAACTTATCCATAGAAGAGATTATTCGCCGGGCGATGGAAGAGGGGAAGTTCGAAGATCTACCCGGCAAAGGCAAGCCGCTCAACCTGGATGAGAATCCGCACGAGGATCCGGACTGGCGTATTGCGCACCGCGTGCTGCTTAACGCCGGCTACAGCCTGCCCTGGATCGAGACTCTGCGCGAGATCGAGGCGGATTTAGAGACTGCCCGGGCCTCCCTGGCGCGGGCATGGGCGTGGCAGACTTCGATGCAGGCGCAGAGCAACCGACCGGATTGGGCGGAGGCAGAATGGGTCCAAACTCAGCAAACCTTCCGTGAGCAGGTTGGAGAGTTCAACAAGCGCATCCGCTCGAACAATCTGGCCGTGCCCTCCACCCGCTTCCAACGCCGCCTGATCGACCCGGACGAAGAGATCCGGGCGATTACCCGGACGAACTCAATACCTTAAGTTGCGCTGACTGCCAGCATCTGTTACACTTCCGCCCGAAAGGGAATCACATGCCGCAAGCCTTATACCGTAAATGGCGCCCGCGCCGCTGGGAGACGGTGGTGGGCCAGGATCATGTCGTGCAGACCCTGCGCAATGCCGTGGCAGGCGACCGGGTGGCGCACGCGTACCTGTTCGCCGGGCCACGCGGCACCGGCAAGACTAGCACCGCACGCCTGCTCGCCAAGGCAGTCAATTGCCTGGACGATGACCTGTCCAACCGGCCGTGCGATCAATGCGATCACTGCCTGGCGGTCAATGCCGGGCGTTTCCTGGACCTGATCGAGATCGACGCGGCTTCCAACACCAGCGTCGACGACGTGCGCGATCTGCGCGATAAGATCAACTTCTCTCCCAACCAGGGTCGCTTTAAGGTCTACGTGGTCGACGAAGTGCATATGCTTTCGACTGCAGCATTTAACGCCTTGCTTAAGACGCTCGAGGAACCTCCGCCGCACGCCATCTTTATTTTAGCGACAACCGAAGTGCACAAGATCCCGGCGACCGTGCTCTCGCGCTGCCAGCGGCACGAGTTCCGCCGCATCCCTACGGCTGAGATCGCCACCCGCCTGCAGCTGCTGACCGCTGAGGAAGGCCTGCAGGTCGAGGATGAAGCGCTGACCACGATCGCCCGCCAGGCAACCGGCAGCCTGCGGGATGCGATCTCCCTGCTCGACCAGCTCGGATCGACCGGACAGGCGGTAACTCTGAAGATGACGCAGACCTTGCTCGGCACCGCGACCAGCCAATCGGTAGTCGCCGTGGTCGAGGCGCTGGTGCAACGTGATCCCTCCGCCGGCCTGGATGGCATTCACCAGGCGCTGGACACAGGCACCGAGCCGCGCCAGTTATCCCGCCAGGTGGTGGAATACCTGCGGATGGTCCTGTTGATCCGCATGGGCAGCCGCGAGACGGTCGAATCTTCGGCAGAGGTGCGCCGCCAGTTGGAGCAACACGCCCGGGCTTTCTCAGTCCCTGACCTGCTGCGGGCGATCCGTTCCTTCAATCAAGCTGCTAACGATGCCCGCTCCTCCTGGCAGCCATCCCTGCCACTGGAGATGGCCTTCCTGGTCTGCCTGGAGCCGCAAGCGGAAGCAACCTCCCTCCCCGAGCCCAAGACGGCCCCTCCCAAGGCCGCTCAGAACCCGGCGAAGCCTGCTGCTCGATCCCATGATGTTGGGCTCAAGGCGGAGACTACGGCTACAACCGCCGGTGGTCAGCCAGCGGTCGGCGAACCAGAAAACCAGGAAAGCCAGGTTTTGACCAGGAACTGGCCCCAGGTTCTGGCGAACGTTCGGCAAGGAAATCCCAACACGTACGGGCTATTGAACTCTTGCCGCACCCGCCACCTGGCGGGGAAAACCCTCACGCTGGGCTTCGCCAGCGACGTGCTCAAGAACCAGATGGCGAAGAAGGAAAACCTGGCCCTGGTTCAACAAGCCCTCGACCAGGTGTTTGGACCGGGAGTTTCCATCCGGTGCGTGACCAGCACTGCCCGGCGCGACGCAATCCCCCCAGAAGTCGACAGCGATGGCATGGTCGCCTCCGCCTTACGCGACCTTGGTGGGGAGATCGTCGATATCCAGTAACTGGATAGCTCCCGGCCAGAGATGCTTGGATAAAATGTTAGAATCCCCCCGATCAGGAGGTACGAACGATGGCGAAAGGATTTAATAATCCAAAGAGCTCGGGGCTTTCCGGCTTCCAATCACAGCTGCAGCAGATCCAGAAGCTGCAGGAACAAATCCAGCAGACCCAGGCGCAGCTGGCCGAGGAGACTGTCACCGCGACGGTAGGGGGCGGGGCGGTAAAAGTGACCGTGACCGGAGACCAGCGCTGCCGGGGGGTCGAGCTCGACCCGGCCTTGCTGGAGGACGCAGATGTGGAAATGCTGCAGGACCTGCTCCTGACTGCCTTCAACGCCGGGTTGGACCAGTCGCGCGAGCTGGCCGCTCAGCGGTTGGGCCCGTTGGCTTCCGGTCTGCCCTTCTAGGATGTTATTACCTGCTCACATCCAAGATTTAATCAACGCACTGGCGCGCCTGCCAGGCATCGGTCCGAAGACGGCTTCCCGGCTGGCATTCTTCCTTCTCAATGCGCCCGAGGAGCTCTCCGAAGATCTGGCGGGAGCCCTGCAGGCCCTGAAATCCAACACTGCTTACTGCCAGACTTGCTACAACATCACCACCGCCGGGCGGACGGAATGCGAGGTGTGCGCCAACCCGGATCGCGACCCGGCGGTGATCTGCGTGGTGGAAGAGCCGCTGGACGTGCTGGCAATCGAGCGCACGGATGGCTTCCAGGGACGATACCACGTGCTGCACGGCGCCCTCTCGCCCATCGAGGGAATTGGCCCGGATGACCTGCGCATCCGTGAGCTAATCGGGCGGGTACGCCCGGGGGGTGTGCGGGAAGTGATCGTGGCGACCAATCCAAGCATGGAGGGGGATGCCACTGCCATGTACCTGCAGCAACAGCTGCGGGCGCTCCCGGTGCGGGTGACCCGCCTGGCGCGCGGCCTGCCGGTCGGCGGCGACCTGGAATACGCCGACCAGCACACCCTGCTGCGAGCGCTG
>DATDRQ010000315.1:0-18946 GCA_035291645.1 Anaerolineales bacterium
GGCCGCTTTCACCGCCAAGGACCCGAGCAACCGCGAAGCCTTCATTGCGCATTGGAACAAGATCATTGCTGACCCGACTGTCATCATCAAGACTATCGTCTCGGACGGGCAGGTGGTTGGCAGCGTCCTGAGCTACGAAGATGAGGGCAAACCGAAGTCAGCTACTGGATTGGAAAGGCATACTTGGGTAAGGGCATCGCTACTTGGGCGCTCACAGAATTTCTGGCACAGGGCAATCCGGTGTGCCCCATATTTGCCCGCGTCGCCGAAGACAATCTCGGCTCACGCCGGGTCTTGAAAAAGTGCGGGTTCAAGGTCATCGGCGAGTCGAAGGGGTTTGCCAACGCCCGCGGCGAGGAGATCGAGGAACTGCTTCTGGAACTGCAAGAAAACGCGTAGGACGAAAGGCGCTAATCGGGGTGCGCCGCCCAATACGGCGTGCAGTTGCTGGCGCTGCGCGCCGATCAATCCGGCTTAGGCGCAAGCGGGTCAATACTTTCAACGACTCGGCCCAGCGCAGTACGCCCCAGCGGCCGGTGCGTGGCCGTTGGTTGCCCGGGCAGCGTTCCGTTCAAATAATTGGGAGGCAGGCCTTGCAGGTGACTGGCTACCGGTCCTGCCAAATCCTGTACAGCCAGGCCCTTTTTTGCTTGCCCTCCACCTGCAACACCCCCATCCGGCGCAGGCAGTAAGCCATCTTCTGCGCCAGGCCGCGCGGCAGGCGCAGCTCCCGCGACAGATCCAGGGAAGTAAAAGGCTGCACCAGACTCTTTGGGATCAGGCTGCGAAAATCGCCGCCTGACTCCAGCCGCAAGCTGTCCACAACCTCTAACAGTCGCCGGTCGCCGACGCTCCACCCCTTGCGCCGCCAGCTGCCTTTGCCGTCGTCTTGCCAGACCTCTTCTTCCTGGGTGAGTAATACTTCCAGGGAAAAATTTGGATGGTTGACCAGATCCGGCAGGCTGACCAGTTCCTGGAAGAGATGTTCAACCCGCCCGTGTTTGGGTGAACGTCGCCGCGCGATCTGGCTCTGCCCATCGCCGGACATGCGCACGATCCACTTCTCCTGGGCGATTGGGTAAACCAGCCGGACCGGGTGCGCCTGGAGCAGGCAGGCTAGCTTCGGCTTTAGTTGGGAGAAATTGCGGGTCTGCAGCTCGATCAGCAGGTCCCCGCGCACGATGTCTACGATATAGCCGTCGATTGGCATTTCCAGGTGGTCGCCTTCCTGGCGGTACCAGTCTTTCAGGGCTGCGTGCAGCGACTTTTCCTGCAGCTGTCCGATAGCCCGGCTGCCCGGGGATTGTGCGGGTCTTTCTTGCGGCTCTCTGCCCATCTGCATAGTGTGCCAATCATAAAACGGTCTGTGCGCTTGCGCAAGTGCTGGCCGGATAGACTGCACGGCTTTCTTAAAGTCGGAAACTATAGCCAGCTGTCATTGCGAGACCGGCGTTCTTCGCCGGTCGAAGCAATCTACTCACCCAGATTGGGGATTGCTTCGCCGCCTCGTCAGGTCTCGGCGGCTCGCAAGGACAGCTATTTCTGACTTTGAGAAAATCCTGGGATTGCCTGGCTGGTACAATTCGAACCATCAAAATTGTTAAGTTCTACCCAGTCCACCCGAAGATGAAGTATAAGTTAAGCGCGGTCTCTGAACTATGCGTTAGAATTCGGATATCGCCGGATCAAAAAAAGTAATCAGTTGCCGATCTGCCAGGATTTGTTTCCTGGTCCTGTCTTCAACGAATTGAGCGCTCCCAGCCCAAGCGCACCTGCATGAACTGGCACCCATTCCTTGATCTTTTCTCATCGTTCATTTTGCTGTTTGGGGCAGCCGGTCTCGCCGGCCGGACGCGTCGCGAGCAGCACGATGCGGAGCCGGTCGACCAGGAAGACGAAGCTCTCCGCCGCCAGCTCAAAGAGCTCACCATCCTGCACGCCATCGCCACCGCCGGCGCGGCCGCAAACGACGAAAATTCCCTGATCGAGCGTGCTACGCAGATCATCGGGGAGAACCTTTACCCGGACAACTTCGGCTTGCTGCTCCTGGACGAGCCCACCGGCATCCTGTGGTCCCACGTCTCTTACCGGGAGCGGGATACCATCCGGGGGATCAGCGCCCCAATCCCCCTCGGAAAGGGCATCTGCGGCATCGTCGCCGAGCGCGGGACGCCCTGGCGGGTGGATGATGTGAGTCTGGTGCCGGAGTACATCCGGGTCGATCCGTCTACTCTCTCAGAGTTGTGCGTACCGCTACGGGTGGGCGAGCGTGTGCTCGGCGTGGTGAACGCCGAGAGCGCCCACCTGGCGGCGTTCACCGAATCGGACGAACGTTTGCTGGCTACCCTGGCTGGCCAGCTGGCGACCGCCATCGATCGCCTGCGGGCCGAAGCCGCCGTTCGTTACCAGGCCAGCCAGCTGGCGATCCTGTCCGTGGCCAGCCAGGAGATCGTCGCCAGCCTGATCCCGGACCAGGTGTATGCCGCCACCCACCGGGCTGCCGCCCAGCTGATGCCAGTCCAAACCTTCCACATCGCCCTGGTCGATCCCCTCAGCCAACAGATCGAACCGGTGTATTCCGCTGGCCTCGCCGGGCAAGTTGCGAATGAATGGAATCCCAGGCAGAGCCAGCTATACTGGCGGGTGTTCAACACCGGCGAGCCCCTCCTCACAGAGGGGGTTTTATCGAGCGCTCTCCAAGATAAGGGCGGGTGTACACCTCCTGGGTCGAATTTGGCGGTCCCGCTGCGCCAGGGGAGCAGCATTCTCGGCATCCTGGTATGCTCGAGCGACAAGCCCAACGCATATACTCGGGAAGACCTCCAGACCCTGATCACCCTGGCGAACCAGGCGGCCATTGCCATCGATAACGCCCGCTTGTTTGCCGAGACCGAGCGCCGCCTGAGCGAGATCACCTTCCTCAGCCAGATCATCGCCGTCACGGCCACCGAAAATGACCTGACCGCTGCGCTGAACCGCATCTGCGCCGAGCTGGCTGCTTTCTTCACGATGCCGGAGGTCAGCTTCGCTCTCTTCAATGCCGAGCTTACCGCGGCGCAGGTGATCGCTGAATACCATGCCCCGCATCGTTCCAGCCGCCTGGGTCATCTCATCCCGGTCATCGGCAGCCCGGCTATCACCCAGGTTCTTGAAGACGGTCGCCCATTGGTGGTCGCATCCCCAGCCAGCGGGCAGCCAGATCCAGGCCTGGATCCGATTATTAAACGCCGGGGGATCAGCTCCCTCCTGCTGATGCCGATCATCTTCGCTGGAGAGGTAGTCGGCATCCTCGAGATCTCCGGCCAGCAGCCGTGTACCTACTCCTCACGAGAGGTCGAGCTGGTGGAGAAGGTCGCCAGCCAGGTTGGCCAGGTGTTGGAACGTCTGGGTCTCTTTGCCGCCACCCGCGAGCAGGCCGATCGTATGGCCCACCTGGCAGCCATCAGCGAGGGCCTGAACCGGCCGCTCAGCGTCGCCGAGGTGATTAAGGGCATCGGAGAAGGGGTAACAGCGCTCGGCAGGGCGGACCGGGCCTTGATCTGCGTGCGCCAGCCGGATGGCACTCTCTCGCTGGCCTGGTCGCACGGCCTTTCCGAGGATTATCTCGCTCGCATTGCCGGTTGGGAGACGCACCATTCGCCTGGCATCCTGCTGTTCAGTGCCGAGCCGGTGCTGATCTCCGACCTGCTGGCGATTCCGGAGGGGTCAGGGATGCGCCAGCAGGGCGAGGCAGAGGGGTATCGGGCTTTCGCCGCCTGGCCCCTGGTCTATCAGGATGACGTCATCGCCGTTGTCGTCTGTTACTACGATCACCCGCACTCCGGTTCCGACGCGGAGCACGAAGTCATGCTGGCTTTTGCCCGCCAATCCGCCGTAGCGCTGCAGAACGCCCGCCTGTTCGAGGAGATCCAGCTGAACGCCAGCCGCGTCCAGCAGATCATCGATACCGTTCCGGAAGGCGTGCTCCTGCTGGATGAAGAAAAGCACGTATTGCTGGCGAACCCGGTGGCCCAGGAGTACTTACAGGCCGCTCAGGCGGATCAGCGGGCAAATTTCCTGGCCCTTTTCGGGCTCCAGCGCCTGGATGAACTGCTCCGCCCGGATGCCGAGGTGCTGTGGCATGAATTAGAACTCGCCGGCCCACCTCGCCAGGTCTTCGAGCTTTCCACCCAGCCGCTCAGCGCCGGCGATCAGCCCGGTGGCTGGGTCGTCGTGTTGCGCGATGTCACCCAGGAGCGCGATAACCAGGCCCGCATCCAGATGCAGGAACGTCTGGCGACCGTCGGCCAGCTGGCTGCCGGTATCGCCCACGACTTCAATAACATCCTGGCGGCTATCATCGTCTATGCAGACCTGCTCAAGCGCGATACCAGCCTTGCTCCCGCCAGCCGGGAGCGCTTATCTATCATCCAGGAGCAGGTCCAACGCGCCGCCAGCCTGATCCGCCAGATCCTGGATTTCAGCCGGCGTTCCGTGATGGAGCAGCTCACCCTGGACTTGCTGCCCTTTATCAAAGAGCTGGATAAGCTGCTCCGCCGCGTGCTTCCGGAAACCATCCGTTTGGAATTGACCTACCAGCCAGGAACCTACCGGGTGAACGCCGACCCGGCCAGGCTGCAGCAGGTCTTCATGAATCTGGCCGTCAACGCCCGCGATGCTTCGCCTGAAGGCGGCGTCTTGCGCTTCGAACTGGAACAGATCGAGGTGAAGGATAATGTGGCTCCACCCTGCCCGGGGATCCCTGCCGGCGCCTGGGTGCGCATCTCGATCAAGGACAGCGGGGAGGGCATCCCCCCGGAGGTCATGCCGCACATTTTTGAACCCTTCTACTCCACAAAATCGGTCGGGCAAGGCACTGGCCTGGGTCTGGCGCAAGCTTACGGCATCATCAAGCAGCACGAAGGATATATCGATGCGCACAGCCAGCCCGGGGAAGGAACCGTTTTCCACATCTATTTGAGGACTCAGGAACAGGCCAGGGATGAAAACCGGGCGGAGGAGCCCGCCGGGGAGGCCATGGGCAACGGCGAGCGCCTGCTGCTGGTAGAAGACGATTTCTCGGCGCGCAGTGCCCTCCAGGAACTGCTCGAAACGTACAATTACCAGGTATTGACCGCCGCCAACGGCCTCGAAGCTCTCCAGCTCGCCGAGCAGTACAGTGGGAGCATCGATTTGGTGGTGACCGACCTGGTCATGCCTGGGATGGGCGGCATCGCCCTATACCGCGAACTCCAGGAGCGCTGGCCTGTCACCCGGATCCTCTTCGTGACTGGCCATCCACTGCGCGAGAGCGATCGCGCCATTCTCGAAGACGGACAGGTCAACTGGCTCCAGAAGCCATTCTCGATCCTGACTTTTACCCAGACGCTCCGCAAGATCGTAAACGAAGACGGCCGCTCGGGTTGATTGGCTCGCCCCGTGCGGTTTGGTCCAGCCTCCCGGCTCCCGCCCTGGAGCCGCTCACACTTCGCTGTGGGTAGGGGGTTTCTCTTGGACCTGGCGAATGAACGCCGGGGTGTTGAGGCCGCGCTCCAGGATATAGGTCACGTAGCGCTGCACCAGTCGTTCCATCCGGAGGTTCTCCTCGGCGGTTGGCCGGGCGCGGGCGGCTTCGGTGAAGGAGCTGCGCTGGAAATGGCGCAGGAAGCGCAGCTCGTTTACCGTGACCGGGAGTCCCTCGGGACTGCGCGCCCCACACTTCGGGCAGAGCACTCCGCCTTCTGTGATCGAGAAGAACTGGTCGACCGGCTGGATGGCCTCTCCACATTTCACGCAGGTAAACAACTGCGGGCGGTAGCCGAGCAGGTCCAGCAGGCGGATCTCGTAGTAGCGCACGACCAGCGCGGCATCCAGCCCGTGATTCAACCGCGCCAGGGAGTCGGTGAGCAGGCGGTAGAGGGCCTGGTTTTCATCCTCTTCGTAAGTGAACCGATCCAGCAGCTCGACCATGTAGGCCGCGTAGCTCAGCCGCAGCAGGTCCTCCCGCATCGGGAGGTACGCCTCGACTGTATCCGCCTGGGTGACGATCAAAAGGTCGCGGCCGCGCGCCAGTAACAGGATGGCGCGCGTGAAAGGCTCCAGGTGTCCGGCTTTGCGCGAGCGCATCTTGCGCACCCCTTTGGCGATCGCCCGCACCTTGCCCAGCTCGCGTGAATACAGCCACAACAGCCGGTCCGCCTCGCCCCAATCGCTGTGGCGCAGGATCACCGCTTCGGTGCGGAAGGAACGCTCTCGAGCAGGCATGGCTTCATTATAATGCACCTTCCTCGCGGCTGGATTCCGATCGCCGGGTGCGGGATAGTCATGGAAGGCGCTTGCTGGCTGCCAGATCTGATCGTTGACGCCCCTTCGGCCATCTGGTAAAATCCCCCTGCCCGGAGCGTTGTACCCTTCGCCCGGGCGAATTCATGTGCGCCGGGTCCACCAAATGCCGGGCGTGAAAACCAGACGAAAGGGCTTGTGCAAGATGAAAGTTCTGTTGATTAAGGACGTCTATAAGTTAGGCCGCGCCGGCGACGTCAAGCGGGTCGCGGATGGCTACGGGCGCAACTACTTGCTCCCCCAGGGGCTGGCCGTCCTGGCGACCCCGGGCGCCTTGAAGCAGGCGGAA
This sequence comes from Anaerolineales bacterium, assembly GCA_035291645.1. Taxonomy (GTDB): domain Bacteria; phylum Chloroflexota; class Anaerolineae; order Anaerolineales; family UBA4823; genus DATDRQ01. The sequence goes on from DATDRQ010000315.1 coordinate 6,611, forward strand.
TTTATCAAGAACCAGGCAGAGACGCAGCGCCACGCCCTCAACCAGGAGTTGGGCGGCGTCGCCGACCGCATCAATGGACTGGTCCTGACCTTCCCGGTGCGCGCCAGCGAAACGGGCAAGCTGTATGGCTCTATTTCGGCCCAGATGATCGCCGAAGCCCTCAGCCAGAAAGCTGGCGTAGAGGTCAACCGGCGCCAGATGGATATCGAGCCGCTGCGCACCCTGGGCGAGTACCAGGTCCCCATCCGTTTGACGGTCGACCTCATCCCACAGGTCAGCGTGATCGTCCACCGCGAGGGAGAGAGCCCCACCCTGCTTGCAGCCGGAGCGGAAGCTGAACAGGTGGCGGAGATCGAAGAGATCGAGGAGATCGAGGAGATCGAGGAGTTCGAGGAGATCGAAGAGTTCGAGGAGCTGGAAGAGCAGCTCGAAGAATTAGAAGCCGAAGAGGGCAGCCCGGCAGAGCCGGCCGACGCCTAGTCGCCTGTTGTCCGGGATTGGGTTTCGCCACAGCTTCAGTGAGCCTTGCGGTCTGAATTTATCGGCGAAGCCCCAAGTCCAGCCCGTTCATGATCTGGACGAGACCGACCTGCTCGCGATCCCCGGCCTGGATGCAGCCCCTGGCTGCCAGGCCGGTCTTCACTTATTGAGCGAGAATTTGCGGTGCGGAAATGATGGCTCAGACGCTCGGTGAGCAGCTGCGCCAGGCGCGCCAGGAGCGCGATCTCACGCTCGAACAGGCCGCCCGGGCTACCCATATCCGGCAAAACTATTTAGAAGCCCTGGAAGCAGGTGAACTCGACCGGCTTCCGTCAAGAGTCCAGGCGCGTGGCTTCCTGCGCGCCTATGCCAGCTACCTGGGTCTAAACCCTGGCCTCCTGCCGGTTGGCGTGGATGGCGAGGAGAAAACCACTCCCCTCGGAGCGCACGCCGCCGGCCCCTCCTCTGTCTCTGATCCAGACCTGACGTCAGAGCAGGTCCAGTCGATCTTTACAGCCATCGGCCAGACCCTGCAAGGGCAGCGCGAGACGCTGGGCTTCTCCCTGGAAGAGGTCGAGCGTAACACCCGCATCAAGCGCCATTACCTGGCGGCGCTGGAGTCAGGCGACCTTAATGGTCTGCCTTCGCCGGTCCAGGGCCGGGGCATGCTCTACAATTACGCCACCTTCCTGGGCATTGACCCCGATCCCCTTCTGCTGCGTTTTGCCGATGGGCTGCAGGTCCGCCTGGCCGAAAGGCAGTCGCTTAGGACCCCGTCTCGCTCCACTCCCTCTGCCCGGCAGGCGCTCCCCTCCCCGGTGCGGCGCTGGATTTCGTTCGATTTCATGCTGGGTGGTGTTCTGATCGCCCTGCTGGCAGGCTTTGTGATTTGGGGCGCTATTCGCATCACTGCCCTGCGCTCGGTCGCCGAGCCGGTCGTGACGGTCCCGTCGATCGCCGAAGAGCTGCTCTCCACGCCGGTTGGGACCCCGGAGTTCACGCCGGGCGCCAATCCATCGCCTACCCAGGAAAGCCAGGCTGAAGCCCCAGCCGTCGTCCAGGATGGCGGTCAGCCGGAAGAGGGTGCGGTAGGAGAAGTGACCCCGGGTGCGGGGCTGCCAACCGACAGCGGCGCCCTCGTCCAGGTTTATATCTCGGTCTTGCAGCGCGCCTGGATGCGCGTGACCGTGGACGGCGAGGTGGAATTCGAGGGGCGCGTCGTGCCAGGGAGCGCCTATGGCTTCGACGGTGAGCTCCAGGTCGAGCTGCTGACCGGCAACGGGGCCGCCTTGCAGGTGTTCTTCAACCAGACCGATCTGGGGGTGATCGGAGAGTACGGTGAGGTCGTTTTTCGGGTCTTCACCCCGCAGGGCCTGGCTGAGCCTACCCCCACGATTACGCCAACGCCTACGCTCACCCCGCTGGTCAGCGCCACGCCTCAGGCGACTGCCACCGTTCCGCCGACCCCGGCTCCATAACGTTTATCGGTGTTTAGAAAACCAATATGATAATAGGATAAGGTATGGGACCGAAGACTTTTCACTTGATTTCGTTGGGTTGTGCCAAGAACACCGTCGATTCGGAGTCGATGGCCCAGATCTTGGCTGGCTCCGGATACCGTTCGGTCGAAAAACCCTCCCGCGCCAGCGTGCTGATCGTCAATACCTGCGGATTCATCGGCCCGGCTAAGGAAGAATCCCTCCAGGTGCTCGCTGAGCTGGCTGCCCACAAGCGCCCCGATCAGGTGCTGATCGCCGCCGGCTGTCTCACCCAGCGCTACGGCGTCGAGGTCGCCCAGCGCGTCCCCGGCATCGACGGCATCCTGGGCACGCGCCGCTGGATGGACATCCTGGAGGTCGTCCGGAAGCTGCGCCGCAGCCCGCATCCCGAGCCGGTCTATCACCTGCCGGAAGTGCCTACGGTCGCTTCCGAAGAGCAAGGGGTGTTGCGCGCCGCCGTGCAGGGCGCCAGCGCTTACGTGAAAATCGCTGACGGCTGCCGCCGCCCCTGCGCCTTCTGCGCCATCCCGCTGATCAAAGGCACCGCCGTCAGCCGCCCCGTGCAGGCGATCCTGGCCGAAGCGCGCGCCTTGCAAGCCATGGGCGTGCGCGAGCTGAACCTGATCGCCCAGGACACCACCGACTATGGTCACGATCTGGGCATCAAAGACGGCCTGGCGGTCTTGCTCGAGCAACTCGTGGCAACCTTAGGAAAGTGCGGCAACGGGTCGGGTTCAACGCCCGGCATCGACTGGATTCGCATCCTGTACGCCTACCCCGGTTACGTCACCGGCCGGTTGATCGAGGTCATGGCGGGCTGCGCGCAGATCGTCCCTTACCTGGACATGCCGCTCCAGCACGCCCACCCGCAGGCGCTGCGCCGCATGCGCCGTCCGGCGAACGTCGAGTGGGTCCACCGTACGCTGCAGAAGATGCGCGCCGCCATGCCCGAACTCGCCCTGCGCACGACCTTTATCGTCGGCTACCCCGGCGAGACCGAAGCAGAATTCCAGGCGCTGCTCGATTTCGTGCAGGAGATCCGCTTCGACCGGGTCGGGGCCTTCCGGTTCTCATTCGAGCCGGGCACGGCCAGCGAGCCGCTCGGCGATCCTGTCCCCGCCGAGGTCAAGCAGGAGCGCTGGGAGCGCCTGATGGCTTTGCAGCAAGGCATTTCACTCGAGAGGAACCAGTCCTTCGTCGGCAGGACGCTCGACGTCCTGATCGAGGGCCAGGGGGACGGCCTCTCGATCGGCCGCTCTTACCGGGATGCGCCCGAGATAGACGGGCTGACCATTGTCGAAGGCGAGATCCCCGCCGGCGAGCTGGTCCCGGTGCGCATCACCAGCGCCCTGGCTTATGATCTGGCGGGGACGGTCGAAACCAATCCGGCAGGAATCGTCATCCGTGTTTAACCTCGCCTCACCCGAAGTCCGCTTCGCCGTTCAGGCGGTGCGCACGGCCAGCCAGCTGGTCCGCCGGGTACAGGCCGAGCTGGTCTCGCCGGCCCTAACCAAAGCAGACCGCTCCCCGGTGACCGTGGCCGACTTCGCCTCCCAGGCCCTGGTCGGGCGCATGCTGTCCGAGTCTTTCTCTGCTGACCCGCTGGTGGGAGAGGAGGATTCGGCCGACCTGCGCCAGCCTCAAGAAGCAGCCAATCTCGATCTGGTGACCCGTTTCGTTTCCCTCCTCGCGCCAGGCGCCGGCTCAGGCCAGGTGTGCGCATGGATCGACCGCGGGGCGGGTGAGCCGCGCGGCCGCTTCTGGACGCTCGACCCGATCGACGGCACCAAGGGCTTCCTGCGCGGCGATCAGTACGCTCTGGCCCTGGCGCTGATCGTAGACGGGCTGGTCCAGGTTGCGGTGCTCGGCTGCCCAAACCTGGTCGCCGGCTTCCGGCCTGCCCCGGTCGGCCCGGGTTCGCTGGCGGTCGGCGTGCGCGGCGCAGGCGCCTGGGTGACCTCGCTCGCCGTACCGGATCAGCCGCTCGCCCGCTTGCAGGTGTCTGTCGTCTCCGATCCGGCCCAGGCCCGCCTGCTGCGCTCCTTCGAATCGGGCCACACCAACGTCAGCCAGGTCGACCTGTTCGCCCAGGACCTGGGAGTCGCAGCCCAACCGGTGCGTATGGACAGTCAGGCCAAGTACATGCTGCTGGCCGCCGGCCAGGGCGAACTATGCCTGCGCCTGCTATCTTCCAAACAGCCCGATTATCGCGAGAAGATCTGGGACCAGGCCGCCGGCTCCCTGATCATCGAAGAGGCCGGCGGGCAGGTGACCGACCTGTCCGGCTTCCCGCTCGATTTCACCGCCGGGCGGACCCTGGCTCGCAATCGCGGCATCCTGGCCTCCAACCGCTTGCTCCACCCGGCGGCCCTGGCTGCCCTGGCTGCCATCGCCGCCTAGGAGAGGCCTGGCTTCCCCCTGGTTTAACCCATTTATGTCCCGCGCCGACCGCCTCGCCCTGGCCCTCAGCCTGCTCGCCGTCCTGGTGACCTACTTCGTCACAGAGCGTTACTTCGAAGCCATCCCGCACATCGAGGACGAGATCGCCTACGTCTGGCAGGCGGAAGCCATCGCCGGCGGGCGCCTGACCGTACCTTCGCCGCCCGGGCCAAAAAGCTTCCTGGTCCCGTTTGTGGTGGACTATGCAGGGCAGCGCTTCGGGAAATACCCTCCCGGCTGGCCCGCCTTGCTGGCGCTGGGGGTCCGTCTGGGGATCCGCGCCTGGGTCAACCCGCTGCTGGCCGGGCTGGGCGTCTGGCTGACCTACCGCCTGGGCAAGCGCATCTTCGGAGAGCCGGTCGGGCTCCTGGCGGGGGTGTTGACCTTAACCTCCCCCTTCTTCCTGATCAACTCCGGTTCGCTGCTCTCCCACCCCTTCGGGCTGGTTTTAAGCGCGGCCTTTGCCCTGGCCTGGGTGGATAACTTCGCCGGGCGTGAAGGCCCGCCACGCGCCCTCCCGACCCTGGTCGCCGGCCTGTGCCTGGGCGTGCTGGCCCTCACCCGACCGCTGACTGCCATCGGCGTGGCGCTCCCCTTCGGGCTGCACGGCCTGTACCTGCTCGCCCGCGGCGATTGGCAGACGCGCCGCCACGTGCTCGCCGTTGGAGCGCTGGCAGGCGCCGTCGCCGCGCTCACCCTGCTCTGGCAGTATGCCGTCACCGGCAACTCCTTATTAAATCCCTACACCCTGTGGTGGTCCTATGACAAGATCGGCTTTGGGCCGGGCGTCGGGCGCGCCGAGGGCGGTCACACCCTGCGCCTGGCGCGCCTGAACACGCGCTTCAGCCTGCAGGTCGGCTACCGCGACCTGTTCGGTTGGGCGATGTTTTCGTGGATCTTCCTGCCGGTTGGCCTGCTGGCGGTCTTTTTTCGGCGCAACTGGCCCGCCCTGCTGGTTGCCGGGGTACCGGTCAGCCTGGTGCTGGTCTACCTGGCCTACTGGGTGGGCTCCTGGCTGTTCGGCCCGCGCTACTATTACGAGGCGATCTTCAGCCTGGCGCTGGTCAGCGCCGCCGGCATCGCCTGGCTGGCCGGCTGGCCTGTCCGCCCCGGCGATGCCTGGCGGACTTTTGCGGGGTGGAAGAAAGCCCGCCCCCTGATCGTCACCGCCCTGGTCACCTTTTTGATCCTCACCAACCTGGTCTTCTACACGCCGGTTCGCCTGCAGGGTATGCGCGGCCTGTACGAAATGGACCGCGCCGACCTGGTTCCCTTCCAGATCGAGCAGGCCCGGGAGCTGGCCCCGGCCCTGGTCATCGTCCATCCCAAGCGCTGGATGGATTACGGTGTGCTCCTGGAGCTGCAGGATCCCTTCCTAGACACCCCATTCATCTTCGTATATAGCCGGGGCCCGAACGCCGATCGAGAGGTGGCCGCGGCCTTCCCGGAGCGGAGAATCCTGCACTACTACCCCGAGGAACCGTATACTTTTCTGACTTCGCCAAAATAAGCTGCTCGCGCTTCGTAGGCCTCCTAAGAAACTGAACCCATGTCTTTGCGAGGAGGTCTCCACAGCGTTCTTTGCTGTGGAAACCGACGAAGCAATCTCCGCTCTTCGCCTTAGCTGAGATTGCGGCCCTAAGATTGCTTCAATGAGATTGCTTCGTCGGCTGGTCTGGCAAAGAACGCCACACCAGCCTCCTCGCAACGACAGTTTCTTCTAGAAAGAAATGCGCGGAGTGCCAAGGATCATTCCCGCCGTTCGGGCAAGCGGCAGTCGAAGCAGTCGATGGTATCCTTCGACAACGTGGGATGCTACGCATCCCCTCCGCTCAGGACGCCTGTTCATGTCGAAATGAGCCCGGTCATTCAGGCGGCCCGGGCCACGGCGGTCAAGCCCAGGATCATCACTCCCAGGATCAAATTCAAACGCAGTAGCAGGATCTCCCGGCGCTCCAGGCGGGACGCCTCCGGCGTTTCCTTGCCGCGCGCTCGCTTCAGCGCCAGCCGGCGCAGCTCTGGCAGCACCCCCCAGGTCAGGAAGGCGCTCACCCCGATCATGCCCAGGAACGCCAGGTGCTTGACCAGGATCGCCGCCGCCCAGGTATTGCCGACCGCCAGCAAGCCCTGGTAGTTGGGGCTGGCGCTCATCTGGAACAGCCCGGTGCCCGCCAACACCGCCAGGCTCAGCCAGCCGAGCGGTTCGAGCCGTTTCTGCACGGCCTCCAGGAAACCGGCGAAGGCTTCATCCGGCAGGCTCTTCCGGGCTGCCGGCAGGATCAGCAGCACCACGGCTGCCAGCCCGCCGATCCAGGCGATCGTCGCCAGCATGTGCAGCCAGTAGGCCAGGATCAGACCCCATTGCGGGGTCGTTCCGCCGCTCACGGCGTCGGCGCCGGGTATCCAGGTTCGGTCGGCCCGGGGGTGGGCGTCTCTTGCGGCGGTGGAGGCTCGGTCGGCCCGGGCGATTCGGTCACCTCGGGCGTCGGCTCTTCGCCGTCGCCATCACCCTCGTCTTCGTCGCCGCCCTCGCACTTGTTCCCCACCCAGGTGGCGGTCGGCTCTACGGAGGGGTCGGCCCCGTAACTGAAGGCGAGATTATATTGTTCGTACGCCTCGCACCATTGTCCGTCGGCGGCCAGCTGGTCGCCGTACTTCAGCGTTGCCATGCGGAAGCGCTCGCCCGCCGTCAGATTGGTGTTATCGCGCAGGCTGGGGGCGAATTGCACGATCTGTCCGAAGTAATAGGCCGCCTGCGCCCAGTCCAGGCCCCAGAAACTGGCCCCGGTGACATACAGGTCCGCCCACAGGCGAAAGTTATTGGCCTCCACGTCCAGGGGCCCGAAGCGCTCCGCCAGGGCCAGGTCGTACGTGCCGCCTTCCAGGTCGCCCTCCTTCAGGATGCGGTCCACGCCGCGGTTGCGCAGCGCCACGAACAGCATCGAATCGACCTTGACCGGTTGGTAGCCGGTCTCGTCCTTGCGCAGCTTCAGCAGCGCCTCGATCGCCTGGTTCCACTGGCCGTCCGCCAGGGAGACCTGCGCCTGCGAGAACAGCTCCTCGGCGTTGCGCACGTCCGGGGTCGGCGTCAGAGTAGGGGTCGGGACGGGGGTCGGCGTGGCGGTAGTGTTGATCTCGAGCAGCACCTGCGCCAGCATGTCGGTCACCCCCGGGTAATCCGGCTCCAGCTGGATGACGTACTCGAAGCGCTGGCGGGCCAGGTCGAAGCGCCGGGCCTCGAAGTCCTGCATGCCCAGCTCGAACTGTTCGAAGACCTTCATCGCCACCTGGGTCGATTCGGAGCTGGTGCGCTGGTCGATGCCGGAGACGTAACCGCCGTACGCGCTGATAGCCCCGATGGCGAGCAGCGCCAGGACGCTCAACGGGATCAGCCAGCGCCACAGGTTCGACCGGCGTGGGGTCCCCAGGTCGGCCTCGCCTGGCGGCGGAAGGGGAGGGGCATCGCCCGCCAACTGGACGGCGACCGTCTCGGCGCCTGTGTCGGCGGGTGTATCGAAAACCTGCACGGCGACCGTTTCGGCCCCGGTATCGGGAGTAGAACCCGCCGGTTCGCCCGGCGTGGGTACCTGCGTCGGGATGGTTTCCCCACCCGCGGAAGTTGGTTGCGTTTGTTCGATGTCAGAGCTTTCCATGCCGCCGATTATACCGTAAATCACCCGTCAGACACTTCGCGTGCTCTTGCCCAATCGCCCAGACCGTTTTGAACTTCCCGCCCCCGGGAGTATAATTTTTATATGCCCTCCTTCCGCTACTACCACCCCATCGAAGTCCGTTACGGCGACCTGGACCCCCAGGGGCACGTCAACAACGCCCGTTACCTGACCTACATGGAGCAGGCCCGCATCTCTTATATCCAACAGCTCGGCCTGTGGCAAGGGGATTCCTTCCTGGACGTCGGCGTCATCCTGGCCGACGCCCAGGTGATCTTCAAGGAGTCGATCCAGTACGGCCAGCCGCTGCGGGTCGGCGTGCGCGTCTCCCGGCTGGGGGTCAAGAGCCTGACCATGGAATACCAGATCGAGGACGCCGGCGATGGGCGCGCCCTGGCCACCGGCGCCACCGTGCTGGTCGCCTACGATTACCGCCGCGGGCGCAGCCTGCCCCTCCCGGACGACTGGCGCCGCATCCTCACCGAGTATGAAATGCTTTCCTGAGCTGGCCTGTTCGTTTTACGAATTACGAATTAAGAACAATTCTCTATCCTCGAAAGGTCTCCTTCGATGACTCTGCCTTCCCTCGACACTGACCGCCTGGTCGAAGATCTCACTAACCTGCTCAATATCCCCAGCCCGACCGGCTACACCGGGCAAGCCATCGACTGGCTGGAGCAGGAGGCGGCTGAATTCCCACACCTGCGCCTCTCCCGTACCCGCAAGGGCGCCCTGGTCGCCGTCTGGCAGGGGCAGTCGAACGAAGCGCCGCGTGCCCTGACCGCCCACGTCGACACCCTGGGCGCCATGGTCAAGGAGATCAAACCCAACGGGCGCCTGAAGCTGACCAAGATCGGCGGCTTCGCCTGGAACACGGTCGAGGGGGAGGGCTGCCGGGTGTTCGCCTCCACAGGCGAGCCTGTGCGCGGCGCCCTGCTGCTCGCCAAAGCCTCCGGGCACGTGCACGGCAGCCAGGTGAATGAGGCCAGGCGCGACGACGACGCCATGGAGGTGCGCCTGGACGCCCGCACCGCCTCGGCGGACGAGACGCGCGCCCTGGGCATCCAGGTCGGCGACTTCGTCGCCTTCGACCCGCGTGTTGAGGTGAGGGACGGCTTCGTGCGTTCGCGCCACCTGGACGACAAGGCCTGCGTCGCCTGCCTGCTCGCCGCCCTGCGCGCTCTGCACGCCGCCGGGCTGCAGCCCGCCCGGACCACGACCTTCCACTTCAGCAACTACGAGGAGGTCGGTCACGGGGCCGCCTCAGGCTTCCCGCCGGACCTGGCCGAGCTGGTCACGGTGGACATGGCTGCCGTAGGCGAAGGGCAGGCTTCCGACGAGTTCCACGCCACCCTGTGCGTCAAGGATTCCGGCGGGCCCTACCACCACGGCTTGAGCCAGCGGCTGCGCGCCCTGGCGGAAGAGCACGCCATCCCCTACAAGGTGGACATCTACCCGCACTACGGTTCGGACGGCGAGGCTTACTGGCGCGCCGGCGGCGACGTCGCCGTGGCCCTGATCGGCCCGGGCGTGGACGCCTCCCACAACTACGAGCGCACCCACCTGGAGGCGCTGGAAGCCACCACCAACTGGGTGCTCGCTTACCTGCTGAGCTAGCCGGGCGCCACTCTTTGTACAGAAGGAGATCTTGACCGTGCTGATCGACGCCAACCTGCCTCCGGTGCCGCTGGTTCGCATACCCGAGATCGCCCGCGCCGCCGAGGCGCTCGGTTTCGACGCCGTGTGGACCTCGGAGACGGTGCACGATCCCTTCCTGCCTGGGGCGCTGATCGCCGAGCACACCCGCCGCCTGTCCTTCGGCACCGCCATCGCGGTAGCCTTCGCCCGCAGCCCGGCCACCCTGGCCTACACCGCCTGGGACCTGGCGGGGGCCTCCGGCGGGCGCTTCATCCTGGGGCTCGGCACGCAGGTCAGGGCGCACGTCGAGCGCCGCTTCGGCATGCCCTGGCCCGCATCGCCGGTCGGCCGGCTGCGCGAGCAGATCCAGGCCGTGCGCGCCCTCTGGCAGACCTGGCAGAGCGGCGAACCGCTCAACTTCCGCGGCGAACATTATAAGCTGACCCTCATGTCGCCCTTCTTCAATCCCGGCCCGATCGATCACCCGGATATCCCGATCTACATCGCCGGGGTCAACACAGGGCTGGCGCGCCTGGCGGGCGAGTGCGCCGGCGGCTTCCACGCCCACCCCTTCCACTCGCCCGCATACCTGCGGCACGTGATCCTGCCCGCCATCCAGCAGGGCTGCCGCCAGGCCGGGCGTTCCCGGGAGGCGGTCAGGATCTACGTCACCGCCTTCGCCGCCGCTGGGGACCAAGAAAGGGAGTTCGCCCGCCAGCAGATCGCCTTCTACGCCTCCACGCCCTCTTACCGGGCGGTGATGGCCTTCCACGGCTGGGAGGCGGCTGCCGAAAGCCTCTCCGGGCTGGCGGCCCTCGGCTGGTGGGCGGACATGCCCGCCCTGATCACCGACGACATGCTGGAGACCTTCGCCGTCCTGGCGCCCCCGGACGAGCTGCCCTCCCGCCTGCTCGAGCGCTACCAGGGAGTCGCCGACAGATTGGGGTTGTACCTGCCGTTCGTCCCCGGCCAGCGCGACGCCTGGTGGCGGGACCTGCTTGCCGGTTTGCGCCAACCCGGCTCGTTGTAACTCAGGCCTTGGTGACCGTTTCTTGCTTAAACATGGATACAGGATAAGACGAATGGAACGCTGATAAACGCTGATTCTCGCTGATTTTGGCGAACTCTGTTCGCATCTTCTGATCGGCGTTTTCAGCGTGAATCAGCGTCCTATACCAAGGGCTTAAAAGAGACCCGCATCGGCGGCAATATTATGAACGAAGACGACTATTACACCCGCCAGCGCCTGCGCATGGTCGCCGAACAGCTCGAGGAGCGCGGCATCGTCGACGCGCGCGTCCTGGACGCCATGCGCCGGGTGCCGCGCCACCTCTTCGTCCCGGCGGAACACCGCTATCTAGCCTACGCCGACTGCCCTCTGCCCATCGAGAGCCGCCAGACCATCTCCCAGCCCTTCATCGTCGCCCTGATGACCCAGCTGCTCCTGTTGGAAGGGGATGAGATCGTCCTGGAGATCGGCACCGGGTCGGGTTACCAGGCTGCCGTGCTCGCCCTGATCGCCCATTCCGTTTACACGGTTGAACGCCATGCCCGCCTGGCCGAGCGCGCCGCCCGCATCCTGGCCAGCCTGGACTTGCAGAACGTGCATGTTATCGTCGCGGACGGCTCCCAGGGTTGGCCCGATTCCGCTCCCTATGATGCCATCCTGGCGACCGCCGCCGCGCCGCAGGCCCCCCGGCCGCTGCTCGACCAGCTCGCCGACGGCGGCCGTCTGGTGCTCCCGGTCGGCGGGCGCGGCGGGCAGTACCTGGAGCGCTGGTCCCGTGAAGGAGACCGCTTCATCCATGAGCAGGGCGTGCCGGTCGCCTTCGTCCCCCTGGTCGGCCGCTTCGGCTGGCAGGAGGACGGCTGGGATTGAGCCTCAACCCGATCGCCCTGGGCATGGGCCTGTTCATGCTGCTCGCCATCGGCCTGGGTTTCGTGTGGGTGATTAAGGTCGAATATTACTTTGGCGCCCACGTCTGGCCCTACGTGCTGGTCGTCGGGGCGTCGATCACCCTGGCCTCGCTTTTCATGCCGACTTTCACCCTGTCCGCCCTGCTGGGCATCCTGGGCGGGTCGGTGATGTGGGGCGCGACCGAGCTGCCCGGGCAGGCAGCACGGGTGCGGCGCGGCCTGTTCCCCGCCAACCCCCGGCGGGCAAACTCCCCGGAGCAAGAGCGGTGAGCCTGGGTTGGGCCGGGGTCGTCCTGGCGCTGGTCACCTTAGTCACTATCGCAGTGGGTCACGAGCTGGTGCGCCGCCTGCACAGCAGCTTCGGCACCCGCCCGGCTGTGCCGCTGTTCGCGCTGGGCGCGGCGGTGCTGCTTGCCGGGCTGCTCTCTAGCGGCGACCTGCTCTCCGCCGCCCTGGGCATCACCGGCGTGACCTTGATCTGGGATGGGGTGGAGATTTACCGGCAGGAGGGGAGGATGAAGAGGAATGTGACGAAAGACACTTGACTCGATAATTGGAAATTATATATGATCTTTCTTAAGTAATTCATTTGGGAAAACGTAATTCAATAATAAGTGAAGCCAAGGAGGGAGACATGACTCTCAAACAGCACCTATTATTTTGTGCTGGATTATTTCTGTTCTTGGTGATGG
>DATDRQ010000316.1:0-4720 GCA_035291645.1 Anaerolineales bacterium
CGATCCTGGGGGAGCGAGCGACCGGAGGCCGAAGCAGGCACGAGCAGCAGGACCAGCATGCAGACAAAGATCAGGCTCGACCAGTGAATGTGAAACCGGCTGTTCATGAAAGCCTCCAAGACTTCAAATAAGGATTGGACACACTCTCGAGGTGCCTGGTTCCAGTCCCAGGATTCTCAGGCAGAACGCACGCCAGGAAAGAAGGCAGGCGTGCGGGATGGAAAATGCGGCGTGCGAACGCCAGGCGGGCACCTTGCGCCGATCCTCGCACGACGGCTACGTTTAAATTAAATAGTTACTCCAGGTTTGCTGAGGAAAATGAGACACCTCCTTGCCCCCTTACAGGGAACTTGCCTACTGATCCCAGATTACCCCCTGTAAATAATTGTAGATCGGATTTAGGAAATGTCAATCCTGGATCTGCAGCGCCAAAAACACCGGGGTAGCCTCATGGATGAATCTCCCCGCCCGGGTCTGTCAGATGGCAGACGGTGCACTTCTCCAGCGTGCCGGTGTTCTCCTGGTCGTGCAGGGTCAGGATGTTGGTCTCGACCCGCCCGGTGGCGATGTCCTCCACCCCGTAGTTGTGGTGGCAGGTGTCGCAGTGCATCTCGGTCGAAACCGGCGCCACCACCTGATTGGTCGCCAGCACCTTCCCGCCCAGGTCCTTGACCGTGATCACCGCCAGCTGGTAGGGCTCGGGTTTGACCAGGTTGCTGTCGCTGAATTCGGTCAAGGGGATGCCCTCGGCGGCGAAGTGATCCGCGTGCAGGTCCATCTGCCCGGACAGGCCTTTGCCCTTCAGCCCGACGTTATCCGGCAGGTCGACCCCGAACAGCTTCAGATCGTAGGTCCAGAAGTTGGACTTGCCGACCGATTTAAAAGGGCTTGCGCCGCGCCCCTTTTTTTGCTATTCTATGATCGCAGGGGGACAAGCAGCGTCGCCGGTTAGCCCGCCGGGCAGCGCAATTCCGGCGGGGCGCGTGCAGGGAGGTGGCTCGTGGCATCCAACCTGGGTAACTCCTCGAGCAAAAGATGGAGTTCACTCCTGATTTCCATGCTGGCTGCCCTCGGGCTGCTGCTCCTGGCCGGTTGGCTGGACGCATTTCTCTTGGCTCAGCGCAAGCTGGCCGCTGCGTCGTTTGCATACCCGCAGCTGTTCCTGGCCCAGATCGGCGCCCGCTCGGTCCTGGTGGCGGCCTGGTTCGCGCTGGCCTGGCTGGTACTGTTCAAGCAGGCCCTGCCCCGCTTGAGCGGTCTGCTGCTGATGGCGCCAGGGCTTTTCGTCCTGCTTGGCACCTACCTGGGGCTGCTGGCCGGACTCCCTATCGTTCTTCTGCGGTTGAACATCCTTTTTACAGATTTCCTCAGCCTGTCCGGCGCTTTCATAGCCGTCCTGGGGCTGCTGGTGCTGGCCTCAAAACCGGTTCTGACAGCCAGGGCCTCGGATGGTGACCAGACCGGTCCGGGTTCGAATTGACTGCTCAAATGCCTCGACTTTTCTTCTCGTCCGGAGCGATATTGTTCACAATTGTGCTGCTATTAGCAGCCTGTCAGGCGCCGACCGCCCTGCCTGCGCTGACCGAAGTTACGCTGGTTGAGACGGCAGCCCCGACCAGCCCGCCCGCCTCGGAAGAACCCGCACCGCCCTCGCGCCCCACCCCCACATCTGCCCCAACCCCTCCGGCCGATCCCGCTCCGCCCGGCGAAAACCTGCCCGGCGAAAGTGCGCCCGTCCACTACCTGCCCGCCCCGGTCTGCTGCCTGGCGGCCGATCCTTTCGACCTGCGGGTGGTCTACGCCCTGCTGGCGAACGAACGCCTCTACATCTCACCGGACCTCGGCCAGACCTGGCAGCCCCTGCCGCTGCCGCGTGAAGCGGTCACAGCCTTCGAAGGGCCGACCGGCACGGTCGGCCAGCCCCAGATCTATGTCTCTCCCTACCGGCCCGGGCTGCTCTTCGTGCGCTCGCGGGGCAGCCTGTACCGCTCGCGCGATCGCGGCCAGGCCTGGCAGGCCGTCGCCCGGCAGGTGGGCGCCTGGACGGTCCGGGAGCATTCCGACCTGCTGGACCTGTACGCCTGGCGGACCGGCCCATACCCGGACGAGCACGGCCTGTTCCGCAGCAAGGATGGTGGCGAATCCTGGGAGCAGATGTACGCCGCCAGCTTCCCGCCTGCATGGCAAACCGGGGACGCCGACCGTTCACTGGAAGGGATATTCTCCCTGGCACTCGACCCCGGCTGGGAGGAGTTCATCTACGCCGGGACGAACCAGGGCCTCTACCGCAGCAGGAATGGCGGGCGCAATTGGGAACCCTTCGATACAGGACTGCCGGATTTGGGAGACCACCTGCGGCGCGCTCCGCAGTTGCTGGCCGGCCCGGTCAGCGGCCTGTACGCCCTGACGGAGGGGCCGGCAGAGGGCGGGAGAAACGAGTTCCTGCTGGCGCGCCTGGCTCACGGCGCAGTCGTCCCCGACCAGGACAGCTGGGAGGTGATCGCCCATGGCGACCTGGCCGGCCGAAAGACCTTGCAAGAGGCGGGTTTCTACGGCGTATTTGCCCTGGAGATCGATCCACTGGATGGGCAGGTACTCTACCTGGCGACGGCGGACGGCCTGCTGGCCAGCCGGGATGGCGGGGCGCACTTCGAACCGCTGGGCGCGGCGCAGGCCCGCCGCCCCGTCTACCGGGTGGAAGCCGCGCCGGGCGTACCCACCCGGCTGTACCTGTCTACCGCTCAGGGCTTCGTCTCCCAGCTGGTCGAGTGGCCCGTCGCGATGAAAGCCCCGGTCGAGAGTCCCCGGCTCCAGTTCACCCCGCAGGTCGAGTTCGAGGTGCGCGAGCGGATCGGCGGCGAGCTGACCGCCTACGCCGTCGACCAGACCGCCGGGCTCGATGCGACCATGGCTTACCTCGGGATCGGATCCCGGCTGGTGCTGATAGACGTCTCCCAGGAGAGCGCCCCGGACGTGGTGAGTTCGGTCGACCTGGAGGGCGAGCTGGCAATCTCTATCGCTGTCTCGCCCGGGCAGGTCTACGCGCTCACCGGCGAGCGCACCTTGCGACAGATCGACGTCACGGACCGGGCCAACCCGCGCCAGGCGGCGAAGGTCAACCTGCCCAACCGGGCCCGCAGCCTGGCCCTGCATAGAGAGACGCTGATCGTCTCCGAGGAGAACTGCTCGCCGCTGGATTGTTCGGGCGGGCTGCGCCTGTTCAGCACCGCTCCCGGGCTGCGTGAGCTGGTCTTGCTGCCCACCCTCTCACTCGTGGAGCGTGTGGAGTTTATTGGGGAGTATGCCTACGCCTTCGAGCAGGACTGCCGGGAGTGGGCCTGCACCGCCGGGTTGCGCGTGGTGGACCTGTCCGCGCAACCGCTTCCCCGCCTGGTCGCCTATCTCGACCTGCCCGAAAAAGTGGTGGCCGTTGCGATGGAAGGCGATCACCTGTACGTGGCGCACCGGCGCGGCCTGCTGGCGCTGGACGTCTCCGACCCGGCCCGCCCGCGCGAGACCAACTCGATGGACCTGGAGGCCCTCTCCAGCCAGGAGATCGACGGCATGGCGGTCAGCCAGGGCTACGCCTACCTGATCGGCGGCTGGTCGGGCATTCAGATCTACAGCCTGCAAGACCCCGACCGGCCGCGCCGGTTGAAATCCTGGCAGCCGCAAGGAGGCTACTTCCCGGCCCATCTCCTGGCCCACGACCAGGCGCTGTACCTGATCGACACCTTCGGGGAGTTCGGTTACTGCTCCTCGGGCTTGACCGTGATCGACCTGAGCGACCCGGGTGATCCCAGGCTGGCGCCCGGAGCGGATTACAAGTATGTATGCGCTGATCGACCAACCCTGGCCGGTGAACGCCTGTACCTGACCGACTGGGATGGGCTGCACGTCCTGGACCTGGCGGATCCCCTGCATCCCCGATCATTTTCAGATTACACCGTCGATGGCCCCGTCGAGGGGTTGGTGGCGGACCAGCTGCGCCTGTTCTGGTCCAATTCCCGGGCCTCCAAGAGCCTGTATGGGGTGGACGTCAGCGACCCGGAGCACGCCAGGATGACCCGGCTGGCCTCCACCTGGACGGGCGGGATGGCGCTCGATTGGAACTATCTCTACGTGCCTGCCTGGGCGGACGGCCTGAGAGTGCTGGACGTCTTTACCTACTACGCGCCTGTCACCCTGGCGACGCTGAGCAGGGAGGACCTGGCCGGGGAGGCCTACCGGGCCGTGCTGGACGGGCGCTACTTGTACGTCACACTGGGAGGCCTGGGCTTGCGCATCCTGGACGTGGCAGACCCCTCCCGGCCCAGGCGGCTCGGGCTTTTCGAAACGGATGCCTATTTCGAAGAGGTCGTCGTGCAGGGCGATACCGCCTACCTCCTGTCTTTTGCCTTCGACGACGAAGCGCGCCAGGGGGAGGTCCTGGTGCTGGACGTCGAGAATCGCGCCAACCCGCGCCAGGTGCGCGCGGTGGGCCTGCCGGCCGGCGAACGCGCCACCGCCCTGGCGGCGCGCGGCAGCCGGCTGTACCTGGGCAGTCAGGCCTGTCCCAGCGAGGCCCTGGATGGCGGAGACTGTCCGGGCCGGTTGTACGTTTACAATCTCGCCAATCCAGAACGGCCGGCGCTGCCTGGGCAGCTGGACCTGCCTGGAACGGTAATCGATATCATCCCGGCGGAGGAGTATCTGTACCTGGCTGCCGGACCGGCGGGCG
>DATDRQ010000317.1:0-7564 GCA_035291645.1 Anaerolineales bacterium
CTCGTGTTCACCATCGGCGTCGGGACGGTGGTCGTCTGGCCCTCTTACCCGGCCTTCCTGATCGCTCTGATCATGGGCATGGTTGGGAAATACGTCTTCGACCCATCCATGCAGGCTTACCTGGGCGACCGGGTCTCCTACACCCGGCGCGGCCGGGTGATCGCGGTGACCGAGCTGGGCTGGTCGTTGAGTTTTATTCTGGGCGTTCCGCTGATGGGCTTCCTGATCGCCCGCCGCGGCTGGGCGGCTCCATTTCCTTTCTTTTTCGTCGCCGGCCTGCTGGCGATAGGACTTATGGCCTGGATGCTGCCGCGCGATATGCCTCGCGCCGCAAACCGGCCCGGTTTCAGGCAGAATTTAACCCGGGTGCTGAGCTATACGCCCGCCTTGTACGGGTTAGGGATGGGCCTGGCGATCAGCGCGGCGAACGAGGTGGTCAACTTGGTCTTTGGCGTGTGGATGGAAGGCGCCTTTGGGCTGAAAATCGCCGCGCTGAGCGCAGCTTCGGTGGTGATCGGTTTCGCCGAGCTGGGCGGAGAATCCTTCTCGGCCACCCTGACCGACCGGCTGGGCAAACCACGCTCGATCGGCCTGGGGCTGATCCTGAACAGCCTGGCTGCCCTGGCGCTGCCTTTCTTCGGAGGCAGCCCGATCTGGGCGGCGGTCGGCCTCTTTCTTTTCTATATCACCTTCGAATTTGCCCTGGTCAGCAGCATCCCCCTCATGACCGAAGTATTGCCCCCCGCCCGAGCCACGCTGATGGCCAGCAACGTCGCCAGTCATTCCCTCGGGCGAGCGCTGGGAGCGCTGATCGCGGCCCCGCTCTTTACCCTGGCGAAAGCTTCACCCCACATCCCGGATATCCTGCTGTGCGGTGTGGCAGCGATCCTTTTCAACCTGCTTGGATTATTCTTCTTGGGTTTACTCGACAAAGGCCTCGCCACGAAACAGGCCATCGAAAACGCCTGAGGTTTCAATCTACCTTCGAAACACCTGGCCCATTCTCTGTTTGTTCTTCTTGAGACAACGATCTATGGATCATTACGCCTGGTCCGGATTCTGGGACTGACCTATACAGTATAATCAGCCATATGCTTTACCTGCGATCGCGAGCGCTTCTCCTTGCCGCACCCTTGCTCGGGCTGGGCCTGCTCCTGCTCGCCCTGGTGATCCCGGCCGGGGCGGCGCCGCACGCCCAGTTCACACCTTTTCCTACACCAACCCCCGGGCCGGATGGGCGCGTCGTCTACATTGTCCAGCCGAACGATTCCTGGTGGCGGATCGCCGCCATTTATAACCTGGATTTAGACGACCTGCTGGAGATCAACGACGCCACCCGGGAAACCGTCCTGGCGGAAGGCGAGGAAGTCCTGCTAGGCTTTGCCGGTCCGGCCGAGGTGACCCCCACGGTGGGACCCAGCCCGACGCCTGCCTCCCGCCTGCCCACCCCCACCCCGCAGCCGGGCGCCGGTTCGTTGTGCGTGTTGATCTACAATGACGCCAATGGCGATTCCCTGCGCCAGGAAGAGGAAGCCTCCATCCCCGGCGGAGCGATCAGCGTTAGCGACCGGGCGGGCAATTTCTCGCAAACCGAGGATAGCCCTTCCGGCCTGGAGCCGATTTGCTTTGCCGATCTTGCCGAGGGTGAATACAACGTCAGCGTTGCCGTGCCGGAAGGCTATAATGCGACGACGGTGTTGAATTATGCCCTGATGGTGGAGCCGGGAGCAGAAACCTATCTGGACTTCGGCGCGCAGCCTAGTTCGGAGGCCCTGGCCGAAGCGCCTACCCCGGAAGGAAGCGGCGTATCCCCGCTGCTGGGCATCCTGGGTGTCGTCCTGCTCCTGGGCGGGGTCGGCGTGGCGGTCTACGCGGCCCGCCTGGGCCGCTCCAGCAGCCGGCGGGCTGTGGAGTGACTCTCAGATCCTCTCTACCAGCCCATAGTACGCTTCCAATAGGCTTTCGCCAAACCGGCCGCTCTGCCAGCCGGCTGCTCGTTGCCGGGCAGCTGCGGAGAGCCGTTCGGCGACCTGCTCCTCCACAATCACGGTGAGCAAGGCTGCCCCCAGGGCGCGGGCATCCCCGGCCGGAGCCAGGTAGGCCGCCGGGCCGACCAGCGCGTCCATTAATTCGCTTTCCGAGCCGGCGATGGGCTTGCCGCTCGCCAGGGCATGCTGCACCGCTCCGCCCCAGGCGGTGACCGGCGCCGGGTGGAACAAGGCCGAGCAGCCCCGGTAGAGCGCCGGGACCAGGTCCGGCGTAACCCCCGGCAGGGCGCGCACGCTCTCCCCCACGTCGTACTCCGCAGCCAGCCTGCTGAGCAGCTGCATCCCGGCGGCGCCCAACCCCAGCAGCAGCAGCGGATAGTACCCCCCAATCGCCCCGGCTGCCCAGCTCCAGGCTTTCAGCAGGTGGTCGAGCTGGGCTGCCTCTCCGAGGCCGTGGTACAGGATATAAGTCTCGGGCAGGTTGAGCGCCAGGAGCGCCGGCCCCTCATTTTCTGATCCGTTTGGGCCAATATTTGAGGATTCCCCCATGGCCTGAAAAGCCGGGTGGACTACCTGTGGCAGCCGCGCCAACCGCGGCTGGCGCGCCAGCTGTGCAGACAGGTTCGGTGCCGGCAGGTCTTCCGGCCAGAACACGGCGCGTGCCCGGGTCAAGCCGCCTCGTCGGGAGGAGGCCAGCAAGCGACCGGCGAAGCCACGCTCCGGGTAAGATTCACCGTCCTCGAAGACCCCCGGGCTGACCACGCCGATCCGCCGCCCGAAGAGCGGGGATGTCAGGGTCGATAAGTGCATCAGATGGGCGTTTTGCTCCCAGGCGATGCGGGGCAGCTGGCGCTGCTCCCATCCCAGCCGGCCCGGGGCTGTATCCGCAGCCGGTCGAACGTGGGTGGTGAGACCTTGCAGCCAGGCAGGCGGCGCATCGGGCAGGGCCACGACCGGCTGAACTTCCTCCGGAAGGCAGGCCAGGATGGCCAACAGGTGCAGGGCAGCCGGGCTGACAGGTTCACGGACCAGCGGCCAGCCGTCATACAGGATAGTGAGCGGGTTCTGCGGCATTTGTTTGGGCGCGGTCTCCCCACCACGCGTAAGCATGTGGAGAATGTCGGATCAAGAAAGGGATCGACGGCTGGCGGGCAGCTTGGCCTCCACGCGGCGCTCGAAGCGCGCTTCGTCGATCACCACGCGCTGGTGGCGGCCCTCTCCCACTACCTCGAAGTCGTCCTTCACGCGTACCGTAAAAGTTACCCGCAAGCCGTCGATCCTGGTCACCTCGGCCGAGACGTGCACGTTGCTCCCCACCGGGGTCGGCGCGTTATGGCGAAAATCGACCAGCACCCCGACGCTGGAGCTGCCCGCCGGCAGCCGTTCGGACAGCAGGCGGTGCGCCGACCGCTCCACGAAGGCGATCATCCAGGGGGTGGCAAGCACCCGCGCCGAGCCGCTGCCCAAGGTCAGGGCGCTGTGCTGCTCTTCGACAAGAAATGTCTCTTCCCGGGTCAGGCCGGTCTGGATCAATTCGGTGAGGTCCATGCTGTTCTCCACACTCTGTGAATGGCCTGGTTCAGGCGGCGCTCCACCAGTCCTGCCCTTCCCGCAGGCCGAGCCGGTCGAGCCGGGCGCGGATCAGACCCCGCGCGCCGCGCGCCCCGACCGCCGCCAGCAGCGCCGGGCGGGCGTAGCTGCGCCAGCAATCGGGCAGCGCCTCTGGCGGAAGGACAGGCAGGCCGCGCCGGGTGCGGCCGATCTTACGCGGGTCGACGTCGACAAAGGCGACCAGCGGCAACCCGTGGCGGGCCAGGTGCTTGCTCAGGCGGCGGCCCATCATGCCCGCCCCCCACACGATCACCGCTTCCCGCTCTGCCAGCGGGCCGAGAGACAGATAATGCGCTTTGGCTCGCAGGAAGTTCTCCAGCGAGTAGCGCGGGTCGGCGCGTGTCAGGCGGTCAGCGCGCTCGCGCCAGTCCAGCAGCACCTCTGGGACCTTGGCGAAGCGCGCCCCGCCCAGGTACAGGCGCAGCCACAGGTCGTAATCCTCCGCCCAGCCATGGTCCTGGTAGCCGCCGGCTTGTTCGACCGCCTGCCTGCGGAAGACCACGCTTGGGTGGGCCAGCGGGCTCTCCACGAAGATTTCGCGGCGGATGTCCTCGTCGCTCACCAGCGAGTTCTGCCACTCCAGGTAAACGGCGAAGCCCTGGCGCACCTGTTCGGGCGGGTACGCCCGCACCAGGCAGCCCGCCACGGCTACCTGCGGGTGGCTTTCCATAAATGCCAGTTGCCGCTCCAGGCGCGCCGGGTGTGCCCGGTCGTCGGCATCCATGCGGGCGACCAGCGCGGCGCGGCATTCGGCCAGGCCGGCGTTCAGCGCCGCCACGATCCCCCGGTGCGGGCGGCTGATCACGCGCAGGCGTGGGTCGTGAACCGCCCACGTGCGCAGCATCTCCGGCGTCTCATCTACGGAGCCGTCGTCGATGGCGACGATCTCGAAGTCGCCCAGGGTCTGGTTCGCCAGGCTATCCAGCGCTTCCGGCAGGGTTTCCGCCGCGTTGTAACACGGCAGCAGCACCGATATGGCAGGCATATATGGATTGTAACCGATCGAGTAATTTCTTCAAATCTGCGCTGGATGCGGTAAGATCGTTGCAGTATACCCACGAACGCCAGAAGAGGAAGAACCGGCGATGACTGACGAACCCATAACCTTAGCAGATATTCTCCAGAACCTCATAACCGCGCTGGTCGACCTGATCCCGCGCATGATCGCCGCGGTGGTTATCTTCCTGATCGCCCTGTACGTCGCCAGCCTGCTGCGCCGCAGCGTCCGGCGGGCGCTGGAGCGCCGCACGACCAACCCCCAGCCGGTGGATATGCTCACCCAGCTGACATATTATGGAGTCGTCTCGGTTGGCCTGATCCTGGCCTTGGGGCAGGTCGGTTTCGACGTGACTGCCTTCCTGGCGGGCCTGGGCATCGCCGGCTTCGCCATCGCCTTCGCCCTGCAGGACGTCAGCAAGAACTTCGTCGCCGGGCTGCTGATGCTGGTTCAGCAGCCGTTCAGCCTGGGCGAAACGATCGAGGTATCCGGCTTCACCGGCAAAGTGGACAGCATCGACCTGCGCTCCACGCAGATCCGCACGCTGGACGGGCGCCTGGTGCTGATCCCCAACGGGGACGTGTTCATCAAGCCGATCACCAACTTCACCCGCTCTCCGCTGCGCCGGGTGGACGTGAACACCAGGGTCGCTTACGAGAGCGACCTGGGAGCCGTGCGCCTGGCCGCTCTGGACGCGCTGGCAGGCCTGCCGGGATTACTGGCCGACCCCGCGCCGGGCGTGGATTTTGTGAATTTCGGTGGAATCTCCGTCGATATCACCGTTTCATTCTGGGTGGATACCGGCCAGGTCCCGCTGAGCGACGCCCGGGATGCCGGGCTGGAGGCGGTCAAGCGCGCCTTCGAAGCCGCCGGGATCGAAGCGCGCTAGCCTTTTAAAAAACTCTAAGGGTCTTCGAAAAGACCCTTAGAGTTTTACCGGAAAATGAAATCGGACTTACTCGTCCAGTGGCGGCCGGCCGGAGGCTAACCTGCCGGAAAACCACCACACCGCCAGGGCGAGTAGCGCCCAGAGCACCCCTGATGGGATTTCCCCCTGGTCGGCAAACCAGAAACCGCCGATCAGGACGACCAGCAGGACGAGAAGCCAGAAAACCACCGAGGAGAAGCGCAACATCGATTCTAAAGGATATAGCTGAGTAGAACAGTACTCTTTTCCTATAGAACATAACGAATCACACCCCGGAAAGTTACACTTTCCGGCCCTCAAATTTATGCAAGCTGCGTGCCAGCCGCGCCGGATCGTTCTCTTTAATGGGATTCAATCAGGCGTGCAGGCTCATCAGCAGATCGCGCTTGGGTCGCAGCACGAAGATCGCCTGCGGCTGCACCTCGGTCCCCGGCACCAGGCGTGGCTCGAAGCGCTGGGCTACGCAGGCGATGATCAGGCCGGCTTCCAGCAGCCCGAAGTTGTTGCCGATGCACTGGCGCGGCCCGCCGCCGAAGGGGATGTAGGCGTATTTGTGCCGCCGGGCGGCGATTGCGGGTGCGAAGCGCTGCGGGTCGAAATCCTCCGGGTTTTCCCAGAAGGCCGGGTGGCGGTGCAGGGTGTAGATGCTGATCGCCAGCACGGTGCCCGGCGCCACGTAATAGCCGCCAATGCTGTCTTCGCCGATGGCCCGGCGGCCCAGGATCCAGGCGGGCGGGTACAGGCGCAGGCTCTCATCCAGCACCCGGCGCAGGTAAGGCAGGCCTTCCAGGTCTGCGTACCGCGGCGCTCTCCCGGCGAGCCTCCCTTGCAGCTCGCCCCGCAGCCGTTCCACCGCCCAGGGGTTCTGCGAGAGCAGGTACCAGGTCCAGGTCAGGGCGTTAGCGGTGGTCTCGTAGCCCGCCAGCAGCAGGCCGCTCAACTGGTCGCGCAGTTGCTCGTCATCCCAGCCCGCCCTGCCGGTCTCGTCCCGCGCCTGCATCATGGCGCTGAGCAGGTCGCCGGTATCCTGAAAATCCCGCTTCCTTTCCCGGATGATCTCGTCGACCACCGCCCGGAATTCCAGGGAGGACTGCCGCACGGCCGGATTGTTTGGCTTCTCGAAGAAGAGCGCGGCCCGGTTGACGATCTCGCCCACCTGTTTCACGCGCTCGCCCAGGTTCACCCCAAACAGGGCCCGGGTCGTCACCGTCAGGGTCAGCCCGGCCATCTCGCGGGCCATATCCACCGGCTGGCCCTGCTCGTAATACTGCTGCCACTTCTCCAGCATCGCCTGGGCAGCCTCTACGATCAGCCCGTCCAGGCGCTGTACCCGGGTGTGGTGGAAGGCGGGCTGCATCAGGCGCCGCTGCCGCCGCCAGGCCTCCCCTTCGGCGGTGATCAGCCCGTCGCCAATCACTTTCTTGAACACCTGGTTCGAATAGGTGGCTTTGCTGTAGTTGCGGTTGTTGTCCACCAGGACGTGCTTGACGTAATCCGGGTGGTTGAGCAGGTAGGCGGTTTCCGGGGCCGGGCGATAGCAGACGATGTCGCCGTACTGGCGGGTGAGAGAGGTGAAATAGCCGAGCGGGTCGCGCAGCAGCTCGCGCCCGCTGCGCTGCGGGACGGGCGGCAGGCGCCTTTTCGGCGGGTCCTGTTGTGTTCGCCTTTCACCATCTGGTTCGTCCAAGCTCACCTTCCAGGCTAAAGAGGTAGATCCTCTGATCGCACGGCAACCGCTCCTGGGGTTGGCAGCCCGGCGATAATCTGGATAGTTTAATAGCTATGATCAAAAAGATCAATGCAAATCTGATATGTTATAGACAAATATACCTTGATTTGATAAGATTGCGCGCAATATCGATTGCGCCCAATCATAGAATGCGCCCAATCTTTGATTGGGCCCATTCACCCATCACAAGGGAGGGTCACAAACATGGAATACGATCTGGTTTTTGAAGGCGGCGGCGCCAAAGGCTTGGCTTTCGTCGGCGCCCTGACCTCGTTCGAGAAGCGCGGCCATACTCCCCGGCGCGTCATCGG